>JAKOZI010000034.1 GCA_029780075.1 Pseudomonadota bacterium
GCCCTCAGTTTCGTTGTGGACCAGACCATGCATTTCGACCGAGAATTAGACGTCAAGGGGCTGAATTGCCCGTTGCCGATTCTGCGCACCAAAAAGACATTGTCCGAGATGTCGTCCGGGGCGGTGCTGCATGTGCTTGCGACCGACCCGGGTTCGGTCAAGGATTTCGAGGCTTTCGCCAGGCAGACGGGCAATGAGTTGCTGTCCAGTTCGGAGGCGAACAGCGTTTTCGAGTATTACCTCAAGCGCAAGTAAAGACCGGCTACGCGGCAGGAACGCCATACGGGTTTGGCGATTGCGTTGCTGGAAGCGCACTGAATGATGCCTGCAGGGGGCTATTTCGCCCTGTTTGACGATGACGGCGGGAACGCCTTGTTGCTGTCCGACAGTCGTCGCTGCCATCAGCTTGAAGGGGCCGCCGATTCCCAAGCACTTTTCGCGATGCTTGAGGCCGCCGCTGCCGCTGGCGAGTGGGTTGCTCTGGCGGCCGACTACGCCCTCGGCGCGAACTTCGAGCCAGCATTGGCCCGGCCGCCCCCGGGCCGGCCCGTGTTGCGTGCCTGGGTATTCGCCAACGCTCGGCGACTGGACGCAGGAGCCGTCGCAGCCTTTCTCGCGGAGCGCCTGGCTGCGCTGCCCGAGCATCGGCGACTTGCCGGTATTGCCGACTTGTCATCGGCTATCGATGCGGCCCAACATGCCACTCAGGTTCGGGAAATTCGCCGCTGGATTGCCGATGGCGACTGTTACCAAGTCAATCTTACTTTCCCGCTGACTTTCCAGGTCTACGGAGATCCGCTGGCCCTTTACGCGCGCCTGCGCAAGCGCCAGCCCGTTCGTTATGGCGGCTACATTTACACGGCGGAGGAGACGATCCTTTCGTTCTCGCCGGAGCTTTTTTTTGAGCGCTGCGGCAGCCGCGTACTGACGCGACCGATGAAGGGTACGGCGGCACGTGGCGCGACGCCCCAGGATGATGCCGCACAGCGCGCTGGATTGCTCGCCTCGGCGAAGGAGCGTGCGGAGAACGTCATGGTCGTCGATCTGCTGCGCAATGACCTGGGACGTCTGGCGCAACCTGGTCAAGTCCGCGTGGACGCGCTGTTCGAGACCGAGGCCTATCCCACACTCTGGCAGATGGTGTCTACGGTGGCCGCGGACCTCCCGGGGATGGATCTGGCAGACCTGTTCGGCGCCCTGTTTCCCTGTGGGTCGATCACCGGTGCGCCGAAGATAAGCGCCATGCAAAAAATCGCCGAATTGGAACAAACGCCGCGCGGGCTGTATACCGGCGCTTTGGGCTGGCTGGCGCCAGGCGGCGATTGTCGTTTCAACGTCGCCATTCGTACCATTGAACTGGCCGCAGGTCAGCGCGGGAAACTTGGGGTCGGTAGCGGCATCGTCGCCGACGCCGATCCTGCACGCGAATATGCCGAGTGTTTGCTCAAGGCGAGTTTTCTGACCAGCTTCGATCCCGGCTTCGAGTTGTTCGAAACCTTGCGCCTGGAAAACGGAGCGTACCCCCTGCGAAGCCTGCACCTTGAACGATTGCAGGCTTCGGCGCGCGCCCTCGGCTTCGCCTGTGACATGTCGCCCCTCTCTTCGCTGCTGGCAGACGAGGCCGTGAGGTGGCCGACGGGAGTACTTCGCGTTCGCCTCAGCTTGACTCATGCCGGTAGCTGCCGTGTCGTTGCCACACCCCTGGACGAAGAGCAGGTGCGGGAATGGCGGGTGACCGTCGCCGATGAGACGCTGGCGGCCGACGATTACCTGCTTCGCCACAAGACGACGGCGCGCGCGCGCTATGACCGGGCGTTGGCCGGACTCGATGCACGCCCGGAGGTTTTCGACGTCATCTTTCTGAATGAACGCGGCGAGGTTTGTGAAGGGGCGCGCAGCAATATCTTTGTCGAGTGCGACGACGTACTGCTGACGCCGCCGCTGGGCTGTGGTCTGCTTCCCGGCGTCCTGCGGCGGAAGCTGCTTGAATCGGGGCGTGCCGTCGAACGCATCCTGCGCCTCGACGACCTGCACCGAAGTGCCGCTGTTTTCGTGGGCAATGCCTTGCGCGGCCTGATTCCGGTGATTGTCGAACCCGGTTCGCCGCGAACCGAATTCGCGACGAACCGTTGCCCGCCAGCGCTACCGTCAGCCTAGTTGCGCCTGAGACGTTGGCGTTGGGGTTCGATCTGTTCGAGGGTGGCGACGAAGTCGTTCAGCCGCTGCCGTTCCTGTTCGACCACCGGCGCCGGAGCGCGCGCGACGAAACTCGCGTTGGCGAGTTTGGCTTGGGCCTTGCCGATTTCGCCCTGCAGGCGCGCGATTTCCTTGTCCAGTCGCTCGCATTCGACGGCCAGGTCGATCTGGACCTGCAGCATCAGCCGGGTTTCGCCAACGATCGCGGTGGGTGCGCTGGCGTCGCCTGGCAGATCGTCGACAATCTGCACTTCGGAGAGCTTGCAGAGCGCTTTCAGATACGGAGCGAAACCGAGCAGTGACTGGCGGTCGCCGCTGACCAGCAGTGGTACCCGCAGCGCTGGCGACAGGTTCATTTCTCCGCGCAGATTGCGGCAAGCGTAGGCCAGGCTCTTCAGTTGCTGGACACGGGCTTCGCTGGCCGGGTCCAGTTTTTCCGCCTGCGCCTGCGGATAGGTGGCGAGCATCACCGAGGCCTGCGTCTTGCGGCCGGCGATTGGCGCGACGACCTGCCAGAGTTCTTCGGTGATGAACGGCAGCAGCGGATGCGCCAGCCGCAGCACCGTTTCCAGTACCCGCGCCAGCGTCCGGCGCGTCGCGCGAACTTCCACCTCGGATCCGTGTTGCAGTTGCACCTTGGCCAGTTCGACATACCAGTCGCAGAATTCATCCCAAACGAATTCGTAGACCGCGCGCGCCAACAGGTCGAAGCGGTAGTCAGTGAAATGCTGCGCGATCTCCATCTCAGTGCGCTGCAGCTTGCTGACAATCCAGCGGTCAGCGAACGAAAAGCTCAGCGACGAGCCGCAAGCATCGGGTGTGCAGTCCGTCAGGCCGAGGTCCTGGTCGGCGGTGTGCATCAGCACGAAGCGACTGGCGTTCCACAGCTTGTTGCAGAAGTTGCGGTAGCCTTCGCAGCGACTGAGGTCGAACTTGATGTCGCGGCCTGGGCTGGCCAGCGACAGGAAGGTGAAACGCAGGGCATCGGTGCCGAACGCCGGGATGCCCGTGGGGAATTCCTTGCGCGTGCGCTTTTCGATCTGTTCGGACTGTTTGGGGTTCATCAGGCCGCTGATGCGCTTTTCGATCAGGGCGTCGAGGCCGATGCCATCGATCAGGTCGATCGGGTCGAGGACATTACCCTTCGACTTGCTCATTTTCTGGCCTTCGGCATCGCGGATCAGCCCATGCACATAAACGTGCCGGAAGGGTATCTTGCCGGTGATGTGCCGGGTCATCATGACCATGCGCGCGACCCAGAAGAAAATGATGTCAAAGCCGGTGACCAGCACCGTCGACGGCAGGTAAAGGTCCAGTGCCGGGTTTGTCTCGGCTGGCCATTGTGGCGTCCAGTCGAGCGTCGAGAAGGGCCACAGGGCCGACGAGTACCAGGTGTCGAGGACGTCCGGGTCGCGCGCCAACACGCCGCAGTAGCCTTGTTCGGCGGCCATTGCCCGGGCTTCGGGTTCGTCATGGGCGACAAAGATCTGCCCCGCTTCACCGTACCAGGCAGGAATCTGATGGCCCCACCACAGCTGGCGAGAGATGCACCAGTCCTGAATGTTGTTCAGCCACTGGTTATAGGTATTGATCCAGTTTTCGGGGAAAAACCTGATCTCGCCCGATGCGACGCATTCAAGCGCTTTGCCGGCGATGCTGCTACCGTCGGCCGTGGGCTTGCTCATCGCGACAAACCATTGGTCGGTGAGCATCGGCTCGATCACCACGCCGGTGCGGTCACCGCGCGGAACCTTGAGCTTGTGCTTGTCGGTCTTGACCAGGAAACCCATGGCCTGAAGATCGGCGACGATGGCGTTGCGTGCGTCGAAGCGATCCATGCCGTGATACTTCTCTGGAATCATCTCGCTGGTTGCCCTACCTACCAGTTCGCGATTCGCTGGAACCGAGTTTGAAGTTCCTGCCCTGTGACCAAAAGTGAAGTCATCCAACGGCGAACCCTTAATCTTTCCGTCCAAGGTCAGGACAGAAATCATCGGTAATTTGTGGCGCTGACCAACCGCATAGTCGTTGAAGTCATGCGCCGGTGTCACCTTGACGCAGCCGGTGCCGAAGGCAAGATCAACGTAGGCGTCGGCGATGATCGGGATTTCGCGATCGCAGAGCGGCAGTTTGACCCTTTTCCCGAGCAAGTGCCGATAGCGTTCGTCTTCCGGGTGAACCATCACCGCGGTGTCACCAAGCATCGTTTCCGGGCGCGTGGTGGCGACGGTCAGGCTACCCGAGCCATCGGCCAGTGGATAGCAGATGTGCCACATGAAACCGTCTTCTTCTTCGCTCACCACTTCGAGGTCGGAAACCGCGGTATGCAGTACCGGGTCCCAGTTGACGAGGCGCTTGCCGCGGTAAATCAGGCCTTCGCGATAGAGGCGGACGAAGGTTTCGGTGACCGTTCTCGACAGCCCGGCGTCCATCGTGAACCGCTCGCGGCTCCAGTCGGGCGAGGTGCCGAGGCGGCGCATCTGCCGGGTGATGGTGTTGCCGGAGAACTCTTTCCACTCCCAGACTTTTTCGAGAAACTTTTCGCGGCCCAGTTGGTGTCGCGAAATGCCCTGCGCGTCGAGTTGACGCTCGACGACGATCTGCGTGGCGATGCCCGCGTGGTCCGTGCCCGGTTGCCACAGCGTGTTGTCACCCCGCATGCGATGATAGCGCGTGAGCGCGTCCATGATCGCTTGGTTAAAGCCGTGGCCCATGTGCAAGGTGCCGGTGACGTTCGGCGGTGGCAGCAGGATGCAGAAGGCCTCTTTTTTGTCGGCATCGAGGCCGGCGCCGAAGTAACCTCTGGCTTCCCATTCGGGGTACCAGCGACGTTCGATGTCTGCCGGTTCAAAGCTCTTGGCGAGTTCCATGGCGGGCACTAAAGGATGACGGGAGCGCGCATTATACCGGATCGCATGGTCACTCCGGCCCGGCCCCTAGGGTGCGTCTGGCGTGCCTTGTAGGCCGTCGCCGGGATCTTCCAGCGGCAGGCGCATTTGCCCGCGCTGCGACAGAAAGTCGTGCAAGGCGGTTTCGATGGTGGTCGCCAGGCCACGCTGCAGTTGCTCTGCGGCACCGCACAGAGCGGCTTTGATCAGTTCGGGCAAATCGTTGCGCAGTTGCCGATCGACGACATCGGCAAGGTCCGTGGCAAGCATCGAGCGCAGTTCGGTTTCGATGTCTGCCGCCTTCGCTTCCGGGAGGGTTTCAGGCGACACGACTTCGGTGAGTACCGGCAGGTCCTCATCTTCGGCGCCGTTTCGGTCGGGGGGCGTTGGTTTTACCGGCCTGTCGACCGAGGCAATGAAACTGCGGCGGCGGCGCAGGCGGCGCGAGCTTTCCCGACGGTCCACGCCGGCAGGATCGGCCTCCGGGTTGATCAGCGAGTCGGCACGACGGATCAGATCACCGTCTTCGGCCATCAGCCTTGCCCCGACAGATCGACATAGCTGATGTCGTAGCCGCGATCCTTGTAAAATCTGGCGCGCTTGCGGCCGGCGACGCGCTCGTCACGATCCTGGCCGACGACTTCAATGAGGCTGGCAAAACGGGAGAAGCCGGGCGGCACTTCGGCAGAGAGGTTGAACAGGCGTTCATCGTGCGGCACCGCGTCAAGCGTGTCGGCGATCAGCACCAATGTTTCCGTGGCCAGCGGCGAGTTCACCGCTACGTGGGGGATGAAACCCGTCGGTGGAACCATCCACAGGTGGCGATCAAGCGCGGCGGCCACCTCGGCTTCCGGCGCAAACACCAGCAAGGCTTTCCTCTGCGCAAAAGCCTTGCCGATCAAAGCGGCGGTGGCGACAATCCGGTCTGGGGCGTTGTGGTAAAAGAAGACTCGTGTCAATTGAGTATTCCGACGCGCTTCAGCAAATAGTGCATGAGCAGGGGTACCGGCCTTCCGGTTGCGCCCTTGTCGGTGCCTGACTTCCAGGCTGTACCGGCAATGTCGAGGTGAGCCCAGACATATTTCCGGGTGAAGCGCGAGAGAAAGCAGGCGGCGGTGATGCTGCCGCCCCAGCGGCCGCCAATGTTTGCCATGTCGGCGAAGGGACTCTTGAGCAACTCCTGGTAGTCATCCCACAAGGGCATTTGCCACGCCCGGTCATGCGCCTCGTCGCCGGCATGCAGCAGTTCGCGAGCCAGTGTGTCGTTGTTGGCGAACAGACCGGTGGCGACATGGCCGAGAGCGACCACGCAGGCACCGGTGAGGGTCGCGACGTCGATCAGAATGTCGGGTTCGAAGCGCGCAGCATAGGTCAGGGCATCGCAGAGGATCAGGCGGCCTTCTGCGTCGGTGTTGAGGATCTCGATGGTCTGGCCCGACATTGAGGTGACGATATCGCCCGGCCGCGTGGCCGCGCCCCCGGGCATGTTTTCGGTGCAAGGCACGATTACCGTCAAATTGATCGGCAGCTTCATCATTGCTGTCGCCTTGATGGTGCCGAGCACACCGGCCGCGCCGCACATGTCGTACTTCATCTCATCCATTTCGGCGGCCGGCTTGATGGAAATTCCGCCACTATCAAACGTGACACCCTTGCCGACCAGGACCACGGGCTTGTCATCGGCCTTGCCGCCCTTGTGCTGCAGGATGATCAGTCTTGGTGGCTGCTGCGAGCCTTTGGCGACCGCCAGCAGCGACTGCATGCCCAATGCCGCCATCTCGTCGCTGTCGAGGATCTGGCAGTCCAGCTTGTGCTCCGCGGCCAGCTTTTGCGCTATCTCCGCGAGGTAGGTCGGGGTGCACACATTGGCCGGCAGATTGGCCAGGTTCTTGGCCAAAGCCATGCCTTCGGCAATCGCCTGGCCCTGGTTGAGTGCTTCCTCGGCGGTCGCCAGTTCGTTTCGTCGATCAACGACAAAGGTGAGTTTGCGCAGGGGTCGGCGGACCTTGTCCTTCTTGCTTTTGAACTGATCGAAACGATAGACGGTCTCCTGGGCGACAATCGTCGCCTGGCGCACGCGCCAGGCCGCGCTGCGTTTCCTGACGCTGGTTTCGGTCAGGAAAACGGTTCCGTCGAAGGAGCCCGTTTCATTGAGTGTACGTACGGCGCTGCGGACGGCGTCACAGTACTCCTTGTCGCCGAACTCCTTTTCCTTGCCCAGTCCGACCAGCAGGACGCGGTCGCAAAGGGTTCCCGGGACATTGTGCAGCAGCAGTGTGCTGCCGGACTTGCCCTCCATGTCGCCGCGGCGAATGATGTCGGAAAGATGGTTGCGCGCGGCGTTGTCGAGCAGCTCGGCTGCCAGCGTCAACTTGCGGGGTTCGAAGACGCCTACCACGACACAGGCGCTGCGTTGCTTTTCCGGGCTCCCGCTTTTTATGCTAAATTCCACTTACCCCTCCTCAGGCAACGCGTGCTTCTTTCGAAGCCCTGATTATCACTGCAGTTTTTCACCAAAGTCAAAGAATGATCTTTCAGCGTGCGGTTCGGCGCGAGTTCACCCACTCCGCGGCCGGGGTCTTCACTGCGCTTTTCGCCATCATGATGACCACGCAGTTGATCCGCCTGCTCAATGAAGCGGCGCAAGGCAGCGTCGAGCCGGATGCGGTGGTGGCGCTGCTCGGCTTCGCGTCGCTCAACTACCTGCCGGTGTTGCTGTCGCTGTCGTCATTTATCGCTATCCTGTTAACTCTGTCTCGCAGCTATCGTGATTCCGAGATGGTCGTCTGGTTCTCGTCCGGATTGCCGCTGACGGCGTGGATCAGACCGGTACTGGTCTTTGCCTTGCCGCTGGTAGCGACCATCGCCGCTCTGGCCTTCTTCTTTTCCCCTTGGGCCGTGTCCCAGAGCGCCGAGTTTCGTGGCAAACTGAATTCGCGAAAGGACGCCGGGCAGATCTCTCCGGGCGCGTTTCAGGAATCATCGGCTGGCGACCGCGTGATCTTCGTTGAAGGCGTCGCGGAGGATACCAACAACGTCCGCAACGTGTTTGTCAGCGAAGGTCGCCCCGAACGGCTGGGGGTGACGATGGCGGGCAGCGGTCATCAGGAAGTCGCGGAAAATGGCGACCGCTTTATCGTTCTGCAGAACGGTCGCCGCTACGACTTCCAGCCCGGCACGGCCGATTTCCGCATCCTCGAATACGCACGCTACGCTGTCCGCCTGGAGACCAAGGAGTCGCGCGGTTTGGCGCCGACACCGAGGACCATGCCTACTCTGGACCTGCTGCCGATCGATACTCCCCAGCATCGCGCCGAATTGCTGTACCGCGTGAGCCTGCCGTTTTCGGCAATCGTGCTCGCCTTGCTGGCGATCCCGCTGTCGTTTACCAATCCACGTGCCGGTCGTTCGGCGAACATGCTGTTCGCCATTCTGGTTTACCTGATCTACAACAACCTGGTGACCATCAGCCAGGGGTGGGTGGCGAGTGGCAAGGTGTCCTTTGTTGTCGGCGTGCTGGCCGTTCATCTGCTCATGCTGTGCCTCCTTCCTGCGCTTTTCTATCGTCGCATCGCCGTCTTTTCCTTGTTTCGCTGGTCGCGATGAAGGTCTACCGTCGCTACCTTGCGCGCGAGGTGTCAGGCGCCATTCTGCTGGTGTTGCTGGCTTTTCTGGCCCTGTTCGCCTTCTTTGATCTGCTTGGGGAAATCAAGAGTGTCGGCGAGGGCGGCTATCAGTTGCACCATGCTTTTGCCTTCGTCCTGCTGCGCGCGCCGGGACGGGCCTACGAACTGGTGCCGATTGCCGTCCTGATCGGCACGCTTTACGCTTTGTCGGCGCTGGCCCGTCATTCCGAATTGACCGTGTTGCGCGTCTCCGGTTTGTCCACGGTGTCCTTGCTGGGGGGGCTTTTCCAGGTGGCGGGCTGGTTTGCCGTAGCGACTTTCCTGATCGGTGAGTTTGTCGCGCCGCCTGCGGAGAAGGCGGCGTATCAGATGCGCCTGAAGGAACGAGGGCGCATGGTTGGGCAGGACCTGCGCTCCGGACTGTGGGTCAAGGACGAACAGAGTTTTATCAACGTACGCGTCGTCCTGCCGGATACCAGTCTGCGTGGCATCCGCATCTACGAATTTGACGAGAAGGCACAGTTGCACTCGATCACCGAGGCTGCAGAGGGGAAGCATGTGGTGCCCGACAGTTGGCGGCTGACGCACGTGGTGCAGACGCTGCTCGATGGCGAACGTGCCGAAGTCCGGCAGTTGCCCGAACTCTTGTGGCGTTCGGCGCTGAGCCCGGACATTCTCTCGGTCCTGATGGTTTCACCCGATCGCATGTCACTGCGGCATTTATCGACGTATACCAAACATCTGGCGGATAACCATCAGAAGACCAACCGGTACGATATCGCCTTCTGGAAGAAAGTGATCTACCCGTTGGCAGCCTTCGTCATGGTCGCCCTCGCTTTGCCGTTTGGCGGTGCCCATTACCGGGCCGAGCGCGTTGGCCTGAAGATCTTTTCCGGAGTCATGGTCGGCATCCTGTTCTACATGCTCAACGGCCTGTTTTCCAATCTCGGCGCGATCAACAGTTGGTCACCGCTGCTCAGTGCGGTGACGCCTTCGGCGCTGTTCCTGTTTGCAGCCGCGACGATGATCTGGTGGGCTGACAAGCGCTGACGCTGACCCGAATGGATCCTCTCAGACCATGACCAGTTGCGTGCCCGCCAGGCGATCGTGGAGAAATTGTCGGTCGCGATCGAACAGAGCCCAGAGGATTCCGACACCTCCCAGGAGGATGCTGGGCCAGCACAGGAGATAGCGCAGGAACGCCTGCGCCGGGCGGATGGCCAGACCATCCCGGCTGACCAGGCGGATGCGCCAGGTTTTCATGGCCAGCGTCTGCCCGCCATGGCTCCAGAACCAGAGGCAATAGATCAGCAGTACCAGGAAGCAATGGGTCTGTACCACAACGGGTGACGCCAGGCGATGCGCGAAGGCACCAACCAGCACGTGCGGCAGGACCAGGAGAACCGCGAGCACTGCCGCCAACAACAGTCCTTCGTAGCCCATGCTGGCAAGACGACGCAGGATGCCCGGCCACCTGACGGCCGGTACCGTCGACATCAGCGCTTGCTGTGTGATTCGCTCGCTGGCACTGCAGCCGCTGCGGGCGGTGGATTGGCCGCTGCCGTTTCCGCAGCCGGGGCAGGGGTACCGATGGCAGGTGATGCAGCGGGGTTCGGGGCCGGCACGGCAACTGGCTGGGCGGGGTTGGGCTGCCGCCCGGGTTTGGGTACCGGCTTGCTCGCGGCTTGCTGCTGCAGCCTTGCCTTTTCCTCTTCCGGCAGACTGGAGTACTCCTCCCATTTTTGCCTCAGTTCCTGCTTCTTCTCGATCGGGAGCTTGTTGGCAGTCAGGAAGTTCTCGCGAGCGAGTCGCCGCTGCTCAGGCGTCAGCTTTCCCCACTCCTGCATCTGACCCTGGATTCGGCGTTGCTCTTCCGGCGTCATGGTGGCAAAGCGGCGCGTGATGCCCAGCCATTTCTTTTGGCGGCTGTACTCCATGGCGTCCCAATCGTCGCTAAGCGGTGCCAGGATAGTCCTTTGCTCCACCGTCAGTTCTGTCCATTGCGGTTGCGGCGGCGTGGCAATCGATGACGGGCTGGGAACGTCGGCCCAGGCCGTCAACGCAATGAAGCTGGCGAGGATTACTGCGACGCGGAGCTTTTCAGCCATGCATCAAAGCCCCGGTCGGTAAACGCAGCGATCGGCAGATCGTCGGAGAGGAGCGCGCTGTCGATGATCTCCAACTCGGTGATGCTCTGATCGGCATACCAGTAGGTGTAGGTGGCGATGCCGAACACGACGACAAGTGCCAGGAATAGTTGCCGGAAGTCCAGTCGATCGAGGCAATCATGCACAAAACTACCCGTGCCGGCCAGGACCGACTGGTGAACCGAAACCTTCTGATGTGTCAAGGCGCGCTGCCTGATCATTTCAAGGCGGCCAATTGTTTCCACAGGGATGTCGCGCAGACCTTGGTTCAAGTGATGCCTGACCTTGTAGGCAAGATGCAGTTCATTCATAGGGTAATTCCTTTTGCTTTCAGTGCCGCGGCCAGCGAGTGGTTGGCACGCGAGCAATGCGTCTTGACGCTGCCTTCGGAGCAGCCCATGACACTGGCTGTTTCGGCAACATCCATATCTTCCCAGTAACGCAGGAGGAAAGCTTCACGTTGACGCGCTGGCAGCGATTCTATCTCTTTTTCAATTATCCCAAGGAGTTGCGATTGCTGGAGCTGGTCGTCCGGGGTCTGCGGGCTATATGTGCCGGCTTCGCCGCTGATGGCTTCGAGCGGATCATGATCCTCGTCGTCTCCCGGCGAAAGCGTCGAGAGCAAAGTGGTCCACAGGGCGCGCACACGGCTGCGCCGATAGTAGTCGCGAATCGTGTTCTGCAGTATGCGCTGGAACAGCATCGGCAGTTCGGTCAGCGGGTGATCGCCATATTTCTCGGCGAGCTTCATCATCGCGTCTTGCACGACATCGAGTGCCGACTCCTCGTTGCGCACCGCAAACATGGCTTGCTTGAAAGCACGGCGCTCGATTGCAGTGAGAAAATCCGACAGTTCGCGTTGGCTGGCCAGAGCGAGAATCCTTGCGGTGGTGGGTTTGAGGTGGTATTCGCGGGCGCCGGTTTGGTGAATGCCTTGACCAATCGAAGTCAAAGCTTTAACGTTGCAGACTTTTTTCGAGCAATTTGCTTGCTGGGGCGACGGCAATGACGATGATGACGGGTGCGGAGATTGTAATCAGGTGCCTGCAGGAAGAAAAGGTCGAATACGTATTCGGCTATCCGGGTGGGTCGGTCCTTCACATTTATGATGCGCTGTTCAAGCAGGACCAGATCAAACATATTCTGGTTCGTCATGAGCAGGCTGCGGTGCATGCGGCTGACGGTCTGGCGCGTTCCTCGCACAAGGTCGGTGTGGCGCTGGTGACTTCAGGTCCCGGCGCGACCAATGCGGTGACCGGCATTGCCACCGCATACATGGATTCCGTTCCGCTGGTGGTGATCTCGGGGCAGGTACCGAATGCCTATATCGGACAGGATGCCTTCCAGGAATGCGATACCGTCGGCATCACGCGTCCGTGCGTGAAGCACAACTTCCTGGTCAATGATGTGCATAAGCTGGCAGTGACGATCAAGAAAGCCTTTTTCATCGCCAACAGCGGTCGCCCAGGTCCGGTGGTGGTCGATATTCCGAAGGATGTCACCGCCGCCAAATGCAAGTTCGAGTATCCGGAGACGATCCAGTTGCGTTCGTACAACCCGGTCATCAAGGGGCATCTGGGGCAGATCAAGAAGGCCGTGCACCTGCTGCTCGAGGCCAAGCGGCCGATGATCTATACCGGTGGTGGCGTCATTCTGTCCAATGGCGCCGAGCAATTGACCCGACTCACGCGCCGCCTCGGGTTTCCGATCACCAACACCCTGATGGGGCTCGGAGCTTATCCGGGAACCGACCGCCAATTCCTCGGCATGCCCGGCATGCACGGCACGGTCGAGGCGAATCTTGCCATGCAGCATTGCGACGTATTGCTGGCCATCGGCGCCCGTTTTGACGACCGAGTGATCGGCAATCCGGAGAACTACGCCTCGATTCCTCGCAAGATCATCCACATCGACATCGATCCCTCGTCAATTTCCAAACGTGTCAAGGTGGATGTGCCCATCGTCGGCAACGTTCCGGACGTCCTCGAGGAAATGCTCCGATTGCTGGATGCCGGGAACGTCAGCCCGGATGCTGCGGCATTGGCGGCCTGGTGGAAGGAAATCGAGGAGTGGCGGGGCAAGCTGTGCATGAAATACCGAATGAAGAAGGGTGTCATCATGCCGCAGTACGTGATGGAGAAATTGTATGAGGTGACCGGCGGCAACGCGATCGTCACCTCGGACGTCGGCCAGCATCAAATGTGGGCCGCGCAATATTACAAGTTCGACGAGCCGCGTCGCTGGCTCAACTCGGGTGGCCTCGGTACCATGGGGGTTGGTTTGCCCTATGCCATGGGTGCAGCGCTACAGCATCCGGACATGCAGATTGCCTGCGTGACCGGTGAAGGTTCGATTCAGATGTGCATTCAGGAGCTTTCGACAGCCAAGCAGTTTCGTTTGCCGATCAAGATCATCAACCTCAACAATCGTTACCTGGGCATGGTACGGCAGTGGCAGGAGATGTTCTACGGCAGCCGGTACTCGGAGTCGTACATGGATTCGTTGCCCGACTTCGTGAAGCTCGCCGAGGCCTATGGTCACGTAGGTATCCGCGTCGAACGGCCTGAGGATGTCGAGGCCGCGCTGCGCAAGGCATTCATCGACCACAAGGACGATCTCGTTTTCATCGATTTCATCACCGATCAGAAGGCGAATGTCTTCCCGATGGTAGCCGCTGGCAAGGGCCTGGCGGACATGATCCTGACCGAAGATCTGTAAGGGAAAGGCAAGATGCGACACATTATCTCAATCCTGCTGGAGAACGAAGCCGGTGCATTGTCGCGGGTCGCTGGTCTCTTCTCGGCGCGTGCCTACAACATCGAGACCCTGACGGTCGCTCCGACCGAGGACCTCTCGCTGTCACGCCTGACCATCGTCACCTCGGGGACGGACGCCGTGATCGAGCAGATCACCAAGCAACTGAACAAGTTGATCGATGTCATCAAGGTTGTCGATCTCTCCGAGGCCGCGCATATCGAGCGGGAGTTGATGTTGATCAAGGTCCGCGCTACAGGCAAGGACCGCGAGGAACTCAAGCGCCTGGCGGACATCTTCCGTGGCCACATCATCGATGTGACCGAATCGACCTATGTCATTGAACTGACCGCGAGCGGAGCGAAGCTCGATTCCTTCATTCAGGCGATAGACGCCGGACTGATTCTCGAGACCGTTCGTACGGGGGTATCCGGCATCGGCCGCGGCGAGCGTATTCTAAAAGTCTAAGTACAGCGAACAGCAAAAGAGGAAATTGCATGAAAGTTTTCTACGACAAGGACGCCGACCTCTCCCTGATCAAGGGCAAGAAGGTCACCATCGTTGGTTACGGCTCGCAGGGCCATGCACACGCGCAAAATCTGAGCGATTCCGGCGTCAAGGTGACGGTCGGTCTGCGCAAGGATGGTGCTTCGTGGAGCAAGGCCGAGAATGCCGGCTTGAAAGTCGAGGAAGTTGCCAGGGCTGTCCGGGGTGCCGATGTGGTGATGATGCTGCTCCCGGATGAGAGCATCCCGCAGGTGTATAACGCCGAAGTGGCGCCGAACATGAAGAAGGGCGCGGCATTGGCCTTTGCGCACGGCTTCAATGTGCATTACAACCAGGTGATCGCCCGCGACGATGTCGACGTCATCATGGTGGCCCCGAAGGGGCCGGGGCATACGGTACGCTCGGAGTACCTCAAGGGTGGTGGCGTCCCCTCGCTGATCGCCGTTCACCAGGACCGCTCCGGCAAGGCCCGTGACATCGCGCTGTCCTACGCGGCGGCCAATGGCGGGACCAAGGGCGGGGTGATCGAGACCAACTTCCGCGAGGAGACGGAAACCGACCTGTTCGGTGAACAGGCCGTTCTCTGCGGTGGCGCCGTCGAACTGGCCAAGATGGGCTTTGAAACGCTGGTCGAGGCAGGTTACGCGCCGGAGATGGCGTATTTCGAGTGCCTGCATGAACTGAAGTTGATTGTCGACCTGATGTACGAAGGCGGCATTGCCAACATGAACTACTCGATTTCGAACAATGCCGAGTACGGCGAGTACGTGACCGGGCCCGAAGTGATCAACGAGACCTCGCGTGCGGCAATGCGTGCCGCCCTGAAACGGATTCAGAACGGCGACTATGCCAAGATGTTCATCCTCGAAGGGCGTACCAACTACCCGGCGATGACCGCGCGTCGACGTTTGATTGCCCAGCACGAGATCGAGACCGTCGGAGCCAAACTGCGCGACATGATGCCCTGGATCAAGAAAAACAGGCTGGTCGATCAAAGCAAGAACTGATCGCTTCCATGGCCTGGCGAGGCTGAGGGCGGCGCTCGCCTCCCTCCCGCCCGCCTCTGCACCGAGTCAACAACGCAATGCCCGAAATCAAGCCCCGCAAGACACTGTTCAATCCCGAGTTGCGGCGCCGCGGCATCTATCTACTGCCAAACCTGTTTACCACCGCGGCGCTGTTTTGCGGGTTCTTTGCTATCGTCCAGGCAATGATGGGCGACTTCGAGCGGGCCGCGGTGGCCATCTTCGTGGCTATGGTCCTCGACGGTCTCGACGGACGGGTCGCGCGCATGACGCGTACACAAAGCGCCTTTGGCGCCGAATATGACTCCCTGTCCGACATGGTGTCTTTTGGTGTCGCCCCGGCTCTGGTAACCTATGCTTGGGCGCTCAGAGACATGGGACGACTGGGGTGGATTGCCGCCTTCATTTATTGCGTCGGTGCAGCGCTGCGCCTGGCCCGTTTCAACACGACGCTGGAAGTCACGGACCGACGCTATTTCCAGGGATTGCCCAGCCCGGCCGCCGCGGCGCTGGTGACCGGTTTCTTCTGGGTCATGATCGACAAGCACGTCGCCGCAGCTGATGTTCGCTGGTTTGCATGCGGGCTGGTGATCTTTGCCGGCATTTCGATGGTGTCGAATATTCGCTTTTACAGTTTCAAGGACGTTAACCTGCGGCGCAGCGTTCCTTTTATCTTTGTGGTGGCCATAGCGCTTGGTTTTGCAGTGCTCTCCTACGACACGCCGATAGCCCTGTTCGGTCTGTTCGTCGCCTACGGGCTCTCGGGCTATATTCTGGCGCTGCTGCACTGGTGCAGGCGCAAGCCGCCATCGCCACCAGCATCAGCAGTATAGCCTGCCCGCCGCAGCCGCGCCGGAGGCCTTGTCGCCTCCTTTGACACGGCGATTCAATACTGTTTCAGCAGGGTATTTCCATCCCTTGATCCGGAGTCAGGACATGAAAGAGCATCTGGTAATATTCGATACCACTTTGCGCGACGGCGAGCAGAGCCCGGGCGCCTCGATGACCAAGGAAGAAAAACTGCGCGTAGCACGGCAACTGGAGCGGATGCGGGTCGACGTCATCGAGGCCGGCTTCGCAGCGGCCTCACCCGGCGACTTCGACGCCATCCAGTCGATTGCGAAGATCATCAAGGGCGCCACAGTCTGTTCGTTGGCACGTTCCAACGAGAACGACATCCGCCGGGCAGGCGAAGCGATCGCGCCTGCAGCCCGTGGGCGGATACATACGTTCATCGCCACCAGTCCGATCCACATGGAGAAGAAACTGCGCATGGCGCCCGATCAGGTCGTCGAGGCGGCGGTAAAGGCGGTGCATTGGGCGCGTGAATACACCGAGGATGTCGAGTTTTCGGCAGAAGACGCGGTACGCTCGGACGTCGATTTTCTGTGCCGTGTCTTTACCGCGGTGATCGCCGCTGGCGCCCGGACGATCAACGTTCCCGATACTGTCGGCTATAGTGTTCCCTCGGTCTGGGGTGAATTGATGCGGACGCTGATCGAGCGCGTACCAGGGGCTGAGCAGGTGGTGTGGTCCACCCATTGCCACAACGATCTGGGGATGGCGGTGGCCAATTCACTGTCGGCCGTGCTGGCCGGTGCGCGTCAGGTCGAATGTACGATCAATGGTCTCGGCGAACGCGCCGGCAATGCCTCACTCGAAGAAGTGGTGATGGCCGTACGCACGCGCAGCGACCTGTTTCCGGTGCAGACCCGGATCGATACCACGCAAATCGTTCCCGCGTCCAAACTGGTGTCGCAGATTACCGGTTACCCGGTGCAGCCCAACAAGGCCGTCGTCGGCGCCAACGCCTTTGCGCACGAATCCGGAATTCATCAGGACGGGGTGCTGAAACACCGTGAAACCTACGAGATCATGCGTGCCGAGGATGTCGGCTGGGCACAAAACAAATTGGTGCTTGGCAAGCACTCGGGTCGCAATGCCTTCAAGTCACGCCTGGCGGCATTGGGGATCGTCTTCGACAGCGAGGAGTCACTGAACGCTGCGTTTGCCCGCTTCAAGGAACTGGCCGACAAGAAGCACGAGATCTTTGACGAAGACCTGCAGGCCCTGGTATCCGATGAGGACATCACTCCTGAGGGTGAGTACTACAAGCTGGTCTATTCGCACGTCTGTTCCGAAACCGGCGAGACCCCTGCTGCCAATGTCACTCTGACGGTTGGCGGCCTCGAGCAGAAGGCCTCGGGAATCGGCAGCGGCCCGGTCGATGCGACGTTCAAGGCGATCGAATCGATCGCGTCCAGCGGTGCGCAACTGCTGCTCTATTCGGTCAATGCGATCACCACCGGAACCGACGCGCAGGGCGAAGTGACCGTCCGTCTGGCAAGAGCAGGCCGCATCGTCAATGGCAACGGTGCCGATACCGACATCGTCATCGCCTCGGCGAGGGCCTATCTGAATGCCTTGAACAAGCTGCAGTTCCCCGATCGGCTTGATCCGCAGGGGGATGTCTGAACCATAGGGGGCGATTGGCCCCCTATCGCGCCGAGGGGCGTGTGAGCCGGGCGTAGGCGACGCTGGTGCAAAAGAAAATCAGCGACAGTGCAGTTTCGGCGATCGCCAGCCACTGTGCAGGGCCATGGTCGGTGGTCGCGCGCACGACACCTTCGGTGAAATATAGCAGGATCAGCATCGCCGCCCACTGGTACGTATAGCGGCGGCCGTTGAGGAGTCCGAACAGCGGTGCAAGCAACGGCAGGCACTTCAGGGCCAGCCACGATCCCCCAGGGTGCACGGGGGCGAAGCGCAGTTCCCAGGCGAGGCAAAGGAAAATCAGCACGATCAGGCTGCTGCAGGCGGCCAGGTAGAGGACCCGGAGCATCAGCAGGCGAGCTTCAGCGCGATGGCCGCCAGTCTGCGGCCCTGGGCAAATGCGAGTTGACGTTCGTCGTCGGTGAGCGTTGGATCGCCGTCGGCTCCGGCCAGGTGGCTGGCCCCGTAAGGGCTGCCGCCACTTCGCGTGCGCGCCAGTGCGGGCTCGCTATAAGGCAGGCCGACCACCAGCATGCCGTGGTGCAAAAGTGGCAGCAGCATCGACAGAAGCGTGCTCTCCTGTCCGCCGTGAGCGCTGGCCGTTGAGGTGAACACGCAGGCGGGTTTTCCCGCTAACGTTCCAGAAGACCATTCGCTGGCTGTGCTGTCCCAGAAGTATTTCATTGGCGCTGCCATGTTGCCGAAGCGCGTAGGACTGCCGAGCGCCAGTCCGATGCACTCCGCGAGATCCGCGGCTTCCACGTAAGGCGCGCCGGCGGTCGGCACCCCCGGTGCGCTGGCCGTGCATATCGGCGAAACCTTGGGGACCGTTCGCAAACGCGCCGTTACCCCGGCGGTTGCCTCGATACCGCGGGCGACCTGCTGGGCGAGGGCGTGTACCGAACCACGATGACTATAGTAGAGGACCAGAATTTCAGACATGGCGTTATTATCCTGGAAACCGCCGCTAACGGCTAACCGCCAAGGCCTTGAGAGATACCACCGATCATGAAGAACGAGTAGCGCATGTATCCTGCGAGTTTTCCTTGGCGGCGTTTCCTGGGGCGTATCGCGCGTCGCTTTGTCGAGGAAAATTTCGATCAGATCAGCGCCAGCCTGGCTTTTACCACCCTTCTGTCACTGGTGCCGCTGGTTGCTGTGGTACTGAGTATCGTCGCGGTAGTGCCCTTCTTCCCGGACATGGTCGATCAGTTGGAACTGTTTCTGGCCCGCAGTCTTCTCCCGGAGCGAAGTGCCGGGTTGATTATCCAGTACGTTCTGGAGTTTTCTCAGAAGGCGGCAAACGTTACGGCCATTGGCCTGCTGGTTCTAGTGACGACCGTGCTGATGTTGCTGCTGACCATCGAACGGGCCTTCAACCACGTCTGGTCGGTCAGGGAAACGCGTCCGTGGTGGCAACGCCTGCGGCTGTTTGCCGGATTGATTGCCCTGTGGCCGCTGCTCATCGGTGGCGTGTTGCTTGCCACCTCATACGCCGTAACCATCTCGCTGGGTTTTCTGGACGAGCCGCCGTGGGTCCGACGGCTGCTGGTCAAGGCGCTTGGGCTGATCATTGCCAGTTTGTTCCTGGGAGGGCTGTACCATGCGCTTCCCAACACCCGTGTGGCGGCCGGAGACGCCGCGCGAGCGGGCGTGTTTGCCGCAGTCGGTTTTCTGCTGATGCAGCAGGCCTTCGAGCTGTATCTGTCGAATTTCCCTTCGTATGCGGCAGTTTACGGTGCCTTTGCGACGCTGCCGATGTTCCTCCTCTGGCTCTATCTGTCCTGGGCGGTGGTCCTTGTTGGTGCACTGGTTGCGGCGACCCTGCCCGAGTTCAGATCCGGAGAAAACAGCGAGTCGGTGCCCTAAAAAGGGTCCTGGTCAGGCTCGATTGACAAGATCTCGACGCTGCCGGTCTGTTCGTCAACGTAAATGCTCTTTACCTCGCGAACGGCGACGTTTTCTTCTTCGATGACGAGTAGCAGTTTGTCGCGGTGTTTGGGTAGAGCGCCCGCTGCCACAACCAGCCATTGACCGGTGCGCAGCTTCGGAATCTCCGGCAAGATGAGTACGCGCAGGTGTTCGGTACCGGTGCTGCCGTCCGAAGGCTGCGCAAGAATCGCCGGTACAGCCCTTGGTGCCAGAATTTGCAGGCCCAGTTCAAGATGCTCCGGGTTCTCCGAAACGGCCCAACGAACCATGCAAATCTGCCAGTTCTGGTCGGAACCCGTACGCACGGCGGCAACGTCGCCGACCGACAGCGCTCCGATGTTACCGGAGACATGCATGACCGAATATCCTTCGGGACTTTCGTTGGTGATCATCCAGGTCGACAACTCGACATTGGCGGCCGTGCCTTTATGACTGAGTTGCCAGAGGCCGTCGATGCCCGCGCCCACCAGCGCCCTTTGGTTCTGCATGCGGCGTTGAAAACGGCGTTTCCCCGAATTGCTCCAGCGCACCGACAAACGCACGAGAACGCCACGCCCGGCGGGCGTCCCTGCGAAATCGGGCAGATTCAGGTCCTGCGGCGGCGTGCCGGCGTCGAGTTGGGCGATCTGAACCTTGAGCAGCGCGCAGAGCCCGGCGATCGAATAGCCATCCAGATCGGCTGTCGGCTGCGCAATCTTGCGGAAGGACGACAAGGCTGCCGCGTCGCGCAAAGGATCGATCCAGAAAGTGGCCGCATTCACCGCCGCGGACGAAGAGAGGGGCTCTATTTGGTTGGCAAAGCGTTCAAAGTAGTCGGTGAGGAACAATACTTCGCGTGCGGTCAACGACGCCGGCTGTGCCCAGCCAAGCAGGACTGCGGCGTGATAGAGATGCTGCAGGTTATGAACCTCGCCCCTGGGAAGCGTCGCGTGCAATTGCAGCCTGCGTGCCTCCGCATAGGTCTGATGCAGCAGCAGCCAGGTGCCTGCGCGCGCGGGCGAGGCAATCAAGTCACTGATCATCAATTGCTGCGCCAGCACATACACGCTGCGCCACAGTGCCAGTTGACGCTCCTTATCTGGGGCGTGTTGCCGATCCAGTTCATCGAGCAGCGCAAGCGTGTCTTCAGCAAGCATCTGCAGCAAGTCCAGAAGGCTGCGGACGATGCGGCGCGTTTTCCGCGGCACCGGCAATACCAGATCGACGCTCAGCGAAGGTAGCAGTCGGGAAGTGACCATCGTGCTACGGGAGTACAAGCCGTCCAGTAGGCGCGCGCGCTGCGGCAGCGTTCCGTCAATCTCCCTCAAGGCCTTCAGATGTGCTCGCAGCAAGGGGAGTTCGTCGGCGGGCTGAGGTGCCAATGGCATCTCCAGCCACTGCTGGATGCTTCGGATCCCGGACGGAAGCGCAGCGGTTCGTTCTGTACCAGCGGCATTGAATACGGTGTCGGTCATCAGGCCACCTGCCAAAGGGGGTTCCATTGTTGTCTGTCAGCCATGTCGCTGGGTACCTTTCGGCTGCACAGGGCAACTTCCGTGCAGTCTGGGCGCAGGTCATAAAATCAATGCCTTGACCGACTGCCGCCGGTCTGCCGATTATACCTGTGAGGGCGCCTGCTGGGGGTTGTCAAGTTTCCACCGTTGTCCGGCTCGATCTTGGCCGGCGGCCCGGATTGTTCTCGAACCAGACAACAGGTGCTTCATTATTCGCCCTTTCTTGTTATAATCGCCCTCTTTTTCTGGATTCGGAAGAAACTATCATGGTTGTTATTCGACTGGCCCGTGGTGGCGCGAAAAAGCGTCCCTTCTACAACATGGTGGTGGCTGATTCGCGCGCTCGCCGCGATGGCCGTTTCATCGAACGTGTTGGCTTCTACAACCCGCTGGCAGCAGGCCAGGAACAAGGCCTGTACGTTGCCGTCGACCGCCTGAACTACTGGCAGCAGCAAGGTGCCCAGACCTCGCCGACCGTTGCTCGTCTGCTCAAGCAGTCCGCTGCCAAGGTGGCAGCCTGAACCTTGCCTGACACGACAGGGTCCGCTGTTCCGGGGCTCGACGCACCACCCGCCGATATTGTTGTCCTGGGCAAGGTGATGGCCGCCTGTGGGCTGCAGGGCGAGGTGCGGGTTTTTCCGTTTGCCGATGATCCCCTCGGCTGGTCGCAATTGCCCAACTGGTGGATCGGTCGCGAGGGTGATGCGCCGCATCTCTGGCATCGGACAAGACTGCTCACCTGCAGGCTACGAAATGACCTGCTGGTTGCCCGTCTGGCGTGTGTGACCGACCGTACCGCTGCGGAAGGCATGCGCGGTGTTCTGGTGGGCGTACCGCGGGCCGCGTTGCCGCCGACCGCTACGGGTGAATACTACTGGGCCGACCTGCTTGGCCTGACGGTGCTCAACACTCGGGAGCAGTCCCTGGGGCGGATTCTCGGCCTGATCGAAACCCCTGCCAATACCGTTCTGCGGGTTGGCGATGGCGAGGGTGCCGAGAGGCTGCTGCCGTTTGTAGCCACGGTCGTGCTGGATGTGGACCTGGCAGCAAGGCAGGTTCGTGTCGAATGGGGAATGGATTGGTGATTGCGTCGGATTCGGTGCCGCCAGCGGCGGCGCCGTTTGTCGCCGATGTCGTGACTTTGTTTCCCGAAATGTTTGTCGCGCTGACGCAGTCGGGCGTGACCCGCAAGGCTCTGAACTCCGGCCGCTGGAGCATGCGGCTGTGGAATCCGCGCGATTTCACCAGCGACCGGCATCGCACGGTCGATGATCGTCCGTACGGCGGTGGGCCAGGGATGGTGATGATACCGCAGCCTCTGGAAGCGGCGATCAAGGCGGCAAAAGCGCGGCAACAAGCGCTTGGCGCAGCCAGCCGCGTCATCTGCCTGTCACCGCAGGGGCCACTGCTGACGCATCGGCGGGTGTTGCAACTGGCACAGGCCGGCGAAGCGCTGGTGCTGGTCTGCGGACGCTATGAAGGGATTGACGAAAGGCTCATCGAGCGTTGCATCGACGAGGAGATTTCGATTGGGGATTTCGTTCTCTCGGGAGGCGAAGTCCCTGCCATGGCTCTGCTTGACGCCGTCGTCAGGCAGTTGCCGGGAGTGCTGAACGATGCCGAGTCGGTACTGCAGGATTCTTTTGTGGCGGGCTTGCTGGATTGCCCGCACTACACGCGGCCCGAGGAATACCACGGGTGGCGGGTGCCGGAGGTACTGCTGTCCGGTCACCACGAGGAGATACGGCGCTGGCGCCTGCAACAGGCGCTGGGTCGCACGTGGCAGCGGCGTCCCGAGCTGTTGGCGGGGCGTTTCCTGTCAAAATCGGAAACGCAACTCCTGGTGCAGTTTCAGGAGCAATGCGGTCAGGACAATAAAGCGTAATTCGCATGTATGGAGTTAGAAAATGAATCTGATCGAGCAACTTGAGCAAGAAGAAATTGCCCGTCTGGGCAAAGTGATTCCCGTGTTTTCGCCGGGCGACACCGTCGTCGTTCAGGTCAAGGTGAAGGAAGGCACGCGCGAGCGTCTGCAGGCCTACGAGGGCGTCGTGATCGCCAAACGCAACCGTGGTCTCAACTCCAGCTTCATCGTCCGCAAGGTTTCCTCTGGCGAGGGCGTCGAGCGTACTTTTCAGACCTACTCGCCACTGGTGGCTTCGATTGAAGTCAAGCGCCGTGGTGACGTACGGCGTGCCAAGCTGTACTACCTGCGCGAACGCTCAGGCAAGTCGGCGCGGATCAAGGAAAAACTGATCCGCAAGCAGCGCTGAATACCAGCGTTGCTGCGAGGCAGAAGAAGAAGCGGGCGGAGTCGGCAGACTTCGCCCGCTTCTACGTAACGGTAACAGATTCAGGTGGCGCTTGCCGAGCGCTTGTCGTTTTCGATCAGCGCGTACGCCGAATGATTGTGGATTGACTCGAAGTTCTCGGATTCCACCACATAGGTATCGATCCGACACTCGGCGTTGAGCCGCGCCGCGACATCGCGCACCATATCCTCGACAAACTTCGGGTTATCGTAAGCGCGTTCGGTGACGAACTTCTCGTCAGGTCGCTTGAGCAGCCCGTAGAGTTCGCAGGAGGCCTCTGCTTCGACGAACTGAACCAGTTCCTCGATCCACAGGTGCTCATTGATGCTCACCGTTACCGTGACGTGCGAGCGCTGATTGTGGGCCCCGCGTTCGGAAATTTCCTTGGAGCACGGGCACAGGCTGGTCACTGGCACAACGACCTTGATGGTCGATTCGATCCGGCCGTGGCAGATCTCGCCGGTCAGCGTCACATCGTAGTCCATCAGGCTCTGCACAGCGGAAACCGGTGCCGCCTTGTTGATGAAATAGGGAAAGCTCATGTCGACATGGCCGGTTTCAGCCTCCAGCCGGTCTACCATTTCGCGCAGCATGGCCGGGAAATTCTCGACCGAAATCTCGCGCTCGTGGCTATTGAGAATCTCCACGAAGCGCGACATGTGGGTACCCTTGAAGTTGTGCGGCAGGCCGACGTACATGTTGAACATGGCGATCGTGTGTTGTATCCCGCCGGATTTGTCCAGGACCTTGACCGGATGACGGATCGCCTTGATCCCCACCTTGTTGATGGCGATCTGTCGGGTGTCGGCCGAGCCCTGGACGTCCGCCATGGTGGCGGGTGTGGGTCGCGTTTCGGGGGCGTTCATTGCTGCTCCTGGTAATTATTCTCCGCTGGTGGGACCTGCTGGTGTGCAGGAATCCGCAGCGCTGTCCTGGCTCTGGCGTACCGCCCGGACTATGCCGTCCCGGTCCAGGCCGATTTCGGCCAGCAGCAGTACCTGGTCGCCATGCTCGATGAAGCGGTCGGGAATTCCCAGCCGCAGCAAGCGAACCGGGTTGCCGGTGTCTTCAAGAACGCGCGCAACTTCGGCACCGGCGCCCCCGATCAAAGCATTTTCTTCGACGCTGATCAGCAGCGAATGTTCCGCAGCCAGCGCCATGATCAGCTCGCGGTCGATCGGCTTGACAAAGCGCATGTTGGCCACAGTCGCGTCGAGTTCCTCGGCGGCCGCCAGGGCGGGGGTCAGCATGCTGCCGAAGGCGAGCAGCGCGACACTGTGGCCCCGGCGACGGATTTCGCCCTTGCCGACAGGTAGTCCGACCAGTTCCCTGTCAATGACCGTTCCCGGGCCGGTGCCACGTGGGTAACGCACGGCGGCAGGGCTGTCCAGGCGGTAGGCGGTGGTCAGCATCTTGCGGCATTCGTCCTCGTCGGATGGCGTCATCACCACCATGTTTGGAATACAGGTCAGGAAGGACAGGTCGAAAGCGCCGTGGTGGGTCGGGCCGTCGGCACCTACCAGGCCACCGCGGTCGAGCGCGAAGACCACCGGCAGGTTTTGCAGAGCCACATCATGCACCAGTTGATCGTAGCCACGTTGCAGGAAGGTCGAGTAGATCGCCAGGACCGGGCGCAGACCTTCGCAGGCAAGTCCGGCGGCGAAGGTAACAGCGTGCTGTTCGGCGATACCGACGTCGTAATAGCGTTCCGGGTAGCGTTCGCTGAAGCGCAGCAGGCCAGAGCCTTCACGCATCGCCGGGGTGATACCGACCAGTTTCGGGTCGGCCGCCGCCATGTCGCATAGCCAGTCGCCGAAGATCTGGGTATAACTGGGTTTGGCGCCGCTTGGTCCGTCGGCGATGCCGACATCCGGCTTGAACTTCGACACGCCATGGTAAAGAATCGGGTCGACTTCAGCCAGCTTGTAGCCCTGGCCCTTCTTGGTGATCACATGCAGAAACTGCGGCCCCTTCAGATTCTTCAGGTTCAGCAGTGTGGGAACCAGCGATTCGAGATCGTGGCCGTCGATTGGACCGATGTAGTTGAAGCCCATTTCCTCGAACAGCGTACCGGGTGTCAGCATGCCTTTGACGTGTTCCTCGGCGCGCTTGGCGAATTCCCGCAGCGAAGGCGAGAAGTCGAGTATCTTCTCGCCCGCCTTGCGCGCGGCGTTGAAACTGCTGCCCGAGAAAAGGCGCGCCAGATAACGGTTGAGAGCCCCCACTGCCGGTGAGATCGACATGTCATTGTCGTTGAGGACGACGAGCATGTCGGCATCCGCGACACCAGCATTGTTGAGGGCCTCAAAAGCCTGGCCGGCGGACATCGCACCATCGCCGATGATCGCCACGACCTTGCGTGTCTCGCCCTTGATCTTGGCGGCGAGCGCCATGCCCAGCGCGGCCGAGATCGAGGTCGACGAATGACCGACGCCGAAAGTGTCGTAGCTGCTCTCGCTGCGCTTCGGAAAACCCGAAACGCCACCACGCATGCGCAGCTTGCCCATACCCGAGCGACGACCGGTGAGTACCTTGTGTGCGTAGGTCTGATGGCCTACGTCCCATACCAGGCGATCGTGCGGGGTATCGAAAACGTGGTGCAGGGCAACCGTGAGTTCGACCGTGCCCAGGTTCGACGAGAGGTGTCCGCCGGTCCTGGCGACCGATTCCAACAGGAAGGCGCGCAACTCATCGGCAAGTTGTGGCAATTGTCGGCGGTCAAGTTTGCGTACTTGCGCCGGTTCGCTGATGGTGTCGAGCAGAGGGTAACGGGTCATTGATTTTCCTGGTCCTGCGGTAACGCTCGGCGGCAAGCAGAGAAGAGGTCAGAACTTGCGCTGGGTAATGAAATCGGTCAACTCCATCAGGCGCTGGCTGCGTTCGCCGAAAACGGTGAGGGCCGCGAGTGCTTGTGCTCGTAGATCGGCAGCAAGTTCGCGGGCGCGCTCCAGGCCCATCAGGCTGACGTAGGTCGGTTTCTCGGAAGCCGCATCCTTGCCGGCCGTCTTGCCCAGTGTTGCCGTGCTGGCCGTGCAGTCGAGGATGTCGTCGACGACCTGGAATAGCAGCCCGGTGCGTTTGGCAAACCGATCCAGTGATTCACGTTCGGGAACGCTCAACGCTTGCCCGCAAAGGCCGCCGAGTACCACAGCGGCACGGATCAGGGCGCCGGTCTTGAGCGCATGCATCAATTCGAGCTCCGGCTGGCTGAGTGTCCTGCCGACTGATTCGAGGTCGATTGCCTGGCCGCCGGCCATGCCACAGGAACCGCTCGCGCGCGCCAGGAGACGCACCATTTCCAGTTGCCGGTGACTGTCACCAAACTCCTCGCGCGCCAGCAACTCGAAAGCCAGCGACTGCAGGCTGTCGCCAACCAGCAGTGCGGTCGCCTGGTCGTACTCGACATGACAGGTCGGCCGCCCGCGTCGCAGCACGTCATCATCCATGCACGGCAGGTCGTCATGCACCAGCGAATAACTGTGGATCAGCTCGACGGCGCTGGCGGCGACTGCCAGGCGTTCGTGTGGGGCGTCGGTCAGTTCGCCGGCGGCAAAAGTGAGCAAGGGGCGTACCCGTTTGCCGCCGTCGAGGCTGGCGTAGCGCATCGCCTGGTGGAGACGGCCGGGAATGGCCTCGCCGGGTGGCAGGCAGCGCGCAAGCGCTGCTTCCACCTCGGCCTGGACGTTGCGCATCCAGTCCGGAAAGGACAGAACTCTGGGATTGGCGGGTGCCATCGGTGGCGTACTCATTTGGTTTCGCTGCCATCGGGTTCGAAATCGCGTAATGTCCCATTTTCGAGAATCTGGATCTGGCGTTCGGCCGTGCTGAGTTGCTGCTGGCAGTGTCTGAGCAGCTCGCTGCCTCGCCGATAGGCCGCCAGCGACTCCTCGAGCGGCAGGCGGCCCCCTTCCATGTTCTGGACGATCTGTTCAAGCTCGGCGAGCGCCGCTTCGAATTTCAGCTCAGCCATGCCTGTTGCTGTCGTGCCCGTGGTTTCTACGTCGACAGGAGTCTTCGAGTTTGTTCGTGGCATTTTAAAGGCTCGAATCAAACTGGCGAAAATAGCCTATTAGTGGGCTTCCGGTCAAATGGAAAACTGGCGGCGCAGGATGTTCGATCAACTGACGATACCCTCCTGTGGCGCCACCGCGCTGACGTGATGCCGCGTAGCGCACGGTCGGGTGTTTGCTGCAAGGCCCTGGGCGCCATGCAGATGCGCTGCAAACCTGCCGGGCGGGACTGGTGCTAAACTGGAACAACAATAAAGGAGTCTGCCATGATTGTCATCGAACAACAGCCGAAGCGCGTCGAAGTCACGGTCTATGCCGAGTTCAGTCTTGCCGATTACAAGGAGTTCGAGAACGCCGTCAATTTCGCAATCCAGTTCGAGGGGCCGGTCGACCTCCTCTTCGACCTCCGCGAAATGGCCGAAGTCACACTGGACGTGGCCTGGGAAGACATCGTTTTCGCACGCGCGCATGCCAACGACTTCAATCGCATTGCGGTTCTCACCCATAGCCAGTGGGTGGCCTGGAGCGCCTGGCTGGCGCAGATCTTCGTCCGTGCCGAGACGCGCATCTTCGACGATGAACTCGACGCGCGTGCCTGGCTGGCTGACGAGGAGGGCTCGGCGTGATTCCGACAACCCTGGTCAGCAGCGCACGGCTTGCCGATCGTCTCGAAGATCCGCTCTGGCGCATCTTCGACTGTCGCCACCTGCTGAGCGATCCTGCCGCCGGGCGCGCGGCCTACGCCAGATCTCACCTGCCGGGGGCTTTCTTTCTGCATCTCGATGAGGACCTGTCGGGGCCGACCAACGGTCGCAATGGGCGTCATCCGCTGCCCGATCCGCTGCTCCTCGCCGGCAAGCTTGGCGCGGCAGGCGTCTCGGCTGAAACCCAGGTAGTTGCCTATGACGATTCTGGCGGCATGTTTGCTGCTCGCCTCTGGTGGCTGTTACGCTGGCTGGGGCACGCGCGGGTCGCCGTGCTCGACGGCGGCATCGATCAGTGGATTGGCGAAGGCAGGGCCGTCTCGACCGCTGTGCCGACGTCCACCCCGGCAATCCTGGAGATTGATCTGCGTGACGGGGTGGTGAGCAGCGACGACGTGCTCGCAGGTCTTGGCGCCGAGTGCTTCCGTGTCATTGACGCCCGCAGTCCCGACCGTT
This sequence comes from Pseudomonadota bacterium, assembly GCA_029780075.1. GTDB lineage: Bacteria > Pseudomonadota > Gammaproteobacteria > Burkholderiales > Rhodocyclaceae > Accumulibacter. Next base: position 28,544 of record JAKOZI010000034.1, read on the forward strand.
TTCGTGGCGAGAATGAAACCCTCGACGCCGTCGGGGGGCACATTCCCGGCGCAATCAACCGCTTTTTCCGCGACAACCTCGACGCGAGTGGCCATTTTCGCCCCGCGATCGACCTCCGTCGCGAGTTCCTGGCGCTGCTCGCCGGGATCGATCCGGCGCAGGTGGTCATGTCCTGTGGTTCTGGCGTGACTGCCTGTCACAATCTGCTGGCGATGGAGATTGCCGGTTTGCCGGGGGCACGCCTCTATGCCGGTTCCTGGAGCGAATGGTGCAGCGACCCGACGCGGCCGGTAGCGCGTCTTTGAAAAATCTACTAATCTTGCCCAGAACCTTGGGCCGTCGGCTCAGTTGGACAGGCCGGACCGATAGCCCGAGGCAAGGAGTCAACCCACGAATTGCAAGGGCAGCACATCCTGCATTGGTTTCGGGCTGGGGCACCTGCCAGGCTATGTCCTGGAGGAATTCGTCCTTAGGTGCCGATCGAGCCTGGAGATCGTTCTCGCCGGTTTCGCATCGCCCGCGCCCTGAGCGTTGCCTCCGAATGGCTGGCCACCGGAGCAGGCGATCAGCAAAGGCGAGTCGGTTGGCCAATCACCAAAATTTTGCCAGAAATCTTCCTCCTGAATACAATGCCGAAGGTAAGGGCAGGAGGAGGTTGCAATGACAAACGACGCGACACTTACCAGAATGGAACAACAACCATTCCAGTCATTCGGCTGATGGAACTTGGCCGCATGCTATTCGAGTGGCGCGGCCCTGGGTACAAAGCGCCCTTGAGCATCCGTAAGGCGCTGGGTATTGAAAGACATTGGAGATGGATGCCAGGTTACTGGAAAGGTGATCAGCATGCCCAATAAAGTAAAGATTAGTCACTTATGACTCAGATCTTTACATTTCCTGAGCAGATCTGGTCACGGGGTAGCGTGGGCGAGAGCCGGGACGATGGATTGTTCAGTGATTCGACAAGCGGCGGCGATGGTCGAGCGACCCAGGCGGGTGAGGTAGTAGCGATAGCCATGAACGACCTTCTTGATGAGGCCGAACTGGCGCAGGCGCCAAAGCTGG
>JAKOZI010000335.1 GCA_029780075.1 Pseudomonadota bacterium
CGTCGAAGGCATCCTGTGCATGCCGGTGGGGAGCGGCGACACCAGTCGCATCTGGCTGCTGGTCAATGAGGACGAGCGTCTGGACCAGATGGTGAAGCAGGTGGAAAAGCTCGAAGACGTCCTGGCGGTGCGCCGCCATGGCGCCCAGCATGAAGTCTTCGTGCGGCTGGAGAAATTCTTTCTTTAACCGGATGGCCAGCGGCTGGTTGGTGGGAAAGGGCGACCGCTGCGGCGGGTCGGCACCCGAAGCGGCAGGTACATACGACGGGCACGGCGCCGGAAGCCCGATCAAAAGCCGCTTTCCCGGATCAGCACGGCAAGCGCCTTGACGACGAATGCGTAGGCCAGGCTTTCACTTTTTCCTGTCAGGGAAACGCTGCCGCGGAGTTCACGCCAGTTCTGCGGCGGCTCATCGAGGCGAACGCGCACCCGGTAGCGCGAATCGATCGGCTGGAGTTCGTTGCCGCCGGCGACTGTGGCGATCGGCCCGCCATGACGGATCGTGAGCATGGCGTGCGGCAGGCGCTGGCTACGCACCAGGTCGACTTCGACGATCCGTCCTGCGAGTGCGACGTTCTGGTGCTCCGGGAAAAAGCGGGCAGCGGCGCCGACTTCGATCCGTTCGATGTCGGCCTGGCCGACGTAAGCGTCGACGACCCAGACCGCCGGATCGATCAGGACGCCGATCGGCTTCAGCGTCCCCAGCCAACTGCCGCTGCCCGCCAGCGGGTCGACATCGAGCCAGCGCCCGTTGAACTCGGCGCGGATGCTCAGGCGGATGAGTTCGTCATTGACCGACTGACCGCGGGCGAGTTGTTCGCCGAGGCGTTCGCGCGTGGCGTTGCGCTGGTCGAGTGCACCCTCGACCGCCTCGATTCCGGAAAGCCGCTCGCCAAGCGCGGTGATTCCGGCCTGCGTCTGGCGCTCCTGATCGTGAAGGTCCTGGCTATAGAGGAGAACCAGTTCCTCGCCGGCTAGAACTGCACCGGGACTACGGACGACACCGATCTGGGCTGGGAACGGTGCGAAGACGCGTTGCTGCAGCAAAGGGTGAACGAGCCCTGGGCCGTGGATGTCGCTGCGCCAGGGGATGAGAGCCAGGATGACCAACAAGAACAAGGCAAAGAGCCAGGTGCGGCGCCGTTGCGCCGGTGTTTCCTGCCAGCGCTTGCACCACACGCGCAGCTCGGACCAGATCGGTCGGGCGATGAACCAGGTGATTTCGACCAGGAACAGGAAGATGCCGAGGACCTTGAAGAAGAAGTAATAAACGACCGCCGCGATGGCGAGAAAGACCCCCAGCCGATAGATCCAGGTGGCGAAGGCAAAGCCGATCAGCGCGCGGCGCGGCCACGGTGGGAAGTATTCGCGGTCGGGCTCGTTCCAGCCAAAGAGCGTTCGCCGCAGCGCGGCGCGCGCGAGCGCGCCGGAACGTTCGTGCAGATTGGGCAGGTCGAGCAGGTCGGAGAGAATGAAATACCCGTCGAAGCGCATGAAGGGGCTGGCATTGAGGGCCAGCGAAAGCGTCCAGCCGGTGGTCGCAAGATAGAAAGCGGCGCTCCTTGTCGGGCCGGGGTCGGCGATGCTCCAGACCAGCGTTGCCAGCCCGGCGAGAGCCAGTTCGGTGGTCATCCCGGCGGCGGCGACGGCGAGCCGTTGGCGGCGCTTCTTCAGCTTCCACGATTCGCCGGTATCGGTGTACAGCATCGGCCAGAGGACGAGAAAGGCGATTCCCATATGCGCCACCCGGACGCCGTAGTGGGTGGCGACGAGCGCATGCGCGAGTTCGTGCAGCGCCTTGGCGCAGCTCAGGGCGAGGAGGAAGCCGAGCAGCCCGGCAGGCGAAACCGACTCGACGAGCGTACTGACGAAGACTTCCCATTGGCGCGCGACGAGCAACAGCCCGGTGACGATCGAGGCCAGCGTAGCCCAGACCGCCCACGGCCGGAAGAGCGGCGCGAGTACGCCGGCCAGGCGTTGCAGGGCATATTGCGGGCGGAGTAGCGGGATACGGAAGAAGAGGTAGTGATGCAGCCACCACTGCCAGCGTTTCCATGAGCCGGGCTGGCGAGCCTGGCTCAGCAACTGGGCAAGCTTTTCACCATCCGGTCGAAGCAGCGAATGCTGCGCAAGGAAGCGCTGAAAATCTTCGACCTGGCTGGCATCGGGATCGAGCGGCGTGTCACGGGAGATCGCTGCGGCGATTTCCGGTGCCGGATCCCCCCATCGCAAGAGACACTCGAATTCGAGCCAGCCGATGCGGTAGAAGCGGTTCACCACCGGATCCTCGATTACCCAGGCCGGCGATCCGTCAGGGTCGCTGCTCGCTTCGTGCAGGCGCAGGTCTTCGCGTAGCAGGCCGTGAGATGCAGTCGATCCGCTCATGGTTGTGACCGCCGGCATTCAGACGCCGAGGCTCTCGCGCAGCGCGGCGAGCGGGCGGCGGATCAGGTAGTAGCCGAGAACGACCCAACCGCCGGAGACTTTGGCCGTTCCGCGCAGCCCGATGCGAACGTCACCTGGCGGGCTGGTGAAGCGTCCCTGCAGGCGGTAGCTGGCGATTCCCTCGTCGGAGAATGTCGCCTGATAACTCGTCTGGAAGATCTCCCCTTCGAGTGACGACAGCGGTTGCGTCGTCAGATAGAGCTTGACCGGCGCACCTTCTTCAAGGGCTATCGCGTCGGCCACCGGCAGGTACACCAGCAGCCCGAGATGGGCCGGGTTGGCCAGTTGCATGATACGTTCACCGGTGACCACCGGCTTGCCGATCCAGTCGTTGACGTCGCCGAAAATGGCGACGCCGGCACGTGCGGCCAGGACGTCGATGCGCGCCAGTTGGTGCTTCGTGGCGGCGAGTTCGGCACGCTTTTCCTGCGCCCGGCCGGTGAGTAAAGTGATTTCACTCTTGCTCTGGGTATTGTCGAAAGCCTTGTGAGTCGCAGAGAGCAACTCGGCGTCGGCGACCTGAACCGAGCGCTGGGCGACTTCGAGACGGCTTTTCAGAGTCGTGTCGTCGAGCGAGAAGAGTGGCTCGCCAGCGGCGACCGCCTGGTTGGGACGGACATGGAAAGTTTTTACGACACCGTCGAGCGGCGATGCGACGGCAATCGCGTCGAGCGAAATGATCTCCGCCGGACCGAGCGCGCTCTGGCGCACCGGCAGCAGGCAAAGCATAGCGACGGCAAGGCAGACGAAGCGCTTCTGACGGGCGGTGAAATTGAATTGCCAGCGGTGGTCCTGGCGTGTCGCCAAGTCCCATTCGTGAGAATAAGTGGCGAAGAGACGTTCGAGATGAGGAAGAAGCACCGGCGCAGGAGGCGCATCGAGCAGAAAACAAAGGTGGCCGAGCGCTGCACCGGATTGCCGGTAGAGAGAAGCGACCCATAGACCGGCCGGCCACCACTCGTGCCAGCCGTCACGCAGATCGTCATGCCCGACCGGCAGGTCTGCGGCACTCAGCCAGCGCGGGCCACTTTCCCCACCGGCGAGCTGCGCGGCGAGCCAGGTCGCCATTCGCCTGAGCCAGACGAGGTAGGGCGAGTCCTCGCTCGGTCGCGCGAGCCCGGAAACTGCGGCCAGTTCCCACGTCTGATGTGGCTGGGCGAAGACCAGCGCCTGCTGGAAAGGCAGCAGCGGATGGACATCGTTGGCGATGATCACCATCAGTTCGGCAACGCTGCCGACCGCGCGCGCGCGCCTCGAGGGTGGCAATCGCGCCGTACAGTGCAACCTCGTCGGTCATCGTCCGGGTAGCTCAGTGCGCTATCAGGGCGACGGCGGGAAGCGCGCGGTGCCGCTCATTCCTGGCAGCAGTTCGGCAGGCGTTCCCTGCAGTCGGCCTTCGATCTCGACGGTCTGCGAAACAGCGTCGACTCGCGAATTGATCGCGCTGACGCGCGCCGGGTAGGTCTTGCCGGTTTCGAGGACGATGACTTCGAACGGACTGCCTTCCCTGACCTGGCGCAGGGAAGTCGATGGAATGTTCAGGCGCAGCTTGAGCGGGCCGTCGCTGACCAGATCGATCAGCGGCGCACCGACGTTGACGCCTTGAAAAGTCTTGACGTAAAGGCGCGCCACGCGGCCATTGAAAGGCGCGATGACGCTGCAGTAGGCGGTCTGCGATCGTGCCAGGGCCACCGCGCCCCGCGCCTTGTCGGCCGCGGCGACAGCGAGTTTGATTTCCATTTCGCCGGCAGCGTCCATTTCCCGCAGTTTGCGTTTGGTGCTCAGCGTTTCGATGGCCGCCGCGAGTTCGGCGTCGGCCATTTTGCGGCGGGCATCGCTTTCGCCGCAGTCCATGCGCAGGACGACGCGCCCCTTGCTCACGCGCGAGCCGAGCGTCGCGGCGATGGCTTCGATTCGTCCTGGCATTTGCGCGACCAGCGTCGTTTCGAGTTCGGGTGCCAGCACGATGCGGATCGCGTCGGGGTCGGTGCTCGCCGTGCGGACGGCGGCGGCTTTCGCTGGCGAGGCAGGTGATGCTGCCGCCGGCGCGTTCTGCGCCTGCGCGAAGCCTGCAGCCCCCAGGCCGAGGAAGAGAACGAGCGCCCTATTCAACTTTGTCGCTGCCATCGAAAGCCGGGCCGGCGAGGAGGTTTTCCTGCCATTGACGAAGGGTCGTGTCGATCGCCGCTGCCAGCGTCTTGATATCGTGACTGGCTATCGTTTCGGGCATGACGTCCAGCCCGACTGAATTGTAGACCCGCCCCCAGGCGGCCTGGGCATTCGAATAGGCGGCGTGCTGCTGGTAGCGCGAGAGCAGCGCGCGTGCTTCTGCGCGGATCACTTCGAGTTCGGAGTCGAAGCTCGTCCGCGCGGCGGCACGGGCGTACTTGAGGAGTTCCTCGTCGACGCGCAGGCTTTCCTCGGCAACGCCGAACTCCATTCGCGACAGCGCGTAGCGTTGCACGCCGACGCGCACCTGCGTCAGCACGGCCATCGACAGCGCCATGCGGCGCATGTCGTCGGTCTGGTTCTGGCTCTCCTGGGCACGTTCGAGCGCCGGCAACTGGGCGAGCTTCATGATGTTCCATGAGACGCGCAGACCGGTGTCGATCCACGACTGGTTGTACAGATAGATGTTGGAATCGTACTGGCCACTGATGTCGAAGGAGACGTTCGGCCAGACCAGCAGCTTGGCGGCCTTGATGTCGTTTTCGGTGACCCGCTTGCGATACCACTCTTCCATGATTTCGGGGCGCTGGCGCAGCGCCAGCGCTTCGAGCGCAGCGATGTTGGCCGGGGGACTCGGTAGCGACTCGATCCTGGTATCGTCGGCGAGAACGATGTTGACGCCCGGAGGAATCGACATCAGCGCGACGAGTTCGGCTTTCGACAATTCCAGGTCCTGTCGGCGTAGCGATAGAAGGGTCACCGCGTCGAGCAGCGCGCGCTGGTAGGCGAGCACCTGCGAACGTGGCATCAGGCCTTCCTTCTCGACCTTGCGCGCCATTTGCAGGGCCAGGCGCAC
>JAKOZI010000049.1 GCA_029780075.1 Pseudomonadota bacterium
GAACGCCTCCGACGAGCGGCTGTTGGCTGCCGCGCACGAGGAGATCCTGCGCTCCACCGGCGGCAACCCGCCGCCGATCCTCGACCCCTTCGCCGGCGGCGGGTCCATCCCGCTGGAGGCTCAGCGGCTCGGGTTGGAGGCCCACGCGAGCGACCTCAACCCGGTCGCGGTGCTCATCAACAAGGCGCTCATCGAGATCCCTCCGCGGTATGCCGGTCGCCCACCGGTCTTCCCTGGCGCCGCCCACAGCGTGGAGGGGGTCGCGGGCCACTGGCCGCGAGCGACCGGGCTGGCCGAGGACGTCCGGCGGTACGGCGGTTGGATGCGCGACGAGGCGGAGCGCCGGATCGGCCGTCTTTACCCGCTGGCCACTCTGCCCGACGGGCGGGAGGCGAAGGTCATCGCGTGGATCTGGGCGCGGACGGTGACCTGCCCCAACCCGGCGTGCGGCGCGGTGATTCCCCTGGTGAGCACATGGTGGCTGTCGAAGAAGAAGGACCGTCCCACCTGGGTCCAGCCAATCGTCCGGGGCAAGGAGATCACTTTTGAGATCAGGGTGGACCCGTCTGGACCGCCAGAGCCGCCGAAGCGTGGTCGCGGAGCCAAGTTCGTATGTCTTGTTTGCCAGGACACGACCACCGACTCGCACGTCAAGTCCGAGGCCATAGATGGTCGCATGGGTGCACGCCTTCTGGCCGTGGTTGCCGAGGGTCAGCGACAGCGCATATATCTGCCCCCTAGCGCTGGACACGCTGCCGTTGCGCAGACCGAGCGGCCGAAAGCGGTTCCCGATGAGAAGCTTGCAATCGACCCCCGGAACATTTGGTGTGTCAGCTACGGTCTGACACGGTTCGCGGATCTGTTCACTGATCGCCAGCTTGTGGCGCTGACAATGTTCAGCGATCTGGTAGGCGAGGCGCGCGAGCGCGCCCTCGCCGACCAGATCGCTGCCGGAGTGCCGGAGGCCGAGGCCGTCGGCTACGCCGACGCCCTCGCCCTCTATCTCGCGTTCGTAGTTGATCGACTAACGAACGAGAACTCATCCATTTGCAGTTGGGACTCGAATGGGACAAAGCAGCACGTGCGGGCAACGTTCTCTAGGCAGGCACTTGCCATGACTTGGGATTTCGCCGAGCCGAATGTGTTCGCATCGTCGACTGGGTCCCTCAACGAATCGATCGCACGCGTCGCCGCGGTGATTGAGTGCCTTACGCCCCAGTTGGGTGGGTCGGTTAGCCAGCGGGACGCGGCCTCTGCCGTGTCCGGGCTGGTGTCAGTTTCAACTGACCCGCCCTACTACGACAACATCGGCTACGCGGACCTTTCTGACTTCTTCTACGTCTGGCTCCGGCGCTCCATCGGTACTTTCTACCCTGACCTGACCGCGACAGTCCTCACGCCGAAAGC
>JAKOZI010000042.1 GCA_029780075.1 Pseudomonadota bacterium
CAAGCTGGTCGACCACCTCCACAATGAATCGCGCCAAGTGATCCTGGTTCAGCCAATCGTCGAGTGACGGCGGCAGCAGGTAGTCGGTCTTGCGGTCGGTGACGATGAACTTGGACATGCCAGACCTCGGTCGCTTGAATAGCTATGATTATAGCATATCCGGCAGCGGCAGGCCTATAGTCCGACAGGCTGCTAGTGAGCTTCCTGATTTCCATTGTGGCAGTCGCCGGCATCTACTTCGTGCTCTTCCCCAGCAAGACCAGCGAGCTTGCACATCTGGTCGGAGTTGGTCGAGGAGCGGATTTGGTGATGTACTGCTGGCTGGTGATTTCCCTGATCATCTCGCTTAACCTTCAGTTCAAGATCTTCGCACTTCAAGGTCTGATGACTGAGCTTGCCCGGGAAATTGCCCTGCAGACTCCCCGGGTAGGTGGTGGTAACCGGGACGTGTAACCAGCCGTTGTAGGCCGCAAACAAGAAGTTATCCGACAATCAGGGTCGCAACCGTCCAGAATCCTGGCAATGTCGGTCCCAAGCGTCGCGGCGTTTCAGGCCTTGGAACCGCGAAACTTCGCGGAGACATGACACACCAGGTTTGCACAAGGTGCAGTTGGTCTGTGCTTACTTACCTAGCGGTCGTTGACCTTCGTGCGTAACGCACACGGATACCGCTTCGAAGTCTGGAAGGGGTCGAAACCGGGAGCCGCTGGAGTGCTGCCGCCGTATTTCGCTCTACCGCCGACTCGGCTAGACTCCGGGGCTGGAGTCTTGAGCGGCGACCATAACCCTCATCAGTAAACCCGATGGTAATGTACTATACCCCTTGCCCTCACTGTCCTTCTGCCTGCGCCGACGGGCGATTTATACTGCTGGCCAGTAGACGCGACGCCCCATTGACCTCCTTGACGACACTATGCCGCAAACGCACAAAACTATGCAGTTGATCGAATTCAAGGGCACGACGCTTCCGGTCGTCGTCGTTACTCTGCGCTCCCTGCAACCGGACACACTGGCCGAGGCAGCGAAAACGCTGTTTGGCGACGATGAGTTCTTCGACGGTGATGCTGCCCTGCTGGAACTGTCTCACCTCGTAGACGTACCGGAAGCCGACTGGCGGCGGGTAAAACAGGTATTGAGAGCCCACGGTCTCAACGTCATGGGCGTACGCGGCGGCAATGAGGAGTTGCGTCAAACCGCAGCCTTTGCCGGCTTGCCAACCTATGCTGCCAGCGAGCGCCCGCCGCACGCCACGGCCCCTGTTGAAACGGCCCCGCCACCGGCAGCCCCTGCTCCTGCCGGCAAGGCAGATCCCGAGCCGTCACCGACGGTGGCGGCCGCTCCCGAAGCAGCGCCGACGCTGTTCATCGACCGACCACTACGCTCCGGACAACAGGTATACGCCCGCGGCGGCGACCTGGTGGTCCTGGCAGCAGTCAATGCCGGCGCCGAAGTCATCGCCGATGGCAGTATTCACATCTACGCCCCCTTGCGGGGGCGTGCGCTGGCCGGTGCCAGTGGGGCTCCCGACGCGCGCATTTTCTGTACCCGCTTCTATGCGGAACTGGTTTCGGTCGCCGGTCTGTACCGGACCTTCGACGACGGCGTGTCGCGCGAACTGGCGGGCAAGCCAGTACAGATCCGGCGCTCGGAACAACCCGGTGAAACAGGGAGCAAACTGATCGTCGAACTGCTGCGCACCGACTGATGACGGGTAGACAAGCGTTCGCGGCCAACAAGCATCGCTGCCGCTCAACAGAAAGCCCATTCTGCAGGTAGAATCGCAACTTTTATCTGCGGGGAAACATCCGTGACACGTATTGTCGTCGTAACGTCCGGCAAGGGTGGCGTTGGCAAGACCACCACCAGTGCCAGTTTCGCCTCGGGCCTCGCCCTGCGGGGTTACAAGACTGCCGTCATCGATTTTGACGTCGGCCTGCGCAACCTAGACCTGATCATGGGCTGTGAACGCCGCGTCGTTTATGATCTGGTCAATGTCCTCAATGGAGAGGCGACGCTCACCCAGGCACTGATCAAGGACAAACACTGCGCGAACGGCAATCTCTTCGTTTTGCCCGCTTCGCAGACCCGCGACAAGGACGCGCTGACCGAAGAAGGTGTCGAGAAGGTGCTCAAGGAACTCGAACACATGGGTTTCGACTACGTCGTCTGCGATTCGCCGGCAGGTATCGAGCGGGGCGCCGTGATGGCGCTGACTTTTGCCGACGAAGCGCTGGTGGTCAGCAATCCGGAGGTTTCCTCGGTGCGCGACTCGGATCGCATTCTCGGCATCATCCAGGCCAAGTCGCGGCGCGCGCTGCTCGGCGGCGAGCCAGTCAAGGAGCACCTGCTGATCAGCCGCTATTCGCCGAAACGCGTCAGTGAAGGCGAGATGCTGTCTCATCAGGATGTGCAGGAGATCTTGCGCGTGCCGATCATCGGCGTCATTCCCGAGTCCGAAGCGGTCCTGCAATCATCGAATGCGGGCACACCGGCGATCCATCTCGCCGGTTCCGACGTCGCCGGCGCATATCTCGACGTCGTTGCCCGCTTTCTCGGTGAAAGCGTCCCTTTGCGTTTCGTGGACTACGAAAAACCCGGTCTCTTCAAGCGGCTGTTCGGGGGTAAATGAGGATGTCCCTGTTCTCCCTGATCTTCGGCAACAAGCCTAAAACGGCCGCGATTGCCAAGGAGCGACTGCAACTGATCATTGCCCACGAACGCAGTGGCAGCGCCAGTACGCCGGATTTCCTGCCGGCCCTGCAGCGGGAGTTGATGGCCGTGATCTCGAAATATGTGTCGGTCAACCCCGAAGACATCAAGGTGTCGCTTGAGAAGCAGGGGAACTTCGAGGTGCTGGAGGTCAACATCGTCATGCCGGAAGCGGGCAGCAAGCCCTGAATATAGCCGTTTCCCGATCCCCCATTCATTCGCCTTCCGGATCAACACCGTGACCGAAGCCCTTTTTGAATCGACGATCACCAGCTTGCCTTTGCTTGGCCGCGGCAAGGTGCGGGATATTTATGCGATTGGCGCCGACCAGCTGCTGATCGTCACCAGCGATCGTATTTCGGCCTTCGATGTCGTTCTGCCCGACCCCGTTCCCGGCAAGGGCAGACTGCTGACACGCCTCGCCAGCTTCTGGTTTGCAAGGCTCGCCGAGATCATCCCGAATCAACTGACCGGGATCGATCCGGAAACCGTGGTGGCTGCAGACGAACGGGAGCAGGTGCGAGGTCGGGCGCTGGTCGTCAAACGGTTGCGACCACTGCCGATCGAAGCGGTGGTACGTGGCTATCTGATCGGTTCGGGATGGCAGGACTACCAGGCCACGGGCAGTGTTTGCGGCATCCTTCTGCCCAAAGGGCTACGGCTCGCGAGCCGGTTGCCGCAGCCGGTCTTCACCCCGGCGACCAAGGCAGCAATCGGCAAGCACGACGAAAACATTTCCTTCGAACGTGCGCAGGCCGAATGCGCCACGGCACTCGCCGACCTGCTCGCGGCTACCGGCAAGAGTGCCGAAGCCGTCGCTGGACAGGCCCGCGACGCAGCCATCGCGCTGTACGCTACGGCGGCAAAGCACGCTGCAGCGCGCGGCATCATCATTGCCGACAGCAAGTTCGAATTCGGCCTTGATGAGTCCGGCACGCTGCACCTGATCGACGAAGTTCTGACCCCGGACTCGTCCCGTTTCTGGCCCGCCGACGCTTACTGCGAAGGCAGCAATCCGCCGTCGTTCGACAAGCAGTATGTTCGCGACTATCTTGAAACGCTGGACTGGAACAAGCGAGCGCCTGGCCCGCACCTGCCCGCGCCGGTACTCGCCGGCACTTACGCCAGGTACGCCGAGGCCTGCGAACGCCTGACCGGCGAACGGGTACCTGCTTGACCGAGTCGGCAGCACCGACAGCCAGAGATCCACCTTGCACGCCCGTGGACAGGTTCCGGTACGCTCGATGGTGACCAAGAAGACCGCCTTTTGCGGCTTTCGTCCCCTTTCCTGTATGTCTGCCGATGAAAGTGCGAGTCGCTGACGCGAACTGCACATCCACCCCCTCAGCAAGGAGAACGCATGCGTCTGGAGCCAACTCCCCCTGCCCGCGGCAAGACAGCGCCCAAAGTCCACAGCGTATCCGCCACCCGCCCATTCGTGTGGCTGGTGGCAGGCTGGCGGGATCTGCGCGCCAACCCGATTGCCAGCCTCGCGTTTGGCCTCTTGTTCGCGATCGCCGGCGACCTGATCACGATCTTTGCCTGGCGCAATGGACAGGTGTTCATCGTCGCCACTTCCGGCTTTTTCCTGGTCGCCCCACTGCTCGCCGGCGGACTCTACGAAATCAGCCGGCGACTTGAAACCGGTCAGGCGTCGACCTTCTTCGTGTCGTTGGCCGGCGGCCGACGCAACGCCTTTGAACTGACCAAGCTTGGCCTGCTGCTGGCAGCCATCGGACTCGCCTGGGAACGCATCTCGACCCTGCTGTTCGCCTTCCTGGCACCCGACATCACCCCCGATCTGCTCGCCCTGCTGGCCGAGATCCACCTTTCCACAGACCACCGCGACCTGTTGTTGATCTGGATTCTGATCGGTGGCACCCTGGCGTTGATCGTCTTCGCGATCACGGTGATCTCCGTACCGCTGCTGCTTGACCGCCAGACCGACTTCCGGACAGCCATGCTGACCAGCCTGCGCGCAGTAGACGCCAACCTGCTGGTGATGACCTTCTGGGCGTTCCTGGTCGTCGCGCTGACCGCGCTGGGTTTCGTCACCCTGTTTTTCGGACTGATCGTTCTGATGCCACTGATCGGCCACGCTTCCTGGCATGCGTATCGAGACCTTGTAGAATTCCCAGCCGACCTCCTGCCACCACGGATCTCCTGATGACTCCCAATGCCCTGCCCGCCAACCCGCTCCTCGACTTCTCCGGACTGCCCCGCTTCGACACGCTGCAGCCGGGCGATGTACAAGCGGCGATCACCACACTGCTCGAACGAGGTCGCGCCCTCATCGAGCGCCTGACGGCCGAGGAGGTGGCCGCGACCTGGGAAAATTTCGCTGCACCACTCACCGACGCCTTTGAGCAACTGTCACGCGCCTGGGGGATGGTCACGCATGTGCACTCGGTCAATGATGTGCCTGAGTGGCGCGACGCCTACAACAGCATGCTCCCCGAAGTCTCGCGTTTCTATGCCGAAGTCGGCCAGAACCTGAAGCTGTTCGCCGGCTATAAGGCGATCGCTGACGGCGGTGAATACGCGCAGTTGTCCGCGGCCCAGCGCCGGGTGCTCGACAACGAGATTCGCGACTTCCGGCTGAGTGGTGCCGAGTTGCCCGCCGAGAACAAGCCGCGCTTTCAGGCCATTGCCGAGGAACTTGCACAACTCTCGGCAAAGTTCTCGGAGAACCTGCTCGACGCGACCAACGCCTTTTCCGAAATGATCAGCGACGAGAGCGAACTCGCTGGTCTGCCTGAAGACGCGCGTGAAGCGGCGCGTGAAGCGGCGGAACGAGACGGCAGAACAGGCTGGAAGTTCACTCTGCACATGCCATCCTACCTGCCGGTGATGCAATACGCCGACAGCCGCCGCCTGCGCGCGGCGATGTACCGCGCCTACGCCACACGCGCCTCCGAATTCGGCCCCGAGGAACTCGACAACAACCCGCTGATTCGCCGCATCCTGGAACTGCGCCGCGAACAGGCGCAGCTTCTCGGCTACGACAACTATGCAGAAGTTTCGCTGGTACCGAAGATGGCCGAATCGGTGCCGCAGGTTCTCGACTTCCTGCAGGATCTGGCATTCAAGGCCAGGCCCTTTGCCGAGAAGGATATCGCCGATCTGCGTGCCTTCGCATTCGCTGAACTGAACCTCGCAACAATGGAAGCCTGGGATGTCGCCTATGTGTCGGAGAAGCTTCTGCAGGCGCGCTATGCTTTCTCGGAACAGGAGGTCAAGCAGTATTTCACCGAGGAACGCGTGCTGACGGGTCTGTTCAAGGTCATTGAAAGGTTGTTCAACGTCCGTATCAAGCCCGACGCTGCGCCAACATGGCATGCGGACGTACGGTTTTTTCGCATCGAGAGCACCGACGGCGAGTTGATCGGCCAATTCTATCTCGACCTCTACGCCCGCGAGACGAAGCGCAGTGGCGCCTGGATGGACGAAGCCATCGGTCGCCGCCGCGTGCAGCAAACCGCGGCGACTACAACCGCTCCTGGCGGCATCCAGAAGCCGGTCGCCTACCTCAACTGCAACTTTTCTCGACCGATACGAGATACGGATGGAAAAACACGGCCGGCGACTTTCACGCATGACGAGGTGACCACACTGTTCCACGAGACCGGGCACGGTCTGCACCACCTGCTGACGCATGTCGATGAGCTTGGCGTTGCCGGCATTCATGGCGTCGAATGGGACGCTGTCGAGCTGCCCTCGCAGTTCATGGAAAACTATTGCTGGGAGTGGAGCGTGCAGCAGGAAATGACTGCGCACATCGACACCGGGGAGCCGCTTCCGCGCGCTCTGTTTGACAAGATGCTGGCCGCGCGCAACTTCCTGAGCGGCATGCAGACCCTCCGGCAGGTCGAGTTTTCGCTGTTCGACCTGCGGCTGCACAGCGATTTCGACCCGGCGGGGGAGCGCAGCGTACTCGATCTTCTGGCCGAAGTGCGAAGGCAAGTCTCGGTGCTCGTACCTCCCGCCTGGCACCGCTTCCCGAACAGCTTCGCGCATATCTTTGCCGGCGGCTACGCTGCCGGTTACTATAGCTACAAATGGGCTGAGGTGCTTTCTGCGGACTGCTACGGGGCTTTTGAAGAGGCTGGCTACCCTTTCGACTCATCCACCGGGCATCGCTTCCACAGTGAAATCCTGGCGGTCGGCGGCAGCCGGACGGCGATCGACAACTTCCGGGCTTTCCGTGGCCGTGACCCACAGGTTGACGCGCTGCTTCGGCACAGTGGCATGATTACTAACGATTGAGGTTTCGCCGCATGCTCTCTTCAGCCACCTTGCGCTTCGCCCAACTCGCCGTTCTGCTGCTGACCGCTACCGCCGCAAGCGCACAAATCACCTACCGCTGGATCGACCCGAGCACTGGCGGCACGGTGGTTTCAGACCGGCCACCGCCGCCAGGGGCCAGACAGGTCGTCAAGTCTGCGATAGTGGGTGCTGACGGGCCGCAGCTCCCTTACGCTGTCCGCCAGGCCAGCGAGAAGTTTCCGGTGATCCTGTACACCAGCACCGGCTGCGTCACCTGCAAGGAAGCTCGCGCCCTGCTCGAGGGGCGTGGCGTTCCGTTCTCCGAGAAGGTGCTTCAGAACGAGGAAGAGGTCGCCGAACTCGGTCGGCAACTCGGTGGGGAAGCGCTATTGCCCAGCGTGAGCGTCGGACGGCAAAGCGCCAGGGGCTTTTCACCGAGCGTCTGGAACGCATTGCTCGACGCCGCCACTTATCCCAGCAGCGCCCCCTACCGGGTAAGGCCTGCCAGCGCTGCGGCCGAGTGAAACTGGAGACCAACGGGCGTGTTGAAACCGCCGCCAGTTCTTGACAGGCATTTCGCTGTCAAGCAGACCAAAGCGCAGACGACCATCACTGGTGCGCGCATGGTAGCCCCGATCGACCTCGCCTGATCCGCCGCTGCCGAGGCCCCGACCAGGGCAAGCGGCGAATCCGTAGACGACCTCGTCACTCAAGAACGATCCTCCAGCGCGGTGGCGCGCGAATTGCGCTCACCAGGACCCGAACCGTATACCGGAAAGGCCGCTCGCCACCAGCCGACGGGTCGGCTCTCCCGGTGTTCGGGAGGCGGCATAAAAGCAGGAATCGGGTGGCGAACCGCAGGTGGCTGCACCACAATGCCTTTACAACTCATCCTGACCAAGGGCTGCTTCCATGAACGCCGCCAGCATTGCCCGACTGTTCCTGCTCGCCGCCATCTGGGGAGCCTCTTTTCTGTTCATGCGCGTCAGCGTCCAGGCCTTTGGCCCGGTAGCGCTGATCATGTTCCGCGTCGCCATCGCGGCGGTGTTTCTCTGGCTGGCCAGTCGGTGGCTGAAGCGCGACCTCCAACTGGGCATAGAGTGGCGGTATTTCCTGACCCTCGGCTGTTTGAACTCGGCCTTCCCGTTCATCCTTTTCGCCTATGCCGCACAGTCCCTGCCGGCATCGTTGCTTTCAATTCTCAACGCCACATCGCCTCTCTTCGGCGCGGCAATAGGGGCCCTGTGGCTGCGCATCCCATTGACCTTGCCCGTTGGTCTGGGTCTGGCATTCGGCCTGGCCGGCGTCACCGTGCTGGTCGGCCAGACGGCATGGCTGGTCGGTGATCGCGATTGGCTGGCCCTGGCCGCAGGCCTTGTGGCGCCGGCTTCATACAGCGTAGCGAGCCTGTACACCAAGGCCCACCCCGGTCGGGCGACACCCTTCGACAACGCGCATGGCAGTATGTGGATGGCCGTGCTGGCAGTACTGCCGCTGGTTTTTCTGGCTCCGATACGTGCAGCGCCGAACGCCGGTGACTGGGCTGCCGTCGCGTTGCTCGGGACAGTCTGTACCGGCGCCGCTTATCTGCTCTACTTCCGCCTGATCGACGAGGTCGGTTCGACGCGGGCGTTGTCGGTCACCTTCCTGATCCCGGTGTTCGGCGTCCTGTGGGGAGCCTTGTTTCTTGACGAAGCAGTGGGCTGGCATACCCTGCTTGGCGGCGCCCTCGTTCTGATGGGAATCGCCCTGACTGCCGGCATTTTGAGACTGCCTGCGCTGCGGACGTGAGCAGGCGTTTTGCCCATTGGCCCCGGCCGGGTGAAAGGAATGACTTCCGGCGCCTATCGGCGGAAATCGACGGGCAGCACAAACGAAACGGCCCGGGAACTTGCTGCTTCCCGGGCCATTTGCCGACTAGGTCGGCCGCGAACTAACTTATAAAGTTGAAGCCTAGTGACCCGATGCCGAAGACGAGCCCACGCCGGTTTCCGAACGAACCTTCTGGGCCGGGTATAGCGAACGCTCGAGTTGAGCCTGCTTGCTGTTGTCCATCTTGGAAACCAGATAGATCACCAGGAAGGCCGCCGTCATCGAGAACAGTGCCGGTGAAGAGTACGGGAACAACGCGCTGCCTTTCGGATTCTTCAATACGGCTTCCCATACCGAGGCCGACAGGATGGTCAGCACAACCGACGCCACCAGTCCAACGATCCCCCCGGCGACCGCCCCCTTGGTGGTGCAATCTTTCCACAACACCGACATGAACAGCACCGGGAAGTTGGCCGAGCAGGCGATGGCGAAGGCCAGCATCACCATGTAGGCGACGTTCTCCTTCTCGAACGCGAT
>JAKOZI010000054.1 GCA_029780075.1 Pseudomonadota bacterium
GCTTGAGGAACGTCACGGGGGAGTGGACGCTGGTCTGCCTGGCGTGGAACTTGAAGCGGATGGCCAAATTGCGCCCGCAGTAGGGAAAAACGAGGGGAAACCGTACAAAAGGCCGGAAAAACGACGAAATGCCGCCCGCTCATTCCGCATCGTGAAATCTGGCAGTTTCCCCTACTCCAAGTCCGACAGGCTGCTAGGCAACGGGCAACGCGACACCCATCGAGCGCACCACTTCCTGTGGAAGCGGTCTGAATCCTGCAGAAGTGTTCTTCCAACAAAGGTTTCGCTCATCCTATGATCTGTGACATCAGCGTCGCCCCGCCTGCGACAGGCCCAATCCGGGAGACAGGCAAGGCGTTCAACATTCGCTGCACGCCGGATATCTTCACCGGCGAAACGCTGAACATTGGCGTCTGCGTGATCAGCGCGGACGGCGGCAGGATCGGCCGCGTCGTCACAGACACGGGAAGATTGTCGTGCCTCTATGGCGAAGACAACGCGGCGGGAATTGTGCAGTTGGCCCAAGTCGCGCTATGCGAAGCCCTGCAGGGCAACGAATCCCCCTCACCGAACATCGTTTTTGACGTGCCGCGGCCGATCTACAGCATTTCTCCGCTGGAAGCCATCGATGACCTGTTCGCCAGCCAGGTGACGCTGGCCATTCCTCAGCAACTGTCGTCAGCCGACCGCCTTCCGTCTTCGCCAACGAACCTGGTGATTTCCAGGCTTTATAACGCCTTGCGCCTCGTTGACTCTTCGGCCGCCAACCAAATCATCCCCAGTTCGCCACAAACCGTAGTCAACACGCGCAAAGGCACCCGCGCCGTGCAGATCGCGCTGCAGCCCCCTTGCGGAGGCGGCATTGTTCATTCAGCCGCGTATCAATCGCAGACTTTGCGCGCCCACCTTCTGGATTCGATGCTTGATCTTGAATGGGCAGCCGAGGCAAAGGGGCTGAGTCGTCTGGGCATATTCATCCTTCCCCCAGCCAACTGGCCAGCGCATCGGCGTCAAGAAATCGACCGAGCAATCGACAACATCGTGGACCGTATCCCAACGCGCATTCACGTGGACGTGGAGTCAGACCTGGATTCCATGGCCCAACGGGTACTGAGCTGGGCAGCCTGAGGGCGCCAACCCACTCTGGCCCGGTCCGATCATCCAGATCAACGGCAACCCACTTTTTGCGGCGTGATCGGCAAGTTGAAGAAGGTGTAGCAATGACTGCGGGAAAGCTTGCGTCTTGTTGTTTATTACACATTTACAACTAATCTCTAGTTGATCTTGGTGCGGCACTCTTTCATACTTCGATGTCAAAAAAAGACAAGTTGCTGTCAAGATTGACTGGGAAGCCGGCCCCGAAAGACTTCCCTTGGAGCGATCTGGTGACGGTTATGGAAAGGGCTGGGTTCTCTTGCTCGTGCAAGGGCGGTTCTCACCATACATTCGAACACACAAGCGGCTATAGCTTTGTTGCCTCGCGAGCGCATCCTGGAGGAATCCTCAAAGCCTATCAGGTCAAAGAAGCAGTGGATGCGCTGGAAAAAGTTGGCGCACTGAACAGAGAGGAAGAAAATGGCTGACACGACATTGCGGCACCGAGGCTATCTCGGATCGATCGAAACCAGCATTGATGACCGGTGTTTTCACGGAAGGGTGCTGTTTATAAACGATTTGGTTTGTTACGGTGGAGAGTCATTCGATGAGCTTGAAAAGGAGTTCATCGACAGTGTTGATCGCTATCTCGCCCACTGCGAAGAGATCGGGAAGTCTCCAAACCGCCCTTGTAGCGGGGTGTTTCAGGTGAGGATTAGCCCGGATTTGCACCGCCTTGCGGCGATGGTCGCCACCAAGGAAAGCATCAGCCTGAATGACTTGATGGCGCGCGCCCTGCGCAGCTACATGGACAAACCAAGTGCCATAGACATCAATCACCACCA
Source organism: Pseudomonadota bacterium (assembly GCA_029780075.1). Classification (GTDB taxonomy): domain Bacteria; phylum Pseudomonadota; class Gammaproteobacteria; order Burkholderiales; family Rhodocyclaceae; genus Accumulibacter. The sequence continues at coordinate 1,941 of JAKOZI010000054.1, forward strand.
TGATCACGCAGTCAAAATTACAGTGCAAGCGGCTGACTCAACCGCATTGAGGGCCCTGGCTGCCGAATCAGGCAAGCCCACCGAGTGGACAGTGCTGCCCGCATCATCGGTACACTGAAATGACGACAACAACGCCTGTTCGCAGCTTGAAGCAGTCAGAGCTGTTGGATCTGCTGATTCGCCACTTCAACCTTCACGAGGGAAATTTTGTCCTATCGGTAGACTTCCAGGTCGCAGTGGGCGCCATTGGACCGACTCCTGAAAACATCTTGCCGGGGATGATGATCGGGGTAGCCGGAGTCGGGGTCGTAGCCGTCGACTCTCCCGGCCCGAACACGCTGAACGCGTCCGAGTGCAACCCGCGGCCAGCCAGGGCACGGCGAAAAGCAAAGGCCACAGAGGGCGCGTAATCGTTAGGTCACATCATGATCGTTGCCGGCAAACACAATCGGAATCTGGGCCATACCCCGGCGATGGTTCAATACCTCCAGCACTTCGTGTTCAGCCTTCATGACATCCGCTTCGAGCCATTGGCGCTTTCGTATCATCACGGTCAAAATGTCGCCGGCCGCAAAATTTTCTTCGCCGGACTGCACCCGGTGCACAAATCGCTCATCGAGTATCGCCGCATGGAATTGCGTCATGCCATCGTAGAAACGCCACTTGTTGTCGTCCTTGAAAGCAACATTGACCAGTTGAAGGTTGGCCTTCAATGTTTGGTCAGCAAGTTCTTCGGTTTCTGCGGGCGGCGCGATGAAATAGCTACGCTCGGCCCTTGTGATCGTCACAACCCCTTCTTCCGGTTTTGTGGAGATCGCAACCGATTCATATCCGTCACGCTCAAGTGGTTTCGCCACAGCAAGTTCAAGCGCCTGGCGCAACTTGAAGTTCCGAAGTAAGGCGATCGTGCGCTGCTCTGTTTCCAGTTCGCCATCATCCAGCTCTATACGTGCCCTCCCGTTGTCGAGCAGAACCACGCGCTTGATTTTCCGGTTGCGTAGCCACTTGATGACATACAGAACACCGCCTACTGCTGCCGCGCCCTTCGCATACACAAATCCGAGATGCGCTGTCACCTCCTTTGCGGTAACCACGGCAGGATCTTTGAACAGACCGGCTACCTGGCTCATGAGGCTTTGCACTACAGAGAAGTCGATCCCGAAGCATCCGCTCTTGAACGAAGCGTTCACGCGGAGCGCAACGCTGGTCCTGCCATCGTTGAGCGTGAAATTGGCCTGCTCAATCACATCACCGAACGCCAGCAGCGCCGGAGCCAGGTCGCGCACGTCAATCGTGCTGCCCGCCAATGCGGGCCCGTCGTACACAACATGAAAGCTCGTGTTACTCATGTCCGTTTCCCCCCGTGGCGCATTTTCTCATTGAGCAGTTCCTCTGTCATCGCCCGCTGAGGCAGGAGGACATGATTCATCCATCGCCAAGCGGTTGTTGCGATCTCAAGCCTACGAAACCGGGGTTAAAATGATTGATCAAAGGTCGCATGTACCGCCGAGACAGACGCCTCAGCCGATGCCGCACCCCCCTCCGCCTCAAAAGGAAGATATGACTGATGAAGACCATCGAGCAGCTTAGAGGAGACATTCGCTACGCCATCCGGCTGTGCGAGCGTACCGCGCGGCTCTACCGACGCATTCAGGCCGCTGGAACTTTCTTTTCGTTGGTGGGCGGCAGCGCGGCGGTCAGCGGCGCCGCCGGCCAGATGCCGTCGTGGGTCGCGATTTCTGGCAGCGCCCTGCTGGCCCTTGCCGGCGCCGCTCTGGTAGCCGTTCGGCCAGCAGACAAGGCGGCACAGAACGAGGCCGACGTGAAACGCTATCGCGCGCTGATGGCAAAGTCCATCGGGATGACTGTCGAGCAGCTCGTCGCGGCCCTCGAAGAAGCCCACCAGGGCGATGCGCCGGAAGTCGAGCCGCTGCGCAACGTCGCCTTCAATGACATGCTGGCCGAAATCAACCGGGAAGACCAGAAAATCCCGTTATCGGTCACCGAGCGCTTCCTGAAGGTCATCGCATGACCTAACCCGCCAGCCCCCAGCATCCCGCATCGTGCGGGATTTTTTTCGTCAATAGGTTCTACATGTGTTGACGCAATGAAATCTACAATTGTAGAATTCTTATCGCAATAACACATCAAGGAGCCGCCCATGCCCACCACCACCGCCTCCCCTCCCAGCCATCTGACCGAGCACGAAGCCCAGCAGCGCGCCACGCGCCTCGTCGCTGAGGCCTTCCCGCCGGGTCGCCCTCCGCGGTCGCTGCAATACCGCATGGGCATGACCCAGATGCTCGTCTACTTCTTCTGCGGCAAGAAGACCGCCTGCCCGTATCGTGAAGGCAGCCCCGAATTCGATGCCTTCTTTGCCGGATGCGATGCCGGCCGGCATCACTGGCGCCTGATGGCGGACAAGTGATGACCAACCCTCTCCACGATCTGGGCATCGCGATGGACAACATCGCCCGCTGGGCCTATCGCCGCGTGCTGGGCGTGCGCATCCCGGCGGCCCGCATCCGCCTGGCCGACATCGAGGCCGATCGGCAATTCATCACCGAACGCCTCCAAACCGCTTGCGCCGACGTGGCGTACTGGCGCGGCGAGCTGGAGCGCACGGAAGAAGCGCTCGACCTTGCCCAGCAGCAACTCGCCGACCTGCGCAGCAAGAGAATCACCACCAACCGCCACCGCGCCTGAACCGCCACTCATCCACAGGAACCTGCCATGGAAACCCCTATCGAAAGCCTCCCCCCCCGGCACGCCGTTGGCGCCACGGTGAAAATCCCGCGCCTGGCCAAAACCGGCAAGGTCATCCTGCACCGGGTCACTGAATCCGGCGGGGTCCGCGTCCTCGTGGATATCCCCGAAGGTCTGGCGATCAAGCGCCAGTGGTTTGACGAAAGCGACCTGGCATGAGCACCCCTTGCACGGCCCGGCTCGTCGCCGGCGTTTTCTTCCCGTCGTCGCCGGAAAGCCCGGTCGCCGACCTGGTACAGCAAGCGGTGACCGCCCTGCGGCCGGGCTTGCGGATCTACACCAACGGGCAGCAGTTGGGCCTGTTCCAGCGCGCGCCGAAAGGCTGGGCGCTGTTCGCCACCCGGAACGCGGCCGCCGCGCTTCCTGTTTCCCCCCCTGTTTTGAGGAGTTGAAATGCTGATTGGTTTGGTAGGCAAAGCCATGGCGGGGAAATCCGTCACCGCCAGCTATTTGGAGCAATGCCATGAATTCCGCGAAGTCGCGTTTGCGGACCCGATGCGCGCGGGCTTGAAAGCCATGCTGATGTTGGAAGACCGCAACTTTGATCCGGAAAGCAAGGAAACGCCGATTGAATGGATCGGCCAATCGCCGCGCCAGCTCCTGCAGAGTCTGGGCACCGAGTGGGGACGTAATCTGGTCAATCGCCGGCTGTGGGTGCTGGCGATGGCCCACAAGCTGCGCCCCATACTTCACGTCGGTCACGACGTCGTGATTTCCGACGTCCGGTTTATGGACGAGGCCGAACTGGTGCATCGGCTGGGCGGCCAACTGTGGCGAATCGTCCGCCCTGGCGCCGAGACGACATCGCACGTTGACCACACCAGCGAGCAGGAACAGGCCCGCCTGGTTGCAGACGTCACCCTGATCAACAACGGCACCGAGGAGCAGCTCTACGAAGCCATTGACGAGGCCCTCTGCGCGTGGATCAACCGCGGCGGCGATCTGGAAGTCTCCCACCCGGTGGCCGCATGAACGCCCCGGTACGCCTCGGAGACCAGGTGCGCGATGGATCAACGCCTGGCATTGGAACGGTTTATGACCTGTTCGAGCATGACGGACAACAGTACGCCCAAATCGAGTGGACCGCACGGGGCAATCAGTACACCCCCAGCCGCAGTTTCTGCAAAGCAAAACCCGTCAGTTTGCTGACCGTGGCGAACACCACGGCAAGAAGAAGTCCGGCATGACCACGATTCTCGAATCCACGAACGCCCCGGCCTGAGCACCACGCAAGACAGCGCAGCAAACCCACCCACTCAAGAAAGGCAAGAACCCCTCATGACCACCCCCTCCAAATTCATCAACAACGGCGCACGGGCAAAAATCCTGCGGGCCTTGCTCAAGCAGGGCATGCTGACCAACAAGGAAATCAGCGACGAAACCGGCTTGACGCAAAGGCAGGTGATCGACAACGCCAGTCAGGCCCGCATAGCCGGACTGCTCAAATCAGGCCGTGATGACGTGACCCAACTCATGGGTTACCAGATTACCAATGACGGCCGCAAATGGCTGGAAACGAATGCCAAGCCGCCTGCAGTTGTCCAGGATTCCTTGACAACTCCTGACCCGGTGGAAATCGCAACCGCCGAGGAATCCTCGGTCGTTGCTGCCGAAAAGGCGCCAGCAATTGACCCGTCGGCAACTGACAAGGAATCCTTAATAGTTGCCGAACCAATTGAAATCGACGGCAACGACTCGGAGTGGGTGCCGCTCGACGAGCAGCCGGAAAGCGATCGTCCGACAATCCAAGCGGCCGCCGAAGAACCCAGCGCGGCCGCAGAAGACCGGGATCTGTACGTTGTCTTCGGCGCCTCCATGCCGGTCCCCGAGATCGCCGGACCAACCCTGGAAAACGCACAGCAGCAATGCATTTCCCTGGCGTTCGATTCCGGTACCGACCTCACGCTGTACCGCCTGGTACCGGTCGGGCAGACCCGGACCAGCGTCACGTTTGTCAGCCAATGAGCGCCACGCAACCCTCCCCGCTGAGCCTCTCCGCGCAGATCGGCCGCCTGATCCCCGCGGTGTCGGAGATCGAGCAGCAGCGATCCTGCGACAAAGCCGCACTGGAGCGTGCCAATACCCAACGCGCCGAGCGCCTCAAGGAAGCCTGGCAGCTCCGTCAAAAAAAGTATCGCGACGAGGTGCTGGCGATTGTCCGCGCGCACCAGGGACTGAAAACCCTCGAAGTCGCCAGGCTCAGCCACCACGAACGCAGCCTCACGCTACTGTTGCTGAAAGAGCTTGAGACCTCGAAGCAAATCCGCAATACAGGGAGCGCGAAGGTTGCGCGGTGGGAGGCGGTATGAGGTTTGCCATCCCCGCTGGCGTTTACGAAATCGACTCTCTGCCCAGCCAGCCGCAAGTGGCGCACTGCCATGGATTTTTCGTGCGTCACGAGTTTCGCGGACAGGGCCGAGCCCACCAGCTCAAGCAGCACCAGAAAATCTCGCTCCGGTATCTGGGCTACGACTACGCGACCTGCACCGTCTGCAGCAGCAACACCGCGCAGAAAAAGGTGCTGGAGCGGGCCGGATGGTCGAAGCTGAGTGGATTCACCAGCAGCAAGACCGGAGAGCAGGTCGAGTTGTGGGGGGTTGATTGTTGGGCCGGCGAGCCGCGCTTTCCGGGCAAATCCCAGCAGGGAAAGGAGTAACAGATGCCTGAGATACCACTATCCTGGCTCGATGGAGAACCAGACGAACCCCAGATCACTGACCTGTGCCTCGCCTATCAGAAAATCTGCGAGCTAGGCATCGCAATGAATCTGCACCCGGCGAACCAGCATCCCGGCTGCCTGGAAATACGCCTCGATGATCACTGGCAGATCTCATTCAACGGCCACCAGCGCCCCATGCCGTGCGCGCACGGGCATGGCGTGAAGGTCTACCCATTCAACGCCTACGTCCGCTACAACGGCCTCCCTGCCGGCCTCATCACACCGATTGGCGGGACGATCGCCGCTGGCGAAGCGGCCAACGAAAACACGCTGCTGGCGGCACTGGATGCCGCTATTGCGCAACACAGAACGACCGCAGCGCCAGGCCAGGCCAGGAACCCCGAATAAATGCCCACATCCCAACGGCCGCGGCACCGCCACAAACGCGCAAAAACCCGTAATGCACCGCTGCACTTGCCACCACACCCGGTGCAGGCCTGGCGAACATTCGAACCCATATACAGCCTGCTCCAGCAACTGCAAACCGGCAGCATCGATGCCGTGCAGGGTCGTCCGGTGATGCGGGCATGGGAGAGCAACGAGCTGCTCGAAGTCTGCCCGGCGCTTGATGGCTGGGTGTGCTGCTGGAAGCGGATTGTCGCCGGCGAGAATCTGGCGATCGATCTTAAGCCGATGGTGGTGCTGTACCGGAATTTGAAGTTCGGATTGATGCTGCAGGACAGGCATTTGATTGAGGCGATGCGCAGCACCGACGCCTGCTATCAAGCCTATCTGCGCATCCCGCGCGGCCGCATGATCGAGTACAGCCGAACTGAGCAAATCCAGATCGAAATGGAGTCTCTTGGAATACTTGAGCCACAGGAGTGCACGGAATGAAAGCCATCGACGTCAGCAAGATGGACAACGAAGCCCTGTTCTCCAGCATCCAGTCCGAAATCGCCCAGCGCGCCGCGGCCATGCCGACCGAAGAAGATGCCATGGTCGCCATGCTGCAAGCCTTCGAGCGGCTCAAAGAACTGGGCTGGAAGGAGGCGATGTACTGCCCGAAGGACGGCACGCTGTTCTGGGCACTGGAGCCCGGATGCTCCGCCGCCGGCGTCTGCCAGTATCTTGGCACCTGGCCGACTGGCAGCTACTGGATGCACTCCGGCGGCGATCTGTGGCCCTCCCGGCCGGCGCTGTTCAAGCCCATGGACGCGCCCACAACGACATCAGGAGCCCCGACATGATCGGCCCCATCGAAACCGGCACCCTAGCGACCGCGCAAATCAGCGCCAGAATCCACAGCGGCCTGGCCGTCAAGCTCACCGACGGCCGACCGGGAAAGCTCGCGATCGTCGACGAGTCCGGTACCGTGGTTGACGCCTCACCAGCCGTGGCGCGCGAGGCCTGGCTGGTGTCGATTGCCAGTTACAAGAATTTCCTGATTGGCCAGGGCCATCTGGTGGTGCTCTCCGGGCCGATACCCGGAATCGGCGACGATCAAACTTCCGGGTTCAAGTGCCGGCAACATGAGCCACCTGCGCCACCAGTTTGACCCCCAATGCCGTGCATACTCGGCTGACGGTATCGAAGCGCGGCTGCGCATCGGGACGCAGTGCCTTGTAAAGCGCCTCGCGGGTGATACCGGATGCCTTGGCAATATCGCTCATGCCGCGCGCCCTGGCGATGTCGCCCAAGGCCGCCGCCAGCAAGGCGGGGTCGTTCTCTTCAAGGATGACGGTGATGTATTCGGCAATGGCCTGCTCGCTGTCGAGATGCTCGGAGAAATCGAACTCGGGCAGATCGGAAACCTTGATTTTTGGGGTCATGATTCAATCCTCCACGGTAGTGGCCATCTTGATGGCCTTGGCAATATCGGCGGACTGCGTCGACTTCTCACCGCCGCCCAGCATCACGATCAGCACCGCGCCGCGCTGAACAAAGTACATGCGCCAGCCTGGACCGAAGTGTTCACGCATCTCGAACACGCCCTCGCCGACCGGCTTCACATCGCCCAGATTGCCCAGCGTCGCCTTGCGCAAACGCGCCAGCAAACGGCGATGCGTCAAGCCATCCTTCAGGCCGAAGAGCCACGTATTGAATTCGTCGGTGCGCCTGATCGAGAACATGCGCAGATTGTAATCGAACGATTACAGAACGTCCATCCGTTTGACTTTCCAGAAACGACGCGGCATGATGCCCCTGCCACGGAAAAAAACGTGGCCGGGATTGGAACCCCGTCTTGGAGCGGCGATCAGCCGCACAGTGCGTTTGCCATGCGGCTTTTTTGTCGCCTTGGTGCGTCCAGTTATGGGCGGCCGGGCGGGAGGAGCCGCAAGGCTCGCCGTTGCTCCAGCGGTAGTTCCAACTCTCGTTCGGTCGCCCACCCCTCTTGGAACAGGGGTTGGCGGTTCAAAACCGCAACTGGAGCACCACCATGAGCACTCAATCTGCTTGCGCGCTCGCGCCAGCCGTTTTCACCTTCACTACCCACACCCTGCGCGTCGTCATGATCGACGGCAACCCATGGTTCGTCGCCGCCGACGTTTGCGCGGCACTTGACATCGGAAACAACCGTATGGCCGTCGAGAAACTGGACGACGACGAAAAGGGTGTCAGTTCAATTGACACCCCTGGCGGCCAGCAAGAAATGCTGATCGTCAACGAGTCCGGCCTGAACGCCATCATTCTGCGCTGCCGCGACGCGATGACCCAAGGCACCGTCGCCCATCGCTACCGGAAGTGGGTCACCTCCGAAGTTCTCCCCTCGATCCGCAAGACCGGCGCCTACATCGCCCGTGAAGCGATGCGCCCGGCGCTGACCGACGAGCAGCAGAAGGAGATCGCCAGCGCGATCCAGATGATGGCTCATGACTGGGCTTTCGGAGAAAGCTCGCAGAACTGGATCTACAACCACCTGCGCGTCGCCTTCCAGGTCGCCCGCTGGCAGGACATCCCAGCAGAGCAGTTCCCAGCCGTCAAGGCCCTTGTCGAGAGCAAGCGCGAACCCATTCGGCAGTTCGTCGACTTCCTCTTCGAAGCGCGATCCTACTTTGCAAAGGAAGTGCTAGGAGCCGGAACGCCATGGACACCGGCCATTCAGCGGAAGCTCTCGCAGGAAATGGGCCGCCGCGTCATCCTGCCGCCGAAGGTCGATTGGCTGGCGCTGGCGGAGAAAAAATAAAGGAGAAAGTCATGCATGAACTTGTGAAAGCTGAATACCAGACTTTTGAAGTCATGTTTAGCGAAGAAGGTTGGTTCAACGCGACCAAGGCCGCTGAGAAATATGGGAAACGTCCAGTCTTGTACTGCATACGCTTCAAACATGGGCTCATGAAGGTAGGTTGTACAGCCACTATGGCCAAACGACTTACTGGAATTCTTTCGCACGGCTTACTCAACCCACTGTTTGAGAGTCTTGTTGTTGTTCCTGTGTGCGGCACATCCCATCTTAATAAATGTGAGAAGACGGCATTGCGCCTGTTTGCTATCGCAGCCAAACAATACGGGCAGGAAACTTTTTTCAGCATAGAGGCTTCAACCGCCAAAGCAATCCTGCGTCACGCAGCAAAGAAAGTGATCATGACCACACGTCACCAACCCCCGTTTACAGAGGCTGATTACCTCGACATAGCCACCAAATCTGGATTGCTCAGGTCATTGCAGTGGCTGGCCAAACAAAAGCTTGAGAAGTACGCCAGCGAACAGCGGGCGGTTCATGTGCCGGCGCTGGCAGAATGATGAAACCCCGACAAGGAGCAATTGCATGGAACTCTTGGATTACGTAGAAGCCGCGGCCAAGGACAATGCCGCGTTTCACTTGGGAAATGCAGACGTGTTGGCACGGGAGAGCAACACCCTGCTTAACATCCTGCTGGCCGGCGCTGGCGGCTCGCTGGCTTACCTGATCACTTTGCTGGACAAGGGGTCAGCCTTGTGGATGAAGGCCGGCGTGGCATCGATTGCCTTGTACCTGTTTCTTGTCGCCGCGTTGTTGCTGTTGAAGTGTCTGTACATCAGGCCATTCTTCCCGGCAACGAACGAGCCGAAAAATCTCATGGCCCCGGAATACCCCCTTGAAAGCATCCGGCGTGTGGAACTCCAGAACCGGCAGGCGTGCATCGATGCGAACAGGGACCGGAACGACACGGTCGGCATGTGGCTGAATCGCTGCCGGGCACTGGCAACGGCAACGCCGATCGTGTTCGCCGTAGTCTCCTTGGCGGTCCTGGTGGTCGATTGACCGGCTCTCGATCACGGCGCCCCGGAGACGGCATGGGAATGACGGGCTCTGGATTGGTCACAGCAAGTTCAATCCCCCTTACGACTTCCACAGGGGATTGAATTTGCTGTGGTTTTGTCTTTCTACAGCGGTATACATTCAGACTCATACCGGCATCCTAACGAGACGAACCCGATATTTTTCGGATTGGACATGAACTACGGCTCAGATTGAAAGAGCGGAGTATACAGCCCCACTCACTGCTCCGACCCGAAACCCACAACACGCTTCAACAATCGCCGGCCTCATCTTCCCCAAAGTAGCCGGAAAACTCGTGGGCGTAACAAGGCGGCGATGAGTATTGAGCGATCGATTCACCTCGCGCGCACTCGCCATCGTTCCTGGGAGCAGTTGCCGTATCGCCCGCAGGACAGTGAATCACGAACACCTTGCAATCCTGGCCGTGATCGAGCAAGGTACGCTGCACCCGATCCTGCCAGATTGCTCCAAAGCGTCGCTGCTCCTCGGGATCGGCCTGCCCACTCAGGCTGCGCTGCAGCAGCAAGGCCATCGCAGGATCGCTGGGTACTTGTCGGACATGCGCGGCAACGTCAACATGTGCACCGGTATCGGTGCGTGTGAAACGCATGTCGAGCTGCAGGTCGACGTTGAAGAGCAGGAGGTTGCGCCGGTCGAAGCGTCCGGCCAAGCCTTTGAAACCCGTGTCGCTGGTCGCGCCGGTGAGCAGCGACACGATGTTCGCCATGACGCCAGTCACCCCGAACGTTCGATCATCGCGAAATTCGACACGGATGCCGCCACGTTCCGGGAGTTCTCCGCGATACAGCGTGCCCAGCGCCCGGTAGGTCAGCCAGTACGCGCTCGCCACCGTCGGACACGAATGTCCGGCGAGCTTGACCGCATCGATGTAGCCGTACTCGATCACGCCATCCTCGACGGCGCCAAGGAACGCTGCGAGTGGGTCGCGCATTCTCAAGCGCGGTACGGCATCGAAAAACTCTGGGTAAGACATGGCATTCTCCTCTTTTACTCTGCCGAGGGCGTGGAAACCGAGGCGCAGTGCGAGTTTCTCGAAGCGCACGGATGCCATGCCTGTCAGGGTTATCTGTTCAACCGACCTTTGCCGATCGAAGACCTGGCGTTGTCGCTACCCGACAGTGCTGGACGATCGCTTCCAGCAGCCGCGTCTGCACTCCCGGCGGCAGATCGTGCCCCATCCCCTTGATGATCTGCACGGGTATCGACGATCGAGCAGGGTCGAGTGCATCCGCTGACGCACGCCTCAAGTTCGCCGAAGCCGGCCGCTGAGGGCAGGACGATGCGGCGCAGATGCTGCGAGAAATCGGGGATGCCCCCGTCGATCCACACCAGGTTGGCCAAATGCAGGGGCATCGGCGCCAACCGGGAGGGAAAGAACGGGGCCGGAGCAAGGCGCGGTAGCAGTCGTCGCCTGATCTCGCTGCCGAAGTCCCCGGTTGCTGCAGGCAGCGGATCGATCAGGTACAGCGTCGCCACATGCATCGGCGTGGATGGTGTTTCGAGGTGCAGAAACGCTCCATCCAAGCCACTCATGTTTCTCATTGGCAATCCCTCAACGCTGCCTCAACCTGCTGACGGCGGCGAGTCATCACGCCGGAACGGCAGATGCGCAGCCGCCTGCTCGCGGTAATCGGCGACCTGCCCACCCTGCAATGCCAGATGCCGGTCCAGCAACTGGCGCATGTACGGGTCGGCGATCCAGTGCGCCGAGTGCACCACGATCGGTGTGAAGCCGCGTGCGAGCTTGTGTTCGCCGCCGGCGCCGGGCTCGAAGCGCCGCAGGCCTTCGCGCAAACAATACGCAATGCCCTGATAGAAGCAAAGTTCGAAATGCAGGCTGGGGTAGTGCTCGCGGCAACCCCAGTAGCGCCCGTAGAGCGCTTCGTCGCTGCGGAAACAGAGGGCGACGGCCACCGGCAGACCGCGGTCGCGGGCGATGAAAGCCACCATCCGGCGACCGAGGTTCGCCCCGAGATCGGCGAAGCAGGCTGCAGAGAAAGCAGCGTGATTGTTGAACTTCTCGAAGGTGCTGGTGTAGAGCGCATGCAGCAGCGGCCATTCGGCGGGCTCAATCTGATCCCCATGGCGGGTCTCGACAGACAATCCGCTGTCCTGCACTTGCCGCCGTTCGGCCCTGACCTTGCGCCGCTTGGCGGCGCTGAAAGTGGCCAGGTAGCCATCGAAGTCACCGCAGCCGGGGTCCTCCCAATGAAACTGAACATCGTGGCTGAGCAACAGTCCTGCACGTTCCAGCAGAGGGGTTTCGTCGTCACCGGGCAACGCCACGTGCCACGACGAAGCGCCGGACCGAATCGCCAGCGTGCGCGCGCCATCGATCAGGGCCTGCCGGATGGCAACGGCGTCCGGCCCCTGCCCGACCAGGATGCGCGGCCCGGCAACCGGCGTGTGCGGTATGCAGCTCATCAGCTTCGGGTAATACTGGCGTCCGATCTGCCGGTAAGCCGCCGCCCACGCCCAGTCGTAGATGAAATCGCCGTGCGAATGAGTCTTGCCGTACAACGGCAGCAGACCGACGACCGCACCCCGCTCGTCGCTTGCCACCAGATGCCGGGGAGTCCACCCCCAGGCGGGTGCCGCCGCCCCGTGGTGCTCGATGATTGCCAGAAAATCGGCATTGAGGAAAGGATGCCCGACCGGGCAAAGGCGGGTCCACGCCTCGCGCGCAACCGCATTGGCGGCAGGGATACTGCTGATCACGAGTGGCGACGGCAAGCCGGTCTCCGGACTGATTGGCGCAGCGCCAAGGGATCGGCGCGAACGGGATCGGTCGCCGACGGCGCTGCAGACGCCTGATGTTGCCACAGCGCGAAGCAGAATGACAACTGCGCTCCGGTCGAACGCGATAGCGCATGCCTGACACGCAACAATCGCGCCGCGACGGGGAACGGAAGGAACTTCCCGATGATCGCGTGGTCGAGTTTAACTTGAACAAACGCTCGAACCGACTTGTGCAGATCCTGGCAAGGGCGATGCGGCGGCGCGCTGGTCACTGCCTTGCAGCGGCAGCGCGCGATCCCTACTGTCTTACAGGGACAAACGAGGAGATGACCATCGCGCCCAATATTCTGGCTCTGGTCCTGGCTGGCGGCGAAGGCACCCGTCTGCATCCGCTGACCCAACACCGCTCCAAGCCGTCTGTTCCTTTCGGTGGCCGCTTCCGCATCGTCGACTTCGTGCTTTCCAACCTGGTCAATTCCAAGATCTTCGCAATTTACCTCCTGGTCCAGTACAAATCGCAGTCGCTGATCGAACACATCCGCCGCTCCTGGGTACTGGCCCCGATCTTCCCCGAGCAGTTCATCGCCGTGGTTCCACCGCAAATGCGGGAAGGCCCGGAATGGTTTCAGGGAACCTCCGACGCGGTCTATCAGAACCTCGGACTGATCGAGAAGCGTTCTCCAGACCTGGTCGTGGTCTTCGGCGCCGACCACCTCTATCGCATGGATGTCCGCCAGATGGTTGCCTTCCACCTGCAACACGCTGCCGACGTGACCATTGCAGCTCTGCCGGTGCCGATTGGCATGGCCTCGGCATTCGGGATCATCGACGCCGGCGGCGACGGTTGCGTGCGTGGCTTCCGGGAAAAACCACCCGATCCCACTCCCATGGCCGGCGATCCCACACGCGCCTTCGCGTCGATGGGCAACTACATTTTTACTACCGAGGTACTGAGCACCGCGCTGCGTGAGGGTCACCACCTGGGAGAAAAGGACTTTGGCAAGGATCTGCTGCCGCGCCTGATTCAAACCAAGCGGGTGTTTGCCTACGACTTCTCCGGGAATCGCGTACCGGGAACACGCAACTACGAGGAACGTGGCTATTGGCGCGACATTGGAACGATCGATGCCTACTTCGCTGCTCACCAGGACCTCCTGGGTGCCGAACCGAAGTTCGACATGTTCAACCCCAAGTGGCGAATCGGCTCCAGCAACTATCAGGGGCCATCGCCGAAGTTCGTGCATGCCGAAGTGGACAACAGCATCATCAGCTCCGGCGGTCTGATCAGAGGGGCCCGCGTCCGCAATTCGATCGTTCGTCGCGAAGTACTGATGGAAGAGGATGTCGAACTCGACGAGTGCATTGTCATGGACTACGCCGTCCTGCGCAAAGGCGTCAGACTCAGGCGCGTCATTCTCGACCGCTATAATACGATCAACGCCGGAGAGCGGATCGGCTACGACATGGACGCCGACCGGCGGCGGTTTACCGTCACCGACTCGGGTATCGTGGTCGTACCCAGAGGGGTGGGAACGGATACTCGTGCCGAGGAGATGGCATTCCGCTATCTCTGAACACGGCCGGCACTTGCCACCGGAACCGACAATACCGTTTTCCCAATGAGCCGGTGCTCCCAGGCACCGTCCGCAGCGCCGCTCAATGGTTCGCTGTGCGCTCGCCAAGCAGTTCTTCGAGCACGAAGGGCAGGATGCCGCCAGACCGGTAGTAGCGAACCTCGATCGGTGTGTCGATGCGACACAGCACTTGGCGCTCGAATCGCTGACCGTCAGCACGCTCAACCACCAGCGTGAGCTTCTGCATCGGCAGCAGCCCCGGGCCGAGACCAAGGATGTCGAAAGTTTCGTCGCCGCGCAAGCCAAGTGACGCCACCGAATCGTCACCGACGAACTGCAACGGCAGCACGCCCATGCCGACCAGGTTGGCACGGTGAATTCTTTCGTAGCTGCGCGCAATCACCGCCCGCACCCCGAGCAGGCGCGTCCCCTTGGCCGCCCAGTCGCGCGACGAACCGGTGCCATACTCCTCGCCGGCAACGACGATGGTCGGCGTGCCGCGTTGACGGTGGCTCATCGCGGCGGCAAACACGCTTGTCTGCTGCCCGTCGAGCAGCGTGTAGCCGCCTTCCGGTCGGCGCCCCGCGGCATCGACGGGCAGCATCAGATTGCGAATGCGGACGTTGGCGAAAGTCCCACGCATCATCACTTCGTGGTGGCCACGGCGTGCGCCGTAGGAATTGAATTCGGCACGGCTGACGCCCTGCTCCCTGAGCCATTGACCGGCCGGTGTCGCCTCGCCGAATGAGCCGGCTGGCGAGATATGGTCGGTTGTCACCGAGTCGCCGAGCAGCAACAGCAGACGCGCCCCGTGGATGTCGCCTGCCAGTTCTTCGGGCAGTTCGAAGAATGGTGGGCGGGCGATGTAAGTTGATGGCGGCCAGTTGTAGACCTCCCCGACGGGCGCGGGAATGGCTTTCCACAGTTCCTGGTCGGCGGTCACGTCGGCGTACCGGCGGCGGAAGGTTTCAGGGTCGAGTGCGAACGGCAGCACAGCGTTGATTTCTTCCGACGTCGGCCAGACGTCACGCAGGTAGACCTCCCGACCATCGCTGCCGACTCCCAGTGCTTCGCTGTCGAGGTCGATGTTAACCCGGCCGGCAATGGCAAAAGCCACCACCAACGGTGGCGAAGCCAGGTAATTGGCACGCAGGTTGGGATGGATGCGCGCTTCGAAATTGCGATTGCCCGAGAGCACTGCCGCGGCGATCAACTGGTGTTCGACGATCGCCTTGTTGAACGCCGGATCGAGGTCACCGGCGTTGCCGATGCAGGTCGTGCAGCCGTAACCGACGAGCGCGAAGCCGAGCTCGGCGAGCGGCGCCAGCAGACCAGCCTTGTCCAGATAATCGGTGACCACTCGCGAACCGGGCGCCAGCGAGGTCTTGATGTGCGGCCGCACGTGCAGGCCTTTGGCGACCGCCTTCCTGGCGAGCAGGCCGGCGGCGATCATCACCGCCGGATTGCTGGTGTTGGTGCAGGACGTGATCGCCGCGATCAGCACGTCGCCGTGGCCGAGATCGATGCCCTCCCGATCGGTCGGGTAGCGCTGCCCAAGGCTCGCGGCCGGACGGTCAAAGCCATCCGCGGCTTCGGGCGCGCTCAACAAGGCATCGAAGCGACTGGCCATGGCCGGCAGCACGATCCGGTCCTGCGGCCGTTTGGGGCCGGCCAACGAGGGCACGATGGTCGACAGATCGAGGCGCAGGCTGCGCGAGTAGTCGATCTGATCGGCACGCGGCATGCCGAACAGGCCCTGCGCACGGAAATAGGCCTCGAAGAGCACGCAATCCTCTTCGCTGCGACCAGTTGCGCGCATATAGTCGACGGTCTTCTCGTCAACCGGGAAGAAGCCCATCGTCGCCCCGTATTCCGGTGCCATGTTGGCCAGGGTCGCGCGGTCGGTCACCGACAGGCTGCCAGCTCCCTCGCCGAAATATTCTACGAACGTGCCGACCACCTTTTCGCGGCGTAACCGTTCGGTCACCGTCAGCACCAGATCGGTGGCGGTAACGCCCTCGCGCAAACGACCACTCAATTCGACGCCAACCACGTCGGGCGTCAGAAAATACACTGGCTGACCGAGCATCGCTGCCTCGGCCTCGATGCCGCCGACCCCCCAGCCAACAACGCCAACGCCATTGATCATCGTGGTGTGCGAATCGGTGCCGACCAGCGTGTCGGGAAAACACAGCCGCCCGCTGCCAATGGCTTGTTGGCGGACGCCATGGAACAGGTGTTCGAGATTGACCTGATGGACAATGCCGACGCCGGGCGGTACGACGCGGAAGGTTTCGAATGCCTGCATGCCCCACTTCATGAACTGGTAGCGCTCACGGTTGCGCTCGAACTCCCGCGCCATGTTTTGCTGCAGGGCTTGCGACGTGCCGTAGTAATCGACCTGCACCGAATGGTCGACGACCAGGTCGACGGGCACCAGCGGCTCGATACGCCGCGGATCGAGCCCACGCGCCTGCGCCACATGTCGCATCGCCGCGAGGTCGCAAAGCAGCGGTATACCGGTGAAATCCTGCAGCACGACGCGTGCGACGACGAAAGGAACCTCCTCGCTGCGCACCGCTCGGGGCTGCCACTCGGCGAGGTCGAGAATATGCCGCTCGGTAACTCGCTGGCCATCGCAATGCCGCAGGAGCGCTTCGAGCACGATGCGCAGCGACATCGGCAGGCGCGCCACCCGCCCGATATCGGCGGCAATCAAAGCCGGCAATGAATAAAACCAGGCCTCCGCCTGACCGGGAGGCATGAAACGCGACAAGGTACCGAATGGCGATTGGGGCATCACCGGCCTCCGAACAGGTCCGCACTTGGCGTGGATACGCAAGTGACACCAGGCAGCGCTGCTCGTTCCCCGGCATGCGGCGCTTGCGGGCCACGCCGCAGCGCGCTTCGGTCTGGCCAGGGAAACGGCCAACTGCGCGGACTTGTCGTCGCATCGGCGACGCGATGCGGCCGACGCTCACCGCGCGATTGATTATGCTTGCCCAGGCGACCAGCGGTTGCCGACTATGGGCCACGTACGGATCTCGATCCTTGCCAACGCGGCGGTCGCCGACAATCGGCGATTGACGGCAACCGCCAGAAGCCGGGATACTCTCGTGTGTTGAATCTCATATTCCCCCGCCGCACGGCGATCATCGGGCGGCAGCCGACGATTCCCCGCGGATGAACGAGCGAGACTGCGAATGGCTGTAGCAGAAATGACCTTGGGCGATGCGTCGCTGATTACGCTCACCTTCCTGTTTACCGACATCGAGGGCTCGACGAGCCTTTGGGAGCGCGAGTCCGAAGCGATGCGTTTCAGTCTGCAACGCCACAACGTGCTGCTCTCATCGGCCATCGAGCGCCACCGGGGCTGTGTCTTCAAGACTGTCGGCGACGCTTTCTGCGTTACTTTCGACGACGCCGCCGACGCGCTCAGAGCAGCTTGCCAGATCCAGACCAGCCTTGCCGCAGAGAAGTGGCCGACACGAGCGAGCCTGCGGGTGCGCGTCGCGCTGCACACCGGTCCGGCGTACCTGAGCCATGGCGACTATTTCGGCACGACAGTCAACCGCTGCGCCCGCTTGCTGGCGGTAACCCGCGGCGGGCAGACGCTGCTGACCTCGGCGACCCAGGCCCTGGTGCGAGAATCCCTGTCCTCGGGCACCAGCCTGCGCGATACCGGCATGCTGCGCCTGCGGGACCTGCCGCACCCGGTGCATGTCTTCCAGCTCCTGCATCCCGGGCTGTCGCCCAGCCTGCTGGACATCAGCGACACCTCGGGCGGGAACAAGCTTACCGCTGAACCGATGGCCCGCTTCAAGCCAATCGATGTTTACGAAGTCCCGACCCTGCCGGCGATCGTCATGCAGGCGCTCAGGTTGCTGCAGGATCCCAACACCGATGCCAAGGCTGTGGAACGAGTGATCGTGCACGACCCGGCGATCTCGGCCAAGATCCTGAGAGTGGCAAACTCGGTGTTTTTCGGTTTCTCCCGGCGCGTCGCGACCATCGCCGAAGCCGTACGCGTCCTCGGCTTCACCAACGTGCAGGGCATGCTGATCTCGGTCGGCGCCTTCGACGCCTTCCGCACCGAGCGGCTGAACCTGAGGGATTTCTGGAAACACTCGATCGCCACGGCGACAGCCGCACGTTTCCTTTCCCCGCAGGTGCATTGCGCCGCTGATGAAGCGTTCATGGCCGGCCTGCTGCACGACATCGGCAAACTGATCTTCGCTGTCCAGGCGGAATCGGCCTACCAACGGGTCCTCGAACTTCAGCATGGATCCGCTTTGAGCAGCCTTGAGGCGGAAAGGACACTGTTCGAGTTCACCCACCCCGAAGTCGGCGAAATGGTTGCCGAACGCTGGGATCTGCCGGCCAGGTACGTTGCCGGCATCGCCCACCACCACGATCCGGTTGCGGCCGGCGACGAGCGGCCGTTCTGTGCGGTGATCGGCCTTTCCGACCAGGCGGCGCACGCCGCCCTCTGCGTCCAGGGTCCGCCTGGCACGCACGACGAAGAGCGAACAGCGCTGCTCGAAACCCTCAACCTGAGCCCGAAGATTTGGGACGACTGTCTTCGGCATCTGCGCGAAGCGCAACCAAACATCGAGGCCTTTGTCGGGGCAATCCACTGAGATTGACTGAAACGTCGTCCCGTGCCGGCCCAACGCGCCTTCGACGACAGCCATCGGGTGGCAGCAAGCCGCTCCGCGGGCAGGGTCTGGCGCCTAGTCCAGCGCCGTCGCTTCGACCTCGGGGTTGAGCACCGCCTGGCGCGGGGACGGCAGGAAATGGCGGGCTTCGCTCACCCTCAGCCAGTCCTTGTGGGTAGTCAGCAAGACCAGAGTCTTGGTCACATACTCGTGTGAAGAGAGTTCGTCCGCGGCGTAGCGCCGCAACAACGCCAGCCACCGGGAATGAATTGCACAGGGAATTTGCTTGTCGCCACCGGCCAGCGGACAATCCGCGCAGCGGGTCATCGCCAGCCGATTGACCGCTACGTGCTTCTGCCATTGTTGACGATATTGCCTGGCGTTGGCTTCAATCCAGGCTAACGCCCGCAGGTCCCGCTCTTCCGGTGGAAATTTCCCGACATAATCGGCGATGGCGGCCAACTGCTGCCGAAAGAACTCCGCATCGGAAAACTCGGAATTCGACAGGCCACCGACAAAGCGGGCGATCAGCGCCAGCGTCGGATCATCCACGATGTACATATCCACACCTTCAGCGGCAGCATCGGCGCACAACCGGCAAACAAATTTACTATAGCACAATTTGTTGCAGCGCAGCAAACAACAACAACCTCGCGCCAAACGGTGATTCCGATCCTGCCAATCAGTCGCTGCAGATCGATTGCGTGAAAGTCGCGCAGAAGCCATGCACAACAAGTGCTGTACATTTATACAGCTTTCGATTAGTCTAGCGCATGTTGCTGCGGATCCTGATCAACTCATTCCTTTGGAGGACTTGCTTACCATGAATCGCATCCAGAAGTGGCTTGAGCAAATTGCAGGTGTTTCTCGGGCAGAGCGTGCCCGTTGGGCTCTTGCGCAGGAGATCTTCGGTTCTCAGCGCATGGACATATCGGCGTTACAAAAGCCGGCCTGCTGGCGGAGAAAGGAGGGAATATGCAGTCCTCGGCAATAGGTACAACCAGCGCGTTCCTCCCCCAACCCCAGCAATAGCAAGATCCACAGCCACAGCTCAAACCAGGGCGCTGGCAAAACCGGTGCAGCGCCGTCCAACTGCAACTGAAGTCGAGTGCTCAGCCTCAACAAACTTGATTCTTGCCTTGACTAGAGGGACCGCTTTACCAAGGGACTGTCAGCTGCACAGGAACCGGCGCCCTGGCGAACTACTCGTCCGGTTCTTCGCCGCGTACCAACAGGAGCGAAAGCTGTGCCTTGCGCACCAGGCGCTCGGCTGCGCTACCCACGAAGTAGCGTTCAATGCCACGCCGGCCGTGTGTACCAACCACCAGCAAGTCGGCCTGCCATCCGGCTGCGGCCTCGATCAGCATGTCCGAAACATGCTTCTGCTCCGATTCGACGACCTTGACCTCTGCGTCGACTCCCAACCCACGCGCCGTTGCTGCCAGGCGGTCGAGAAAAGCCTGAGCACCGAGGCGCAAGCGGCCCTCGGTCTTGCCGACGCTGTTCGGCAACATCATCGCCACTTCACGTTGGGCAAGAATCGTCTCGTCGATCGCATGACAGATCGCCAGCTTCGCACCCGTGGCCTGGGCCAGTTCGATCGCCGCGTGCAGGACCTGGTCGGTCATGAAGCTCTCATCCACGGCAACCATGATTCGCTTGTACATTTGTCTCGGCTCCTCTCTGGGCAAAGTTGTCAGACCAGTTCAACAATAGCATCGATCGCCCGTTCGAGAACAGTAGGCACTATTTGAGGGTCAGCGGCAAGCCTGCCGCCGCCAGCGTCACCCGATCGCATACCGCCGCCACCCGCTGGTTCAGGCGCCCCTGCTCGTCGGCAAAGAGGCGGGACAGTGCCGCCATCGGGACGATGCCGCAGCCGACCTCGTTGGAGACCAGGATGACGTGCCCGGGCAGTTGCGGCAGGAGATCGATCAGGGCTTGCGTCGCGCCGGCCAGACGCTGACAGCGCACCGCTTCGCCGGCTTCGGCCTGGCAGGCAGCTTCGCCGGAGAACAACACGTTCGACAACCACAGCGTCAGGCAGTCAACCAGCAGGCAGACGTCGGCAGCCGCGTGCCGACGCAATGCAGCGGCCAGATCGAGCGGCTCGACGACCAGCCCCCAGTCGGGACAGCGCCTTGCGCGATGATGTTCGATACGCCGCGACATCTCGGCGTCGAGGGGCAGTGCCGTCGCCACGTAAACGACCCGCAGGCCGCTTTCAGTGGCACGGATCTCGGCCAATCGACTCTTGCCCGAACGGGCGCCACCAAGGATCAGTTCTCGCATCCCGCACAGCTTAGCATGGCCGGCGATGCGTATAATCGGCGGCTTTTGCCGAGGCCTATCAGCGCATGCATTTCTCCATCTCGCCACCGGCAACCATGCCGGGCCTGCAGGCCCGGATCGACGGCAAGACCAAGCCGTCCGGTTCACTCGGCCAGCTCGAACGCCTGGCCCTGCAGATCGGCCAGGTCCAGCAGTCACTGAGCCCGAGTCTCGATCACCCACATCTGCTCGTCTTCGCCGGCGACCACGGCGCCGCCCGCGCCGGTGTCTCGGCCTACCCGCAGGAAGTAACCTGGCAGATGGTCGAGAACTTTCTCGCCGGTGGCGCGGCGATCAATGTTTTCGCCCGCCACAACGGCCTGCAGTTGCGGGTGATAGACGCTGGTGTGGCGCACGATTTCGGCGCGCGCGATGGCCTGGTCGACGCCAAGATCGCCTTCGGCACGCGCAACTCTATCGAACAGGCGGCGATGAGCGCCGCAGAGCGCGACCTGGCGCTGGAACGCGGCGCCGCCATCGCCCACGGCCTGGCCGACCAAGGTTGCCGGGTGATGGCCTTCGGCGAAATGGGCATCGGCAATACCGCCGCCGCGTCGCTGCTGACGCAGCAACTGACCGGCGCACCCCTGGCCGACTGCGTCGGGCGGGGCACCGGCCTGGACACCGTCGGACTGGCACGCAAACGGACCTTGCTGGCGCAGGCGGTGGGCCGCGCGGCACTACCGCCCGATGCCGATGCGCTACTGGTGCTCGCCGAGTTCGGCGGTTTCGAGATGGCGATGATGGCTGGCGCGATGCTCGCCGCAGCCGAGCGCGGGATACTGCTGCTGATCGATGGCTTCATCGTCACCTCGGCGTTGCTGGTGGCCACCGCCATCGCGCCATCGCTTCGCGACTACTGCATCTTCTGCCACCGCTCGGCGGAACCGGGCCATGTCGTCCAACTGCGGGCGTTGCAGGCCGAACCTCTGCTCGACCTCGGCCTGTGCCTCGGCGAGGGAACGGGCGCCGCTCTCGCCTGGCCGCTGGTGCGCGCCGCCGCCGCTTTCCTCAACGAAATGGCCAGCTTCGCGTCGGCCGGCGTCAGTGGACAGGCCTGAGGCTGCACGGCGGTTCGCAGGAGGTTTCATCATCGTCATGATTTCTCCGATGACAGGATCAGTCACTGCGTAGGGTGACACTTCTCCGGATAGCCACCGGAAAGCGTCAACCCGGCGGCTTCGTGCGCAGCCGGTGGCAATAGCCCTTGCCGAAGCGTTTCAAAATCCCTGGACGAAACCCGAGAGAGAGTCCACAGCAAGGCATTCCTCATCTATACTGTGTTTTCGTACAGCAGAATGTCGGATGTTTGATGGATTGCCTTGCACGAACCCTTCTCCAGGTTCCGGAAATCGTGGAACAGAACCCTGGTGCCAGCGAAATCCGCCTGCTGGCGCACCGGATGTCGGCCGGATTTCCGTCCCCGGCGGCAGATTACGCGGAGGACGGGCTGGATCTCAACGATTATCTGATTCGCAACAAGCCCGCCACCTTCATGTTCACCGTACGCGGCGACTCGATGATCGGCGCCAGCATCGAGGAGGGCGACAAAGTACTCGTCGACCGCGCCTTGACCCCGAAGAGTCGCGACATCATCGTCGCGGTAGTGGACGGTGAATACACAATCAAGCGCCTGTACAAATACCGGGGACGTGTCGAACTGCGGCCGGAAAACCCCAATTACCCGTCAATCGTCCTCAAGGATGGCGCCGACCTGCAGACCTGGGGCGTCGTCGTGGGCGTCGTGCGCCGCTATCCCGCGCGGGGATAGCCGTGTCGGCCCCACCGCAGTTCGCCCTGGTGGACGTGAACAACTTCTACGTCTCCTGCGAGCGCGTTTTCCAGCCGAAGCTGGAAAACGTCCCGCTGGTGGTGCTCTCCAACAACGACGGCTGTGCGGTCGCCCGCAGCCCTGAGGTCAAGGCGCTGGGTGTCGCGATGGGCACGCCCTGGTTCAGGATGCAGGACCTGGCCCGCCGGCACGGGATCTCGGCGCTCTCCTCGAACTACGCCTTGTACGGCGACATGAGCAACCGGGTGGCCGCCATCCTGCGGGACTTCGCCCCAGACATCGAGGTTTACAGCGTCGATGAAAGCTTCCTGCGCATCGAAGCGGTTGCGCATCTTTACGGTGGCGTCCCCGCCATGGGCCGGCAGATGCACGAGCGGATCAGGCAGTGGACAGGATTGCCGGTGTGTGTCGGATGTGGGCCGACCAAGACGCTGGCCAAACTGGCCAACCACCTGGCCAAGAAGCACGCCGTTTTCAACGGCGTGTGCGATCTCCATTCGCTTTCTCGTCCGGAACGGCTCCAGTGGATGCACGAAATCGCAGTCGGTGAGGTTTGGGGGGTAGGCCGGCGCCTCGTGCTGCGCTTGCAAGCGATGGACATCCACAGCGTCCTGGACCTGCGGAATACCTCGCCGCAGCACCTCCGCGCCCAGTTCGGGGTGGTGATGGCGCGGACGTGCAGTGAACTGCGGGGCATTTCCTGCCTGGAACTGGAAGACATCGCGCCGCCCAGGCAACAGATCCTGTCGTCGCGCAGCTTCGGCGTCCCGGTGGAATCCGTTGCGGAATTGAGCGAGGCCGTGTCGACCTACGTCGCCACCGCGGCCGAGAAGCTGCGCCGGCAGGCCTCGGTGGCCGCCGCCGTCCATGTCTTCGTGCACACCAATCGCTTCAACGACGACGAGCCCCAATACCACGCGGGCCGCTTGGTGCCGCTCCCCGAACCCAGCGACGATACGCTGGTGCTGACCCGGTACGCGCTGCTGGGGCTGAAGGCGATCTTCAGGCCGGGATGCCGATACAAGAAAGCAGGGATCATGCTCAGCCTGCTGTCGGACAAAGCCGCGCGGCAAGGATCCCTTTTTGATGATCCGGAAGCACGCGTTCGTTCGGCAAGAAGGATGGCCGTGCTGGACGCGATCAACCGCCAATTCGGACGCGACACCTTGCGCTCGGGAGCCAGTGGTACCGCACTGCCTTGGAGGGCGCGCTCGGAGAACCGGTCACCGCGCTACACGACGCGCTGGGACGAGTTGCCGGAAGTGTCCTGAGACTCGAGAATCGGGATGCCGGGACCGATGAGGTGTGGCCAAGGAAGTAAAGGAGGTGTTGTGATGAACGCGAGAGAGGTCATTGATCTGGTCGGGCAGGCGGCACAGGCCGGGTACGCCACTGATCTGGATTACGTCACTTGATGAGGATGGGGCCGGAAATTCAGTGCCAAGGGTCTGCCCTGCTTTGACATTGCTGACTCCATAACGAAAACTCGATATGGAAGGTGCGTGACTGCATCGCCAGATTGAGGCATGTCCGGTTCGGAATGTCGTCGAGCACCAGCGATCTCGGGGATGTTGCGAAGTCCTCCACCCTGATCGATGACAGTGCGCGCGGCGTGCATAGGCACAATCGTTTCGATCCATCGGCAGTTATTGACATTTACCGATGTTATGAAACATTATGCCCGACATGGACACCACTGCCGAGAGGCTGATCGAACTGGCTCGATTCCGAGGACTGATTCGCCCCTGTGACCTGGCACCGTTCGGAATTCCCCGGGTCTCACTGACCCGTGCTGTCCGCCGCGGCCTGCTGGAGCGGATCGGGCGTGGGCTCTACGGCCTCCCCGGTCGCGAGGTTTCGGCCCACGGATTGCTGGCGGAAGTGGCGTGCAGGGTACCCAAGGGCGTTGTTTGTCTGCTCTCGGCACTGCGTTTTCATGGCCTGACAACCCAGGCCCCGTTCGAGGTGTGGCTGGCAATCGAGAACAAGGCTCTGGCACCGAAGCTCGACTATCCGCCACTGCGCATCGTCCGTTTCTCTGGCGAGTCATTCACCGAGGGCGTGGAGGAACACGTCGTGGATAGCGTGACCATCCGAATCACCTGCGTTGCCAAGACCGTCGCCGACTGCTTCAAATATCGGAACAAGATCGGCCTTGACGTCGCATTGGAGGCGCTACGCGAGGCTTGGTACGAGCAGCGCATGAATAGTGACGACCTCTGGCGATACGCCAAGGTTTGCCGTGTGGCCAATGTGATGCGTCCCTATCTGGATGGCCTGACGTGAACCTTCGGAATATCGGAGCGTCCATCCGGACCCAATTGCTCAACAAAGCTCGCACCGAAAAGCTGGACTACAACCTGGTGCTGACCCGATATGCACTGGAGCGCATGCTCGATCGCCTGAGCAGAGGGCAGAGGGCAGAGGGCAGTGGGCAGTGGGCAGTGGGCAGTGGGCAGTGGGCAGTGGGCAGTGGGCAGTGGGCAGTGGGCGGAGAGTTTGGTACGATCTGCGCTGAAGTTCGGTGGCTCAGTAGCCTTTCGGCCAACACCCACATTACACGGACAGACACACTTAAATTTCCTCACCAGTACTCACATGCTCTGATAGCCAGTTGTGACCCATTGTCGGCGCCGCCAGACAACAACCTGCGCTGCTCGTCTGGAATTATTGATCGAAATCAAAAGGCCCGGCTGTGGCCGGAGTAGGCTGGTGCAATCAATACACCAGCCGATTCCGGGAATTGCTCATGGGCACGACAGATTTGATTCAGTGGTCCGACCAGTTCAGCGTCAATATCCAGGAAATCGACGAGCAGCACAAAGTGCTCGTGGACCTGCTCAATCAATTGCACCACGCCATTCGTGAGCATCACGGCCGGGCGACCTCGCGCGAGATCCTGAACCGCCTGGCGGAATACACACGCACGCACTTCCTGCTCGAAGAGAGCCTGATGCGGCTGACGCACTACCCCGGTTTCGATATCCACAAGAAACAGCATCAGGAGTTGATGCAGCAGGTCGATGCCCTGCAACAGAAGGTGGACAAGGAAAAGGTGGCGATCAGTTTCGAGTTGCTGCACTTTCTGCGTAACTGGCTCATCCAGCATATCAACGACAGCGACAAGCGCTTCGGCAGGCACTTCCAGAATGCTGGCCTGGCCACGTACGCCAACTGGAGCAAGGATGTCGAGAAAACGATGAAGAAGAAAAAGTGGTGGTGGAAATTCTGGTGAGCCCCTGCCGGCCGGGTCGCTCAATGCCTGTCACCTGACTTGCGGGCACGCTGTTGTAACGGGGACGACCCGGCAGCACAACCCGAAAGCGCTGCCTCGATCGCGTTCAATCCGGAGAATGGCCCGCCGGATGAGCTGCCGGCCACCGTTAACCGATCGGTTATAATGCATTTTTTGATCGGGAAAAGCAGCATGGGCAATCGGCTTTCAAAAATCGTCACGCGTACTGGTGACGCCGGCACCACCGGCCTGGGTGACGGCACCCGGGTCGCCAAGGACTGCCTGCGGATCGAGACGATGGGGCAGGTCGACGAAC
This sequence comes from Pseudomonadota bacterium, assembly GCA_029780075.1. Taxonomy (GTDB): domain Bacteria; phylum Pseudomonadota; class Gammaproteobacteria; order Burkholderiales; family Rhodocyclaceae; genus Accumulibacter. The sequence continues at coordinate 28,296 of JAKOZI010000054.1, forward strand.
TCAATTCGACGATCGGCCTGTTGCTGACCGAGGACATGCCCGACGACATCCGGCAAGCCATGGTCGGCGTTCAGCACGACCTCTTCGATCTCGGCGGAGAGTTGTGCATTCCGGGAATGGATGTGATCAGCGCGGCGCATATCAATCGACTGGAAGGTCTGGTCGAGCAGTTCAACGCCGACCTCAGCCCACTCAAGGATTTCATCCTGCCCGGTGGTACCCGTGCCGCCGCCGCTGCGCATCTTGCCCGTACCGTTTGCCGTCGCGCCGAGCGTTGCATCGTGCACCTGGCGAGCACCGAAACGGTCTCGGAGTATGCACGCAAGTACCTGAATCGGCTGTCCGACCTGATGTTCGTCCTGGGCCGCGCGCTGAACAAGGCTGGCGGACGTGGGGACGTGCTCTGGGTACAGGGAAAGAATCGTGGAAACGACTGATCGTGTCTATACTGGGCACTAGATCAATCACTCTCCTGGATGGGGGTCGCCATGGCAATCAGCATTACCGTCATCACCACGGCCAACCGCGCGCGCCGCTTTCTCCAGACGGAGGTCGCGCGTATCGAGCCCATTCTCGACAGCTTCAGGCGCAGCGGCCAGATCTTCTCGGGCAAGCCGCTGATCATCGGTTGCGAGCGGCAAACCGAGGTGTTCGCCGCAGCTTCGATCGCCTGCGTTGAAATCGAGACTGACCGCGATCTGAGCGAGCATTTTCCCAGCCACCCGAACCTGGTGTTGATGGCGATGACGCCCGCGCAGCGCGCACTGCCCTTCGCCGGCGGACTCGAAGGCGAACATTTCAAGGCACGCATCGATTTCTTCTTCACCGGCGGTCACGTCCTGTATACCAGTGCCGAAGGCGTACGCAAAGCAGCACTCGCCGATCGACTGATGAACCTGACCGGCCTCCTCGAACGCCAGACGATCATCTACCACTTGCCGCAGGGCGGCGTCGGACTGATGAATCCACATGCCATGACACGCTTTGTGATCAGCCCCGGCGTCCCAGACCTGCCGCGTGATGCCTGGTTGGCCGAAGCGTCATAGGCGTTCGGGAAGCGGGAGCGGCTGGCAGACTACGACCGCCCACCCGCGTCAGCCAGGTCAACAGCACGTGGCGCAGGTGTCGACTGCCGGAAGGTAGAGCCCGGAAACGCCTGCCGAGAGGCGCCTTGCCATTGGCGCCACCACAGGGCTCAGGGCAGCGCCTTTCCGTCGCGGCCGACGACCTTCTGATGACTATAGCTGGCCCGTAGCGGTCGGGCGACCGTACCCTGTGCCAGCAGGTAGTCCACAAAGGTCTGCGTGTAGTTCAGATAGGTATTCACGCTCTGCCCCGTCTGATGGACTTCGGCAAGGGTGGCGTAGCCATCGCCCCCCAAGGCCAGGAAGTCGCTGGTCACCACCGTATAGATCTGTTCCGGCGCCAGGGCTTGCCAGGTGTCGCTGCCCTTGAGCATGACCTCGATATGGGCGAAGCGGCTGCCGCGCGCCTGCGACAAATCGAGATCCCAGCGCAAACCGGCCGCGTAGGGGTGAGAACCGTCGGAACTGCCGCGATCGAGGTAATTCCCGACCGCCTCCTCCAGGACCTCGACAATCTGACGACCGCTGAGCCGCAGTTCGAAAAGCACGTTGTTGAACGGCAGCACAGTGTAGGCGGTGTTGTAAGTGACGTCTCCCCCGGGCAACGCGGTGCGGATTCCACCGCCGTTCTGCAAGGCGATGTCGGCAAGCTTGCTGGCCTGGCGGTACGCTTCGGCGACGGCCTGAGCAATGTCGCTGCCGCGGGCCAGGGTATTGGCGTCTTCGCAGCCAGACAGGCCGGCGCTGCGGTTGGTCGATTCGCCAGGGACGCGTACCAGGCACAGCGACTCACGGGCGATGCCGATCTTCTGCCGCTTCATTTCCGCAAGGCGACCGGCATAACGCGCCAGTTCGGCCTCAGCCACAGGATCCGCCGCCACGACTCGGACGGCTCCCTGCTCCTGCAGGCGTTCGAGAATCCGTTCGCGGGTCGCATCGTCGACGGCGACGAAGTCGCCGCTGCCGATCTTTCGACGGAAATCGTCGCCGATCGGTAGGGTGACCGCGCCGCTGCAAGCGAGAACTGCGCCGCGATCGTCGAAGCGGATCTGCATCAGACCGAACGCCTTGGCGTATTCCCAGGCCTGCCCGATGCACACCCGCTCGCCGTCGCGATTGTAGACGACGCTGGGATACGGCCCGGACGTCGCCCTGATGCCGATCGCCGTGAAATCGCCGAGCAGGCTGTGCGAGTCACCGCCGATAATCACGTCCACCTCGCCAAGACGGGCAGCCATTGCCTTGTCGGCCTCGTAACCCTGATGGGTGACGAGAACAATGTGGCGGATACCCTGTGCGCGCAGTACGTCGATAGTCTTCTGCGCGGTGTCGACTTCGTCGTGGAAGAGCGTGCTGCGCAGCGGCCGCGAGGAATTCATCGTCTTGTCGCGCACTTCTATGCCGATGATAGCCACCGTCACCCCGCCGAACTGTTTCAGCACATAGGGCTTCAGATAGTCATGCGCTGCGCTGGGCGCAAGCGGGGAGCCAATTGCCGGTTCGACGTTGGCGGCGAGTATAGCAGTCTGGCACTTGCCCTTCCGGAGATGATCAAGAAATCCCCGCAGACCGGCATCACCTTCGTCGAACTCGTGGTTGCCGATTTCGAAAACGTTGAAGCAGACGGTGTTCATCAACGCCGCGTCGGCCTCCCCCTGATACAGGGTATGGTAAAGAGTACCGGTCATCGCGTCTCCGGCGTGAATCTTGAGCAGGTTCGGCAGATGCTCGCTGGCCTTGAACAGGGTCGTCAGGCGCGGAAATCCCCCGGCGTCGACACGCGTCGTGATCCCGTCGATGCCCATTTCAAAATCGGGGTCGGCTTCGAGATGGGAATGGTGGTCATTGATATGGGCAATGTGGATTTCCAGTCCGCTCGCCGGCACCGTAGCCTGCGGGTTTACCGTGAAAGTCGCGCCGGCGACTGACGATTCTCCCCTCGCCCGCTGGCCGGAGAGGGTTCGGGAGGGAGGGAAACGCTCATCGCTTGCATCATTCGGGGGGGCTGACAAATCCACGACCGTTTGGGTCGTGCATGCGCTCAGCCCGAGCAGCAGGACGGAGGCGGCAAGCATCAGGCACTTGCGGAGAGGAGTTTGGCGCATGCGATCGGCTCCGGCGGCGGGATGAGACAAGTCAGCCCGGATGGCTCAAACCCGTAGGATAACCGCGGTCGCCGTGCATGGGGCAAGTTCACGGCCCGGAATCGAGCGCGCCTGCAAAGCGAGACGCGTTCCCGCCGTGCCGGAAAAGTGTCGTGGCCTGGAGGCCGGCGCTGCCTTCGCTACATTACGGCTGGCGAGGCGCGGCGAGGCGGTCGACCATCGCGCGCACGGCCTTGATCTGCAGACCAGTACGCGTCAGGTAATCGCTGCCCGAATAGCCCCACCAGTCCCAGCAGCCCAGCGGATTGTTGAGCCAGATCCACGACCCGATCGTCAAGCCATAGCGCGGCATGGTCTGCGGGTAGAGAACGATCAGCCGGTTGCTGTCCGCCCAGGCGTTGTAGCCGGCGCCATTGACGAAGCGCCTGCCGATCTGCGCCGCGCTCTGGCGGCAGCCGTGAAAGGCGACATGCAGCCGGCACGGCGTACTGCGGCACAGGGACGGGACGTAGACATAAGCCTCGTCGGCCAGGCCGGCGTCGATCGCCTTGCCTTCGACGAAGGGCCGCTGGTCAAAGATCAGTGTTTCGCCCTGCGCGGTCCTTGTCGCGGGCTGCAGCGGACCCAGCAGGTGCGCGAGCATTTCGCCGGCCGGGTCGAGGTCGCCACAGCGGTTGATGAACGGCGTTTGCTGGCTGCTGCAGGCGTTGGCTTGCGGATCGGCGATCGAGATCATCGCGTGTCCGGCGTCAGGCACCTTGACGAACCGGATGGCGGCCGGAGCAAGCCACTCCGCGTAGAAGGCCGCCAGCCTGTCCATCACCGGTGTTTTCACCGTCTCGTCCTTGCCACCCGACAATAGCCAGACGCGGTCGTCGCGCAGATTATCGACAGGATCGATGCGCCCGGCGCTCGACAGTGCCTCGGCGCCGCTCCGAATTTCCGTTACTGACGGCAACGGCGCCCAGGACGCTGGCGACATACAGCGCGTAAGCGCACGCCAGATCGACCCTTCGGCGCAACCGTAAGGTCCACCGGCGAGAATGCCGGCACCGTGTACCAGTCGGGAGTGAGCCACCTGGAACTGGACCGCCATGTAAGCACCCGAGGAAACCCCGGAGACGGTGAGATCGTGCAGTTCGGCGCCCAGCGCCGGCAGCGCGGGGGCGGGGGCGGCGGCCTCGCACGCCAGGCCGAGGGTCAGCAAGGCGGCTGCGGCAAAGCTTCGTAGACCGGGGGCGCACATGACCATGCGGGGATGAAGTTCTGGACTGGACATGCTAACAGATCGGCTCGCCGGTGCACGACGTTCGGGCTTGTTTCCCCGCCGGGGCAACCCTACACTACGCGCTCGATCATTCGCCACCGCGCCAGCCGCGGATTGCCATGCACCAATCGTCCATCGTCATCGACTCCAAGCTGCCGCGGGTAGGGACCACCATCTTTACCGTGATGTCCAAACTGGCGGCCGATTGCGGGGCGATCAATCTCTCGCAGGGTTTCCCTGATTTTCAGGCGGACCCCGCGCTGTTCGATGCCACCTGGCGGGCGATGCGTGACGGCAGAAATCAATACCCGCCAATGGCCGGCGTTCCCGAGTTGCGTTCGGCGATTGCCGACAAAGTAGCGGCGCTATACGGCACCGACTACGACGCCGACAGCGAAATTACCGTCACCGCCGGTGCAACGCAGGCCATTTTTACGGCGATTGCGGCCTTTGTACGCAGTGGTGACGAGGTCATCGTATTCGAGCCGGTCTATGACAGCTATGTGCCGGCAATTGAAACGGTCGGCGGCAAAGCGGTCTATGCCGCGCTCGCTTTCCCCGACTACCGGCCGGACTGGGAGCAGGTGCGCGCGCTGCTGAGCCCGCGCACGCGCATGATCATCATCAATACGCCACACAACCCGACCGGCAGCCTGCTCGAAGCCGACGATCTGATGGAGTTGGCGGCGTTGACGCGCGATACCGACATCGTGGTGCTCGCCGACGAGGTTTATGAGCACATCGTCTTCGATGCTGCGCATCACCAGAGTGTCGCCAGGCATCCGGAACTCGCCGCGCGCAGCATCGTCGTCTCGTCCTTCGGCAAGACCTATCACATTACCGGCTGGAAAATCGGCTATGTGCTCGCGGCGTCCGCGTTGATGGCCGAGTTCCGCAAGGTCCACCAGTTCAACGTCTTCACGGTCAACACGCCATGCCAGGTGGGAGTCGCCGAGTACATGCGCGACGCTTCGCGTCACCTCGGCCTGGCGGCTTTCTACGAGCACAAGCGCGAATTCTTTCGCGAGCAGTTACGTGCTTCACGCTTCGAGTTGCTGACCTGCCGCGGCACCTATTTTCAACTGGCAAGTTACCGTGCGATCTCCGACCGGCCGGATCGCGAGTTTGCCCAATGGCTGACCCGCGAGGCCGGTGTGGCGGTGATTCCGGTGTCGGTCTTCCATCACGACGGCCGTGACGATCGGGTCGTGCGCTTCTGCTTCGCCAAACAGGAAGCCACGCTGGCGGCGGCAGGTGAAAGGCTACGCGCCCTGTAAGGGTTCACAGGCTGCCGCCATTGCACCTATAATCGCGCGCCGGGTCGAGCAAGACCAGGCGGGTAGTTCCCAACACAGTCGAAGGAGGCATCATGAGCATCGTCAAGGAGTTCAAAGAGTTTGCCATCAAGGGCAACGTCATGGATCTCGCCGTGGGCGTGATCATCGGCGGCGCTTTCGGCAAGATCGTCGATTCGGTGGTCGGGGATCTGATCATGCCCTTCATTGCCTGGATCATGGGTGGCAAGCTGGATTTCTCGGGAATGTTTCTGGTGCTGGGCACCATCCCGGAAGGTACGAGCCGAACGCTGGACGCGCTCAAGAAAGCGCAGGTTCCGGTTTTCGCCTACGGCAGCTTCCTCACCATCCTGGTGAATTTCATCATCCTCGCCTTCATCATCTTCGTGATGATCAAACAGGTCAATCGTCTGAAGCGCAGCGAACCGCCTGCCGAACCCCCGGCATCGCCACCCGAACTGGCGGAAGAAGTGCTGCTGCTGCGCGAGATTCGCGACAGCCTCAGGAAATAGCCGGCGCTAGTCCCGCAGCCCTTTCCGGGTATCTCCGGCGATGACCAGCGTCAGTTGCCCGGGGTCGATGTAGGCTCGGAAGGCGGCGTTAACCTGCTCCGGGGTGAGCGCCATCACCCTGGCCTCGAAGTCCTTCGAGAATTGCCAGTTGCGGCCAAGGTCGAGATACGATGCCCAGCGCGCCGCGACTTCGCTGTCCTGCGAGCGGGTCACGGCACGCGCTTCGAGAACGCCTTTCTTGGCCTCCGCGACTTCTGTGGCCGTGAAGCCGTCACGCCTTGCGCGCTGCAGTTCCTCCAGGAAGGCCTGTTCCGCGCGGGCGGCGTTCTGGGGCGCCACCATGGCCACGACCGGCCAGTTCGCCAGCCGCTGGCGACTGCCCATGGCCAGTGAGGAGGTGGCACTGTAGCTGAAACCCTCCTTCTGGCGCAGGCGGTCCAGCAGCCGGCTCGACAGTCCGGAGTGGCCACCGAAAATGGTATTCGCCACCTGCAATGCAGCCGCGTCGGGATCGTCATCGCGCAGAGTGATGTCGAGGCGTGCGCGCAGGAATGCGTTTTCCTTGTCCGGCGTGTCGATCACCCTGCGCTGCGGCGCAATGCGGCGAAACTCGCGATCGACACGCGCGTAAGGCGATCCCGAGACGCGGCTCGGATACAGTCGGGCAATTTCCTCTTCGATCGCCTGCTCGTCAAAATCACCGACGATGGCGATCTGGCCGCGTGCCGTTCCGATCAGTTCGCGGTGATAAGCGACGACCTCGTCCAGGGTAGTCTTGCGGACCTGTTCGATGCGTTCTGCCAAACTACTGTAGTAGCGGGGATCACCGGGCGGATAGCTGTTGAAATGCGAATTCAGTGCGTCGCTCGACAGTGCCTCGGGGCTGTCAAGCTGCGCCTGGAAGGCGGTCAGGTACTCCCGCTTGAGTTCGGCGAATTCTTCCGGCGGAAAGCTGGCGTCCTGAAGCATCTGCGCCACCAGCCTGAGCGCCTCGGGAAGCTTGTCGCGGGTGGTCTCGAAGTGGGTCAGACGGCCCCTGACCTTCAGGCGGGTGAGTTCGTCGGCAATCTGTTGGCGGGTCAACTGGCGGGTACCGCGAGCGAGCATGGCGATCGCCAGCGTGCCGACCATGTTGCGATCCCGCAGCGAGCTTTCATTACCCCAGCGGAAGGTCATGGCCACATTCACCGTCTGGCCGCGGTTCTTCTTGGGCAGCAGCGCGACTTTCAGATCGCCGAAGGTCCGCAGCCGGGTACGGCTGTCGAGATTGTCGTAGGAGGGATCGAATATCTCGCCGGCATCCCCTTTCTCCTGGGGCTTGAAGCTGGCCAGCACCTGCGCCGGGCTCGGCGTCGGCGGCACCAGCGCGCGCTGCGGGGACTCGTCGGGGATGAAGGTGCCGAGCACACGGTTGTCGCGTACGAAGTATTTGCTGGCGACAGCGTCCAGTCGTTCCGGTTTGATCAGGTCGAGTTGATCGCGGGCGTGGAAAAACAGCCGCCAGTCGCCGAGTGCGATGTACTCGGAAAGCGTCACGGCGAAAGCCTCGGGGTCAGCCAACACCCGCTCGTAGCCCAGGCGCTGCTGCTCGACCGCACGAGCGAGTTCGGCGGCGGTCGCGGCTTCGCGCGCAAAACCTCCTTCGATCACCTCGATCATGCGCTCGCGAACGCGATCCAGCGCGTCGCCCTTATTGACCATCGCGCCGAAGACCACAAAACCGGGCTCGCGCGTGTCCATGGTGTAGGCAAAAACCTGCGTGGCCAGGCCCGGCTGGACCAGCGCCCTGTAGAGACGACCGTTTGGCGTGTCGCCCAGCACTTCCGTAGCCATGCCAATGGCGT
>JAKOZI010000057.1 GCA_029780075.1 Pseudomonadota bacterium
CCGCTATTGCGACACGGTATACGCAATATCTGTTCGTCATCCCGTTCTACTCTGATAACTGGAGACATTCATGTACTCAAGAATCCTGGTTCCGCTCGACGGAAGTCCTACTGCCGATTTGGCGCTCCACCACGCTGCGGTGCTGGCACGCCTGAATGGCGCAACCATCGTCTTGCTGCACGTCATCGAGGAGATGAAGCACAGCAACGGCTTCGAGAGGCCGAGGATCTATATTGAAGAAGTGAGGCCGGGCTTCCTGGCGGCCGGGCAGAAGCTGCTGGACGAGGCGGCGCTGCGGCTGAGGCAGGAAGGCCTGGCGGTTGAGACCGTCCTTCTGGAAAGCAAGGGCGAGCGCGTCTCGGTGCTCATCGCTCAGCAGGCACTGACCACTCAATGCGAGTTGGTGGTGTTGGGTACTCACGGACGCCGGGGCGTGGACAGGCTGCTGATGGGAAGCGATGCAGAGCAGCTCGCTCGCATCGCACCAGTTCCGGTGATGCTGGTGCGCCAGCCCCAATCGGTCATTGCGACTGCAACCCCTGGGCAGGGTGGCACGCCAGCGTGACGAAGGTTCAGTCCACCGACCAAACTGAATGGAGGCTGAAAGTCGCAGCCCCCTTGCTGCTGCTATTGCTGAGCGCCTCCGCACAGGCCCAGTCCTGCCACCAGGACAACCCGCTGCGCTCAACGGGAACGCTCAATCTGCGGATCGACAACGACATGTTCGGCGGCATTGGACAAGACCAAGGGTACTCCAACGGGTTTCTCGCCAGTTGGGTTTCCCCCAACCTCGTGGACTATAGCGATGACCCTTGTCTACCGCGTCTCGTCCGTGGGCTGAATCGCTTTCTCACGATGCTCCAACCCCAAGGCTTCGACGAACAGAACATGACCATCGGCTTCGGGCAGATGATGTACACCCCGAACGACAAAACGCGCAGCGATCTCATCAAGGATGATCGTCCTTTCGCGGGCGCCTTGATGTTGAGCCTTGGCTATAACGCGAGGCGGGGCGATACGCTGCGCACTTCGCAACTCCGCGTGGGGGTGGTGGGGCCCTCCTCCCAGGCCAGGCAAGTCCAGAACTGGTGGCATGACACCGTCGGAGTGGACAGATTCAATGGCTGGAGACATCAACTGCGCGACGAACCCGTGCTGCAGTTGCTCCACGAACGCCGAACACGAGTCATCAGGCAAGAAAACGTCAGCGGTTGGGGTTGGGATCTGACCCGCCACTGGGGCGGCAGCTTGGGCAATTTCGCCACCTACGCGAATGTCGGCGGAGAACTGCGCTATGGCCTACGCCTGCCGGACGACTTAGGCACCGCACCGCTGCGCCCGGCTGGAGAAAACACCTCGCCCGTGCGTAAGACCGCTGGCAGCAACTGGAACGGGCACCTGTTCGTGGCACTCGACGGTCGCTGGGTTTTGCACGACATCACGTTGGACGGCAATACGTTCAAGTCCAGTCATAGTGTTGATAAACGGCCATTCGTGGCCGATGTGGGCTATGGCATCGCGATGACTCAGGGCAACTGGCGCATCGCGATAGCCCGCTACCACCGCACCCGCGAATTTCGTGGACAAAAGGAAATCCCGGTCTACGGAACGATCACCGTAGGACGGCGATTCTGATGCAGATCGATTCCTTGAACGCCATGCAAGCCACTCTGTTGCTGTTCATGACAAGAGCCTGGTTGCTTGTGGAGCTACCACGTCGACGCAGTACTGCCAATGCCGTCGTCATTAGCCAGTTGGCAAGGTGAACACAGCGAGCTGAACGATAAGGCACCCGCGCTCGATAAGAGACCAAGGACAACAAATAAGGAGATAAATGGATGCAACGACTCACCCTGGCCCTACCCGGCAATGAAGATCTGGCCCGCGGCATCGCGCAGGCATGCGGCAGCGAAGCCGGCCGCATCGAAACGCGCCGATTCCCCGATGGCGAGAGCTATGTCCGGTTGCATGGCGAACCTGCCGATCGGATCGTGGATGTGATTTGCACGCTGGCCCATCCTGATCCGCAGTTCCTGCTTCTGGCTTTTGCCGCTGACGCGGCGCGCGAACTTGGCGCGCAAGAGGTGAACCTGATCGCACCGTATCTGGCCTACATGCGCCAGGACAAGCGATTCCATGACGGAGAAAGCGTGACGTCGCGGTCCTTCGCACGTCTGGTCTCATCGACCTTCGACAAGCTGCTCACGGTGGATCCGCATCTGCACCGCTATCCGACACTATCAGCGGTCTACACGATCCCCACCATCACCTTGCATGCCGCACCACTGCTGGCCGACTGGATCGCGAATCATGTCGAAGAACCTTTGATCGTGGGCCCCGACGAGGAAAGCGAGCAGTGGGCCGGCGCCATCGCGTCCCGCATCGGCGTACCGCACGCTGTGCTTCGCAAGACACGCCATGGCGATCGCAGCGTGGACATCGATGTTCCCGACCTGTCGATCTGGCGCGGCAGAACGCCGGTGCTTGTGGACGACATCGCATCATCAGGCCGCACGCTCGCCGTCGCGGCGCGCAAGCTCGCCGAGCAAGGAATGCGCAAGCCGGAGTGCGTAGTGGTGCATGCCCTGTTCGCCGAGGATGCCTGGGCCCAATTGACACCGTTGTTTGCCCGAATTACGTCCACCGACGCAGTACCGCATCCGAGCAACCGGATTGGTCTCGCTTCGCTGATTGCCGACGCTCTCTCTAGCGGGAAAACCGATCCGCGAGGCTGATCTTTTTATCGATCCAACTATTTTCAAGGAGACCTGAAATGTCCTCTCAAGCTAACCTCGCAACCGATTGGCGTGCTGGTTACGGGCCCATCGCGCACAGGTCTGAAACCATCGAACGTATGCAGGCCCTAGTGCAACGTCTGGTCGCGCAAAGGCGTATAGCAGACGAAGCCTCGGCCCATGCGCTGCTGGCTGCAGCCGACCGGGTGGCCTGCACGGCCATGAGCGTAGTGGCGCATATGACCTATGCCCGGCGCATCGACCGAAGCGGCTGCCCACTGGGCTCCGATGATTTCAAACAAACGCCCGAAGGCCACACCGGCGGCTCGCTCAACATGGTGCCAGCCTTCGTGGGTTATCTGTTGGCCAACGCGCTGACCGGGACGACACGCGGCTGGCTCATGGGGCAGGGGCACTGCGTGGCCGCGATCGAGGCGGTGAACGCACTGACCGGCGATGTATCCGCCGCCCAGCGTGGACGCTACGACCGCAGCGAGGCGGGCCTGTCGCTCCTGATCGCGGACTTCTACTCCTATGCCATCGATAAGCAGGGTCGGCCCGCGGTACCGCTGGGTAGCCATGCCGGGCCGAACACGGCCGGCGCGATCTCCGAAGGCGGCTATCTGGGGTTCGCCGGGCTGCAGTATGTGCACACGCCGTTGCCGGGAGAAAGCCTGGTGGCATTCCTCAGTGATGGCGCTTTCGAGGAACAACGTGGCTCGGACTGGGCGCCGCGCTGGTGGCGCGCCGAGGACTGCGGCTTCGCCATCCCGGTCATGATTCTCAACGGACGGCGCATCGAGCAGCGCACCCAGATCGTGCAGGAAGGTGGCGCTACCTGGCTGGCCGAAGATCTGCGCCACAACGGCTTCGATCCCGTCATCGTTGATGGACGTGATCCGATGGCGATCGCATGGGCCATTGTTGAAGCCGAAGACACGCTGAGCGCCTTCGCCGCACGCTCGGATCGGCGCTATCCGGTCAAGCTGCCCTACGTGATCGCCGAGACGGAGAAAGGTTTTGGCTTCCCGGGCGCGGCGACCAATGCCGCCCACAACCTGCCGCTGAACGGCAATCCGCGCGAGGATGCGCAGGCACGCGAGGCCTTCAACGCAGGGGCTGCGGCGCTGTTCGTGCCCGAGAGCGAACTGGAAAACGCGCTCACCGTCCTTGCGAATCACGGCCAGAGCCAGCGCTCGCGCGAAAGCGAGCACCCCATGGCCCTACGCCATCCAGCGAGCCCTCATCTGCCGATGCCGGCCTGGGCGCCAACTGAGGTATCGGGCAGCGCCATGTCCGCACTGGACCGTTGGTTCGTGGAGCTAGTGCAGGCAAATCCACAGTTGCGCATCCGGATCGGCAATCCCGATGAACTGGCCAGCAACAAGATGGGGACCACGCTAGCGCTGCTCAAGCACCGCGTCAACGTGCCCGAACCCGGCGTCCCGGAATCGACGGATGGCTCGGTGGTCACCGCACTCAATGAAGAAGCCGTTGCGGCCGCCGCCCTCGCCAACAAAGGGGGGCTGAACCTGATCGTCAGCTACGAGGCATTCGCGGTCAAGATGCTTGGATTGATGCGCCAGGAGATCATCTTCGCGCGTCGGCAGAAGGAGCTGGGCCAGCCGCCAGGCTGGATCTCCGTCCCGCTGATCGTCACATCCCACACCTGGGAGAACAGCAAGAACGAGCAGTCACACCAGGACCCGACCATTGGCGAAGCATTGCTGGGGGAGATGTCGGACACCGCACGCGTGTTGTTCCCGGTGGATGCCAACACGGCGTCCGCCGCGCTGCGAGCGGTCTACGCCAGCCGGGGCCAAGTGGCCTGTGTGGTGGTCTCCAAGCGCGACACGCCGAATCACTTCAACGCCGCCGCCGCTCAATCGCTGGTTGAGCACGGAGCAGCCCATGTAGCCGGCGATCCGGCTACAGCACAACTGCAGTTCGTGGTGATTGGCGCCTACCAGTTGGAGGAAGCGTTCAAAGCCCACGCCCGCCTGGAGCGCCATGGACTTGCGTCGTGCGTCACTGTAGTGATCGAACCCGGCCGCCTGCGCATTCCGCGAGATGACCTTGAGGCCACCTTCGTG
>JAKOZI010000078.1 GCA_029780075.1 Pseudomonadota bacterium
GGTCAGCCAGGCCATGGGCTCGATGTCATTCATGCGTGCGGTTTCGAGCAGGGACTGAATCGCTGCGGCGCGCTGGCCGGCGGCCTCGGAACCGGCAAACAGCCAGTTCTTCCTTCCGATGGCGATGGGACGAATGGCATTCTCGATCGGGTTGTTATCGATCGGGTAGAAGCCATTGGTGGCATAACGGGCCAAGGCTGACCAGCGCCGCAGACTGTAGTCGATCGCCTTGGCCAGCGCGCCCCCGTCGGCAACCGACTGGCGGGTGCTCAGGAGCCACAGATGAAAGGCCTTGAGCAACGGCTGACTGGTTTCCTTTCGTATGCGCGCCCGCTCCTCTACGCTCTTCTCCCGGATCGTCGCCTCGATGGCATACCACTCGCCAAAGCGGCGCAGCGCCTCGGCGGCGACCAGGCTCCCATTCGCCTGATGGAGGTCGAAGAACTTGCGCCGGGCATGAGCCATGCAGGCGAGTTCGATCACCTCGCCGCGAAACAGCCCCTGGTAGCCCGCGAACTCATCGACCATCAGCGCACCGTGCCACTTGCCGAGGAACTCGACCACGTACTTTCCGCCCCGGCCGGGCTGGTAGTCGAAGACGACGATCGGCGGATCGGCTCCCAGGGCATTGCTGCGATACGCCCACAGATAGGCCCGTTTGGTCTTTCCCCGGCCCGGATCGAGTTGCTGCACCGGGGTTTCATCGGCATGCAACACCGTGCACTGGCGCAGCAGCTCGGTGAGGCGCTGCCAGAGCGGTTCCAGGGCGACGCCGATACGGCCCACCCAGTCGGCCAGGGTGGAGCGGGACAGGATCACTCCCGAGCGGGCGGCCTGGCGTTCCAGGCGATAGAGCGGCAGATGATCCGCGTACTTGCTGACCATGACCCAGGCCAGCAACGCCGGCGTTGCCAGACCACCGTCGATGACCGAAGCCACAGCCGGCACGGCGGTGATCGTCTCGCAGGGACGGCAGGCGTATTTCGGGTAGAGGTGACGCTCGACGAAGAACTCGGCAGGGACGATGCTGAGCTTTTCGGTCACGTCCTCGCCGATTTGCACCAGCGCCTGACCACATTGGCCACAGGTGCAGCTGTCGGGCTCGTGCCGGTGCTCGACACGCGGCAACTGCACCGGCAGGGGCTGACGGCCGGCGCGTTCGCGTTTGGGCTTCTCGGCGGGCGGCAGAGGTGGCCCCATGCCGGCCGCCTGACGCTCCTGCTCCAGGTGGGCTTCGCAGGCGGCGAGGTCGGCGGTCAGGCTTTCTTCGAAGAGGTCCCGTTCGGGCAGCGCCAGAGACTCGCTCTTCACGCCGAATTTCATCCGCCGCAAATAGAGCAGTTCGAGGGTGAGCTTCTCGATCTTGGCATCGCGCCAGTGAATTTCGGTCTCGCGAGTCTTGAGTTCTTCGAGCAGTCCGCCGACCCGATTTTCGGTCCACAACAGCAGTTCCGGCGAGGGAGAGAAGGGGGCAAGTTCGCTGGCCAAATCCATTCGGCATTATACCGTGAAGCGGGTCTGAAAGACAGCGAAGTGGCGGATTCGACATGCTTTTTTAGCGATGGGATCCGGCTAAACCTGCCAATGGGCGGGTGCCGGAACGTCGCGGCGTTGCCAGTCTACGCCAGCGATCAGCCAACGCCATTGCGCCGCGGTGAGGGCGAAGACCGGGTCGCTCGCGCGCGGCCAGGTGAAGGCGCCCCGGTGCAACCGGCGTTGCGACAGCCAGACCCCGGTGCCGTCCCAGACCAGCAGTTTGAGCCGGCTGCGTCGCCGGTTGGTGAAGGCGTAGGCGGTGCCGTCACAGGGCGTACGCCCGAGGCTGGCCTGAATGCGGGCCGACAGCCCATCGATGCCCAGACGCATGTCCACCGCTTCGACGGCCAACCAGATACGCTCGGGCGCCGCCCCCAAAGACGGGCTCATGAGCGCTCTGCCCACAAGGTGTTCAGCCACCCGGCAGGCGGCAGGGCGGCAAAGTCGAGTCGCCAGCCTTCAGGGCTGTGGAGCGACAGACTGGGTGTAGACGCCACGGGACCGGCAACCAGGGCCGCCGGAACCAGGGTCAGCGTGCCTCCTCCCCTCGTCCCGCTTGAGCCTGACTCCCC
>JAKOZI010000061.1 GCA_029780075.1 Pseudomonadota bacterium
GAAACGACCCCAGACATCGTCCAGGGCCCGTGCGGTCTGCAGCAACTCCTCCCCCGCCGCGGTCAGGACGACCTCGCGGCCTGACTGCTCGAACAACGGCAGACCCAGAGTTTCGACGATCTGCCTGATCTGCAGTGAAACGGCCGGCTGGGTAAGGTGCAGGACAGCGGCTGCTTTGGAAAAGCTGCGCATGTGCGCCACTGTGGTGAAAGTTTCGAGTTGGCGAAAAGTGATTCGGCGGCGTGGCATATATAAGTCCGAACAAATACCTTGAGCGATTATATCTCATTGGACTTTATCACGCTGCGTCCGCATAGTTCATTTGTCCAAAGCGTCGTATCAGATCAACCCCCTCAGGAGAAACTTATGCGCAATTACACCACCGACAGCGCTGAAGCCATGTCACGAGTCGTAGCCCTTGCCCTGCTCGCCGATGGTGCGCTTGACCACTGCGAACTCGCGTCGCTTGAAAAACACAAAATCTACGGCAGGCTGCGCATCGACGCCGCAACCCTGGATCAGGTGATCCACGAATTCTGCAATGACCTGATGCAATGCGCACGCGCTCCCAATGTCGGCCAGATCGAGCTGGATAGTGAACTGATCGATCACCTGCTCGGAGACATCCGCTCACCCGAACTGCAGAAAGAGGCACTGCGGGCGATTGTCGACATCGTCAATGCCGATGGCTGCCTCAACGGCGGCGAAAGGATTCTGCTCTCCCAGGCGAAGCACCTCTGGGGTCAGGGCCTGCAACAGGACGACCACACCGTAAGTGGTAAAACACAGCCGAAGTCACCACTGGCCAGGCATCAGAAACAGTGGTTCTCGTGAAGACAGCCTTGCCGCTTCGCTTGCGGAGCGGCCGCGCCGCTTATGTCGCGAGGGGCTAGAGGCGGCCCCCAAGGCCCAGGTAACTCTCGATCACCCGCCGATCCATGGACAATTCGCTGCTCGGCCCTTCCAGGGACAACTCTCCGGTTTCCAGGACATAGCCGTAGTCGGCGACCTGCAACGCGGCCCGGGCGTTCTGCTCGACGAGCAGGATCGCCACGCCCAACCGCTTCAGCTGCGCGACGGTACGAAAAATTTCCTTGATGACCAAAGGTGCGAGTCCAAGACTCGGTTCATCGAGCAGCAGCAGCCTGGGTTTGGCCATCAGCGCCCGACCCATGGCCAGCATCTGGCGCTCGCCGCCCGAGAGGGTAGCGGCCATCTGGTTTCGACGCTCCATCAGGCGTGGAAAGGTGTCGAACACCTGGTCCATGGTTTCCAGATGATCGCGATGACCTGCCCGATAGCGGTCGAAGGCTCCCAAGAGCAGGTTGTCCTCGACGCTCATCTCGGCAAAGAGTTCGCGTTTCTCCGGAACCAGGGTCATCCCTTGACGCACCAGTTGCTCGACGCTAC
>JAKOZI010000098.1 GCA_029780075.1 Pseudomonadota bacterium
GGGGGCTTTGTGCTTTCTCCTCGGCGCGCGCGTCAGCGGTGCATCGGGTGCCACAGCAGGACGGATCTCCATTCCCATGACGACATTGAGCAAACCCCTGACCGGATTGACGGTCATCGAACTCGGCAGCCTGATTGCCGGCCCTTTTGCCGCGCGCATCCTGGCGGAATTCGGCGCCGAGGTGATCAAGATCGAATCTCCCGACGGTGGCGACCCCCTGCGCAAATGGCGCAAGCTCTACGAAGGGACCTCGCTGTGGTGGTACGTACAGGCGCGCAACAAGAAATCGGTGACGGTGAACCTCAAGCATCCGGCCGGGCGCGAGATCGTCCATAAGCTCGTCAGCGGAGCCGACATCGTGGTCGAGAACTTTCGCCCCGGCGTGCTCGAGAAGCTTGGGCTGGGTTGGGATACGCTGTCGGCGATCAACCCCGCTCTGGTCATGTTGCGTCTTTCCGGTTTCGGCCAGACCGGCCCGATGGCGCAGCAACCGGGTTTCGGCGCCATCGGCGAGTCGATGGGCGGCTTGCGCTATGTCACCGGTTTCCCGGATCGGCCACCGGTCAAGACCGGTATCTCGATCGGCGATTCGATCGCCGCGCTGTGGGGAGTGATTGGTACGCTGCTGGCCTTGCGTCACAAGGAACAGGCGGGTGGCCGGGGGCAGGTGGTCGATGTCGCCCTGTACGAGGCGGTCTTCGCGATGATGGAGTCGCTGATCCCGGAATTCGACGTTTTCGGTTTCGTGCGCGAGCGTACCGGCAACATCATGCCCGGTATCACTCCCTCCAATACGCACACCACCAGCGACGGCAAGCATGTCGCGATTGGCGGCAATGGTGACGCCATCTTCAGACGGCTGATGCTGGCCATCGGCCGCGACGATCTGGCCGACGACGCGCAACTTGCCGACAACGCGGGGCGCGACACACGCCGCGATGAACTGTACGCCGCCATCGACGCCTGGACCGCTGTACATGCCGAAGGCGAGGTGCTGCGCATCCTGACCGCTGCCGACGTCCCGGTTTCGCGGGTGTTCTCTGCCGCCGACATGTTTGCCGACCCGCAGTATCTGGCCAGGCAGATGATCGAATCGGCCAAGCTGCCCGACGGCAAGACGTTCAGGATCCCGGGAATCGTGCCGAAGCTGTCGGTCACTCCGGGCAGCACCGAGTGGCTGGGCCCCGGACTCGGCGAACACACCGACGAAACCCTGCGGCGACTCGGCTATTCGGCGGCCGAGATCGCGGGTCTGCACGCTGCGGGAACAGTCTGAGAGTGGGCGCATCAAACCTCGCAGGCCGTTGCGGTCCGCTTCTCGGTGCTGGGCCGCTGGCTACGTGGCCGCGGTACCGACACTGCTCCTGAGCTTTGCGGGTAGAATCAGCACGTCTTCGAGAGGAACATTACCATGCGCTTTTCCGGTTCCGAGAGTTACGTTGCTACCGGCGATCTGACTCTGGCGGTCAACGCCGCGATCACCCTGCAGCGCCCACTGTTGATCAAGGGTGAGCCGGGTACCGGCAAGACCATGCTGGCCGAGGAGGTTGCCGCTGCGCTTGGGCTACCGCTGTTCGAGTGGCACATCAAGTCGACGACCAAGGCGCAGCAGGGGCTCTATGAATACGACGCCGTCTCGCGCCTGCGCGATTCGCAGCTTGGCGAGGCCAGGGTTGCAGACATCGGCAGTTACATCGTCAAGGGTGTCCTCTGGCAGGCCTTCGAATGTGAAACGCCTTCGGTGGTGCTGATCGACGAAATCGACAAGGCCGACATCGAATTTCCCAACGATCTGCTGCGCGAACTCGATCGCATGGAGTTCTTCGTCTACGAAACCCGCCAGAAAGTGCGTGCCCGCCATCGGCCGGTGCTGTTCATCACCTCGAATAACGAGAAGGAACTGCCCGACGCCTTCCTGCGGCGCTGTTTCTTCCACTACATCAAGTTTCCTGACAAGGAGACGATGACCCGCATCGTCGACGTGCATTTTCCCGGCCTGAAGCCGACGTTGCTGCGCGAGGCGCTGGAGGTGTTCTTCGAACTGCGCGAAATTCCCGGCCTGAAGAAGAAGCCCTCGACGTCGGAGTTGCTCGACTGGCTCAAGCTGCTGCTTGCCGAGGACATTCCACCGGAAGCACTGCGCAGCAAGGACCAGAAGACGGCCATCCCGCCGCTGCACGGCGCCTTGCTGAAAAACGAGCAGGACGTCCATCTCTTTGAGCGCCTGATCTTCATGGCCCGCCACAACCGCTGACCGGCTGATCAAGGCCGACGATGCTCATCGATTTCTTCCTGCACCTCAAGGCGAGCCGGTTGCCGGTCTCGATCAAGGAGTTTCTCGCCCTGCTCGAAGCGCTGCAGAAGCACGTCATCGAACATAGTCTCGACGATTTCTACGTTCTGGCGCGCGCCATCCTGGTCAAGGACGAGACGCACTTCGACAAGTTTGACCGCGCGTTCGGCGAGTACTTCAAGGGGGTCGAGGCGCTGCCGGGTATGGAGGTGCTGATTCCGGAAGACTGGCTGCGGCAGGCGGTGAAGAAGCATCTCACCGACGCTGAACGGGCGAGGCTGGAAAAACTGGGCTGGGACCAGCTGATGGAGACCTTCCGGCAGCGCCTCGCCGAACAGAAGGAGCGTCACTCCGGCGGCAGCAAGTGGATCGGCAGTGGCGGCAGTTCGCCGTTCGGTCATGGCGGCACGCACCCCGAGGGTATCCGCGTCGGTGGCCGGAGCGAAAACCGGTCGGCGGTCAAGGTCTGGGAGAAGCGTGAATTCCGCAATCTGGACGACAGCGTCGAACTGGGCACGCGCAACATCAAGGTCGCCCTGCGTCGCCTGCGCCGTTTTGCCCGTGAAGGGGCCGCCGAGGAACTCGATCTCGAAGGCACCATCGCCGGTACCGCCCGCAACGCCGGCTGGCTCGATCTGCAACTGCGGCCGGAGCGTCACAATGCCGTCAAGGTGCTGCTTTTCCTCGATATCGGCGGTTCGATGGACGATCACATCCGCGTCTGCGAGGAACTCTTCTCGGCCTGCCGCAGCGAATTCAAGCACCTCGAACACTATTACTTCCACAACTGTGTTTACGACTATCTGTGGCGGGATAACCGGCGTCGCCACAGCGAGCGCGTTCCCACGCCGGACGTGATGCACAAGTACGGCAACGACTACAAATTGATCCTTGTCGGCGACGCGTCGATGAGTCCCTACGAACTGGTACAGCCTAACGGCAGTGTCGAGTTCAATAACGCCGAACCCGGCGCGACCTGGTTGCGCCGCCTGGCCGAAAACTGGCCACAGACCATCTGGCTGAACCCCGAGTCGGAACATTCATGGCCTTACCGGCAATCGACTTCGCTGATCCACAATCTGCTCGGCGGGCGGATGTTTCCGCTGACACTCGACGGCCTCGAGCGGGGAATGCGCTTGTTGAGCAAGTAGCGGGACTCCTCTCACGGCAGGCGGCAGATTGCGCCCGGGAACCGGGATCTGCCGCCATCACGGGTGCTTCGGTAGTACACTCCGCACCTTTATGGAACCAAACGCCAGACCCCGCTCTGGCGCTTTCGTTTTTGGCCGGCCTCGACGGGGTGGGGTATTGCCGCCGCCGGGTGATGAAGCTGCAGCGATGCAGGGGACTCCGACACCCTAGGCGGTGCGTGACCACGTAGCCGGGCCGGTCTGCTGGAGAGATCAGCGTAATGAGTTACACCGCAGAATCGATCGCTGTCCTCAAGGGACTGGAGCCGGTGCGCCATCGTCCCGGGATGTACACGCGTACCGATTGCCCCTTGCACATCATCCAGGAAGCCATCGACAACGCTGCCGATGAGGCTCTGGGCGGTTATTGCAGGCGCATCGCGGTGACGCTCCACCAGGATCATTCCGTCACCGTTCAGGATGACGGGCGTGGCATTCCCGTGGAAATGCATCCGATCGAGAAGGTCCCGACCCTGGAAGTGGTGTTTACCCGACTGCACGCCGGCGGCAAGTTCAACAAGGATGATGGTGCTTCGGCGTACCGCTTTTCAGGTGGCTTGCACGGCGTCGGTGTCTCGGTGACCAATGCCTTGTCGACACGCCTGGAGGTCGAGGTGGTTCGCGACGGCGCCCGGCATCAGATGGCTTTTGCCGGCGGTGAGGTCGTGGAGCCGCTGCGCCGTGTCGGCGATGCGCCGAAAAAAGCGACCGGCACGCGCTTGCGCGCTTGGCCGGACCCGACCTTCTTCGATTCGCCGACGATTCCGCTGGCGCAGCTCGAACGGCTGTTGCGCAGCAAGGCGCTGCTGCTGCCCGGCCTGCAGGTTTCGCTGACCGTCGAGGACGGCGTGAGCAGCGAATGGTGCTTCGCCAAAGGCATGGTGCAGTATCTGAGCGAACAACTCGACGCGGAAATGGTGGCGCCGGTGTTCAGCAGCGAAAAGTACGTGGCGAAAGGTGACGAGACTTTTCCGTTTGGCTCGGGTGCAGCCTGGGCGATCTGCTGGACCGCCGAGGGTGCGCTGGCGCGCGAATCCTACGTCAACCTGATCCCGACGACGGCCGGTGGCACGCACGAAGCCGGCCTGCGGCAAGCGACCCTCGATGCCATCCGCAGCTTCGCCGAGCACCACGCCTTGTTGCCCAAGGGGGTGAAGCTGGCGGCTGAAGACGTTTTTGCGCGCGCCAGCTTCGTTCTCGCGGTGCGCATGCTCGATCCCTCTTTCCAGGGTCAGACCAAGGAGCGCCTGAACTCGCGTGACGCGGTCGCACTGGTGGCCCGCATGCTGCGCGACTCCCTGGAACTGTGGCTCAACGAGCACCCCGAGGCGGCGAAGCGGATTACCGAACTGGCCATCCGCGCGGCGCAGGCGCGAACGCGGGCAGGTCAGAAGGTCGAGAAGCGCAAGCAGTCCGGGGTGGCCATCCTGCCGGGCAAGCTTTCCGATTGCCAGAGCGAGGACACCAGCCGCAACGAGATCTTCCTGGTCGAGGGCGACTCCGCTGGCGGTTCGGCGAAGTCGGGACGCGACAAGGAATTGCAGGCGATCCTGCCGCTGCGCGGCAAGGTGCTGAATACCTGGGAGGTCGAAGCCGGCAGCCTGTTCGCCAACCGCGAAGTGCACGACATTGCGGTGGCGCTGGGTATCGATCCGCATCAGGCGAGCGCCCCCGACGTAGTCCTGGCGAACCTGCGCTACGGCAAGGTGGTGATCATGACCGATGCCGACGTCGACGGCTCGCACATCCGCGTCCTGCTATGCACTCTTTTTTACCGGCATTTCCCGAAGTTGATCGCCAGCGGCCATCTCTTCTTCGCGCAGCCACCGCTGTATCGTCTTGATGTTCCAGGCCAGGGCAAGACCCGTCCACCCCGCAAGATCTATGCGCTCGACAATGCCGAACTCGAAGCGGCCATCGATCGCCTGCGACTTGAGGGGGTCAAGCCGGAGGCGGTCTCGATTTCACGATTCAAGGGACTCGGCGAAATGAATCCCGAACAGCTTTGGGAGACGACGATGTCGCCGGATACCCGCCGCCTGATGCGCATCCGCATGCCCGGCGTCGAGACGGCGCGCCCGGTGATGAACATGTTGATGGGCAAGAACGAGTCCGCCGGCCGGCGGGCGTGGATGGAAGAAAACGGCGCCCTGGTCGGCGCGGAGACCTGAAGGTGAACCGCAAGTGAGGAAAGATTCGACCCCCGACCTGTTTGCCGACCTGCCTGCCGATGGCCAGTCGCCACCGCCGGCACCCCCAGCGCCTCCAGCGCCTCCAGCGCCGCCGGCCGTGGAAGACGATGACAGCATTCTGCTGCACGACTCGGCGGCGCGCGACTACCTGGAATACGCCATAGCGGTGGTCAAGGGCCGGGCGCTACCGGATGTCAAGGACGGACTGAAACCGGTGCAGCGTCGGGTCCTGTTCGCGATGCGTGAGCTGGGGCTGTCGGCGACCGCCAAGCCGGTGAAGTCGGCACGCGTCGTCGGCGACGTGATCGGCAAGTACCACCCGCACGGCGACACTTCGGCCTATGACGCGATGGTGCGGGTGGCGCAGCCGTTCATGCTGCGCTATCCGCTGGTTGATGGGCAGGGGAATTTCGGCTCGCGTGACGGCGACAACGCGGCGGCGATGCGCTACACGGAAGCACGCCTGACACCGATCGCCGAACTGTTGCTCGGTGAACTGGGTGAAGGCACCGTCGATTTTCAGCCGAATTACGACGGTTCCTTCGAGGAACCGGCCTTCCTGCCGGCGCGGCTGCCGTTCCTGTTGCTCAACGGCGCTTCTGGAATTGCCGTGGGCATGGCCACCGAAATGCCCTCGCATAACCTGCGCGAGGTCGCCGCTGCGGCGATGCACATGATCGAGCATCCGCAAGCTGGCGTCGGCGAGTTGATGCAGCATGTTCCGGGGCCGGATTATCCGGGGGGAGGGCAGATCATCTCTGCGCCCGGCGATATCGCCGCCGCGTACGGCAGTGGCCGCGGTAGCCTGCGCGTGCGTGCCCGCTACGAGATCGAGGAGATGGCGCGCGGTGCCTGGCAGGTGGTGTTCAAGGAGTTGCCGCCGGGCGTTTCGTCGGCCAAGGTGCTGTCCGAAATCGGAGCGTTGCTCAACCCGCAGCCCAAGGCGGGCAAGAAGGCGATCGAGCAGCCGGCGGCGCAGCTCAAGGCGCTGATGGCTTCGCAGCTCGATCGGGCGCGCGACGAGTCGGGCAAGGACGACGATGTGCGACTGGTCTTTGAGCCGAGCACCTCGCGCATCGACCGCAATGAGTTCGTGGCCCTGCTGCTGGCCCATACCAGCCTTGAAACCTCGGCGCCGATCAATCTGGTTGCGGTCGGCATCGACGGCCGGCCTTGCCAGAAATCGCTGGCCGAGTTGATTGGCGAGTGGTGCGCTTTCCGCATCCGGACCGTACACCGGCGTACCGAATATCGCCTGCAAAAGGCCGATGACCGCATCCACATTCTGGAAGGCCGGCACATCGTCTTCCTGAACATCGACGAAGTGATCCGCATCATCCGCGAATCGGATGACCCGAAAGCGGCGCTGATGGCGCGCTTCATGCTGTCTGATCGGCAGGCGGAAGACATCCTCGAAATCCGCCTGCGTCAACTGGCGCGGCTCGAAGGGATCAGGATCGAGCAGGAACTGGCGAAACTGCGCGGCGAGCGCGAAGGACTGCTCAAGCTCCTGGGTAGCGACGCGCTGCTGCGCCGGCAGGTGATCCGCGAAATCAGGGCCGATGCCGAGAAGCACGGCGACGTGCGTCGGACGATCATCGAGCCGGCGGCCATCGCGTCGCGCGCGGAGGTTGCCGCCGTCGCCGACGAGCCGGTCACGGTGATCATTTCCGAGAAGGGCTGGGCGCGTGTCAGGCAGGGGCACGGGCTGGACCTCTCGGGGGTTGTCTTCAAGGATGGTGACCGCGCCGGTTCGGCGCAGGAGTGTCGCTCGGTCGATTCGCTGGTCATCCTCTCGACCGAAGGCCGGGCGTTTACCGTGGCGGTCGCCAGCTTGCCGGACGGTCGCGGCATGGGTGCGCCGCTGTCATCGTTCGTCGACCTCGGCACCGGGAAAATTGCGCACGTGCTGACCGGCTTGCCGGAGGAGCAATTGCTGGTTGCCAAGACCTCCGGTTACGGCTTTGTCTGTACCTACGCCGACCTGCTTTCGCGTCAGAAGGCGGGCAAGGCCTTTCTGAGCGTCGAAGATGGCGCAACCATCCTGCCACCGGTGAGGCTTGCGGGCAAGGATCATCTGGCAGCATTATCGGAGGACGGTCGCCTGTTGATCTTCCCCCTGGAACAGATGAAACGCCTGTCGGCCGGCAAGGGGGTCCAGTTCATCGCGCTGCGCGAAGGTGAGTCGCTGCGCGCCGTGGTGGCCACCCTGGGTGCGCGGGTGACGATCAAGGGTACGGTCCGCAACCGGATCAAGACGCTGCTTTCCGAAGAGCGGCATTGCGGTCTGCGCGCCCGCCGTGGTTCACCGGTTGGACAACTCGGCAACGTGATGCTGGAAGCCTGTCCCGAGCGCTGATTGTTGGCAGGCGGTGCCGGGGCGTGGCGGTTAAGCTCCTGGTGCTGCAAAGGAGAATGAATTTGTGAAGACCAAGACGAGCACGAGTGGATATAAACAGGCCAGCGTGTGCGGGGTGCTGGTCCTGTGCAGCACGCTGGTGCTGGCTGAGCAGGTCGGCTGTGTGACCACCGAGTGGAAGCTGGTGGGGGCCAATCACCGGGTCTGCGTCGAAAGTTTCCCCGACCCCAAAATACCGGGTATCACCTGCCATGTCAGTCAGGCCAGGACCGGTGGCGTCAGTGGCTCGTTCGGGCTGGCGCAGGACCCGTCGCAATTCTCGCTGGCCTGCAGGCAGACCGGACCGATCACGCTGCCTGCGAAGCTCCCCAAGGAGGCGACGGTGTTTGCCGAAGACACCTCGATTCTGTTCAAGGAGACGCGCGTTGTCCGGATGTGGGACGAAGCCCACAAGACACTGGTCTATCTCGCGATCAGCCGCAAGCTTGTCAATGGCGCGCCGGCAAACAGCATTTCGACGGTACCGGTGATGCCCTGGGGGGCGCCTTGATGTGCTGCCGACCAACGACTACCGTCCCGATCCGGAAGGTCCTGATGGTTCAGGAAGGCCTCCAGTGAGCCGCCCAGGCTGGCCGTCGTTTTCTCCTCCAGGCGATCGCGCGGCTGCCCGGCGATGGCGGTGAGCGAGGTACGACGACCCGATTGCGACGTCAGTCGACTCGGGCAGGTGTTTACGCCACCGATGATCGTCGACGCGATGCTGGCTCTGGTTCGCAACTGCGGGCGGGTGCTTGAGCCGGCCTGTGGTGACGGCGCCTTCCTGCAGCATTTTCCGTTTGCGCTGGGCATCGAGATCGACGCACGCCACGCACCCGCCGGGGCGCGGGTGATGGACTTCTTCGAATTGCCGGAGCGCGAGACATTTGCCACCATCATCGGCAATCCGCCGTATGTGCGCTACCAGGATATCCAGCCCGAGACGCGCCGGCATGTCCGGCGCAGCGTCCTCGACGGGCGCGCCAACCTGTATCTGTACTTCATCGAGAAGTGTCTGCGGCATCTGGCGCCGGGCGGTGAACTGGTGTTCATCACGCCGCGAGATTTCGTCAAGGCCACTTCGGCGGTACCGCTCAATCGGCTGCTGCACACCGCGGGAACGATCACCGATTTCGTCGATCTCGGGGATTCACGGCTATTCGACGGGGCGGCGCCGAACTGCGCGATCTGGCGTTTCGAACGCGACAACTTCTTGCGTCTGACGCGCCATGCGCAGCAGGGCGTGGCCGACGGTCTGGCGGGTCTGGCCCGGCTGCAGTGGGAGGAGCGACATTTTGTCGAGAGTGGCGGGCACCTGCTCTTCACGCGCGGCGACTATGCCCTGCAGCTCGCCGATATCGCCTTCGTCAAGGTGGGGGCAGTCTCTGGTGCTGACGATCTCTATGCCAGCGAGGATCATGGCAACCGCAGCTTCGTCTGCTCGGCGACCGTGGCCACCGGTAACACTCGGCGCATGCTCTGGTGTGCGCCGGGCGATCCGCCGCCAGCGATGCTGCTGCCGCACAGGGAGCGTCTGATCGCGCGTCGTATCCGGCCATTCGACGACTCCAACTGGTGGCAGTGGGGGCGTGGCTACCATCAGACGGAACAGCCGCGCGTGTATGTCAACAACAAGACGCGCCGGTCGCGACCCTTCTTCGTACACCCTTGCACGCACTACGACGGGTCGGTGCTGGCGATTTTTGCCCATGACCCGACGGTCGATGTGCAGGCGCTGGCTGCCGCGCTGAATGCGGTCGATTGGTCCGACCTCGGCTTTGTCTGTGACGGTCGATACCTGTTTACCCAACGTAGTCTTGAGCAGTCACCGCTTCCCGAGTCGTTCCGTGCCTTCCTGCCCGGCGGCGGTGTAAGATCGCAGCCGGCGGATGCGTCTCTCATGCCGCCGCTGCAAGTTTTGCCACCGAGCATTTCCCGGCCCCGGCCGGTGCCGAAGGGAAGGAGAAAAGCCCATGGTTCCACGCCTCACGACGGCCTTTAGCGGTCCGCTGCTGGAGATCGAACGTTGTGTCCTCGATGCCATGCCGGAAATCGAGCGCTGGTTGCGCGGTCAATGGCAGGAACATACGCCGCCCTTTTACGGTTCCGTCGATCTGCGCAATGCCGGTTTCAAGCTGGCGCCGGTGGACATGAATCTGTTTCCCGGGGGATTCAACAATCTTGACGCCACGTTCCTGCCGCTCTGTGTCCAGGCGGTGGTGACGGCTGTCGACCGCATCTGCCCCGACGCCAGGAGGTTGCTGCTGATTCCTGAAAACCATACGCGCAACGTCTTTTATTTGCAGAATGTGGCCCGGATCGCGGCAATCCTGCGCTTGACCGGTCTTGAGGTGCGCCTGGGCTCGCTGCTGCCGGAAATCGACAAGCCGACGCCGCTGACCTTGCCCGACGGTACGACACTGCTTCTCGAACCGGTGCTGCGCAATCGCCGGCGGATTGGCCTGCAGGATTTCGATCCCTGCGCGATCCTGCTCAACAACGATCTTTCGGCAGGTATTCCTGCAATTCTGCAGCATCTCGACGAACAGTTCGTGTTGCCACCGTTGCACGCCGGTTGGGCGGTGCGCCGCAAATCCAACCACTTTGCTGCTTACGACGAAGTCGCGGGTGACTTTGCCAGGCTCGTCGGCATTGACCCGTGGCGGATCAATCCCTATTTTTCGGTCTGTGACAGTGTCAACTTCCACGAGCGGCAGGGTGAGGAGTGTCTGGCTGCCAATGTCGATGCCGTTCTCGGCCTGATCCGCGAGAAATACCAGGAATACGCGATCGACGAGACGCCCTACGTGGTGGTCAAGGCCGATGCCGGTACCTATGGCATGGGGGTGATGACGGTCAAGGATGCGTCCCAGGTGACCGGTCTCAATCGCCGACAGCGCAACAAGATGTCGGTGATCAAGGAAGGTCTGGCGGTTTCGCAGGTGATCATCCAGGAAGGCGTTCATAGCTACGAGCGGGTGGGCAGCGGCAAGGACGAGGGGGTCGCCGAACCCGTCGTCTACATGATCGACCGCTTTGTCGTCGGCGGCTTCTATCGCGTGCACAGCGGGCGCGGCAAGGACGAAAACCTCAACGCGCCGGGCATGCACTTCGAGCCACTGGCTTTCGAGACCAGTTGCTCGTTACCGGATCAGTG
>JAKOZI010000103.1 GCA_029780075.1 Pseudomonadota bacterium
GACTGGATCGCCGGCTACGCGCGCAGCAGCGCGAGCGACGGCGAGGACCTCGCGACACTGATCCGCGGCACCCTCGGACGCCTCCTGTTCTCCGGCAACGAGGTGCGCAAGGCGGTCAAGGTGATCTCTGGCGGCGAGCAGGGCCGGATGATCTTCGGCAAGCTGATGCTGATGAAACCGAACGTGCTGATCATGGACGAGCCCACCAACCACCTGGACATGGAATCGATCGAGTCGCTCAACACCGCGCTCGAAAAGTTCAAGGGTACGCTGGTCTTCGTTTCGCACGACCGCGAGTTCGTCTCGTCGCTGGCCACGCGTGTCCTCGAAGTGCGCCTCGATGGCAAGGTGGTCAACTACCCGGGCAACTACGAAGAGTACCTGGCAAGCCAGGGCATCGCCTGACACACGCGATCAGTTGGCGGGAGCCGGCTTGCTGCCCTCGCGGGCAGCCTTCCTGGCCTCGCGCTCGGCGTCCTGCTGGGCACGCTTCTGCAGTTTCGCCTGCCGCCTGGCCTGCTCGGCGGCCGTTTTCTTCTGCCCCTCTTCAGCCTTTCTCGCCTTGTCGGCGAGCTTCTTTTCGCGCGCGCTGGCCTTCGCGGCTTCCTCGGTCCGGTGGCGCTCGGCGCTCTCCTGCTGATTGGCCTCGCGTTGCTGCTGATCGGCGGCGCGTTGGGTTTCCTTGGCTTCGACTTCCTGCCGCTTCGCCTGCCGTTCGAAGTCACGAGCCGGCTGATCGAGCTTGCGCGCCTCGATGATGGACGCCGTATAACGCTTCTTGGCCGCAACCAGGCAATCGTTGACCAGCAACTTCGTGTAGCAACGGTCCTGATCGGCCTGATGACGGCGCTCCGCCTCGGCACGCATCGACGCCGCCCGTTCCCGCTGCTCTGCGGCGGCTTCGAGCGTTTGCGGCACCTCCGGCGCGGCCTCCGGTGGCGCCGCCCAGGCCGCGCAACTTACCCACAGCGAAAACAACAGCACCTGCCCTGAACGCATGGAACCCTCCCTGTACACCCGAATACGGCCGCCCGCGGCAGCGCGCCGGCCGCGCTGCCCGGCAAACCCGTGCACTATAAGCGACGCGGCCACCTGCGTGGCAGTCTCGCTGGCCACCACCCGCAACGATCAGCCGTCGGCGGCGTGGTGGCCTCACTGCGCCTGCAGTTCGGCAATCAGGCGACGCAGATTGGCGTTGTCCGGCAAGATCCCGGCGAGTTGTTGCGCGTAGCTCAGGGCGACTTGGCGTTCACCCGACTCGCGACTCATCGACAACAAGGCGCCGAGGATTTCGGGGTCGCCCGGGTGACGTTTGTCGGCACGGCGCAGCAGCACCATCGCCTGCTCGCGCTGGCCCGCAGAATCGACGGCGAGCGCTAGCACGTACGCGTAACGGGCGTTTTCCGGAGCCAGCCGGGCCGCTTCGCCGAATTCTTTCAGAGCAGCGGCCTGGTCACCCCGACGCGTCAATAGCAAAGCGAGGGCATGATGCAGATCGGCATCGCGTGGCAAGGCGGCCAGACCACGGTGAAGTACCCTTTCGGATTCCTGCTCACGCCCGAGCTGGCGCAAGGCATCGGCGAGGTTGACGTAGGCGCCGGCAAATTGCGCATCCCGCTTGAGGGCGCGTTCGAAAGCGGCGATCGCTTCCTCGGTGCGTCCCTGGCGCAAACGCAGGTTGCCAAGGTTCAGCTGCCCGGACGGCCAGTCGGCCTCCAGCGCCAGGGCGCTTTCATACGCCTGCAACGCCGTCGCGCGTGCGGCCCGCCTGCCGCTGGGGATCTGGCTATCCGGAATGTCGGCCAGAACGCGAGCGGCCTCGATGCGTACCCCGAGGACACGGTCACTGAGCAGGGGTGAGGCGCTCAGCACGCGGTTGACCGGGTCGACGGCCGCCACCAGACCCAGGGCGGCAATCCGCACTGATGGATCAGGGTCCTGCAACAGTGCGCGCGCCGCCGGCAAGGTACCGGGATGGGCATAGGGCTGCGCCAGCGTCGCCGCTGTCGCCCGCACGATCGCCGGTGCCGTCGTACGGGCGGCAAGATCGAGCAGACCGGGCAAGGCGCGCAGACCCTGCGTCTCGCCGGCGTGCAGGATGGAACCATACTCCGGTCGCTCGCGCCAGCTCTTGCCGTACCACTGATCCATCACCCGGGCTGCCCATTGCGGATTCCTGTCGATGTGGCACTGGTTACAGGCATTCGGACTGCCGAGCATGACCGAGAGATCCGGACGAGGAACGCGCAGACTGTGATCCTGCCGGGCGTGAATGACCATGTAGTTCTGCGTGGGCATGTGACAGTTGACGCACTGCGCGCCCTGATCACCGACGGTATGCCGATGGTGCTTCGGCGTGTCGAACCCGGCGGCGGCGTGGCAACGCGTACACAGCGCATTGCCTTCGGCCCGCAGCTTTTGCGCATGTGGCTCATGGCAGTCCATGCAGGTCACGCCATTCTGGTACATCCTGCTCTGCAGGAATGAACCCCAGACATAGACTTCCTCACGCTGCTGGCCGTCGGGATGGTAGTTCGGGGCGGTGAGCATGGCCAGGCGGTGGCTGTCTTCGAGCGCGGCGCCGGGCTCGCGCTCCTCACGGAGCGTCGAGCGACGCGCGTGGCAGGCCGCACAACTGTTCATTCCGGCAACCGCGGCAGGATGGTCGCGCACCGCCACCCTGGCACCGTCCGCGGGAAACTTCCAGGCTTCGTTCCAGCGACTCTTCAACGTCGGCAAGCCTTTGTCGTCCCCTATCGCGTAGGGTGCTTTGCTCTGCCTGGCCCAGTCGAGGTGCCTGGAAGCCGGCCCATGGCAGGCTTCACAGGCGACGTTGATTTCACTGTAGCGGGTCTGATAGCTATCGCTGGCCGCGCCGTAGCCCTTGCGGAGGTTGGTCGAATGGCACTCCGCACACTGCAGGGCCCAGTTGTGGTACACCCCGGTCCAGTGTAGCGGATCCTGGTGGTCGACCTTCTGCTTTGGGTAGAGATGGAACCAGCGCTGGCCGCCGGCGCTTTGCGGCCGCGTGTCCCAGGCCAGCGGCAGCACCTGATAACGCCCGCCGGCGAAGGGAATCAGATACTGCTGCAGCGGATAGACACCGAAGGTGTAACGCACTTCGTAGTCGGCCAACTTGCCATCCGGACCATCGGTGCGCACCATGAACTGCTCGCCGCGCTTGAAAAAGGTCGACTCGACGCCGTTCTGCTTGAACCTGGCGTTGGCAAAATCACCGAGCACCGTGGCGCTGCTGGCGTCCTGCATGGCCAATTGGTGATGCGAACCCGACCACGCGATGAACTCGCTTTCGTGACAGGCTTTGCAGGTCGCACTACCGACGTGCGTGGCCGCGACGGCCGCCGGCTGCGCGGTGGGTGTCCCGGCCACCGGCAGCGGCGACGTGTCGCTGCCCGGAGTACCCTTGAAAGCGTTCGCCAGCACAGCCACTAGGGCAGCGACCAGCACGCCCCAAAAAAGCGCCACGACCCGCAAGCGTTTGCGGTTCGGCGCCTGCTCTAATGGCTCTGGCGGCGCGCTGGCAAGGGTTCGGGTCTTGGTGCGGGGTCGTCTGCTCATCTGGCTTGGCACGGCTATTGACGATAATACCCCGTCCGCGGCTTGCGAATCCTGTCTCGGCCAGAGCGGCTGGAGTGCGGGGAGCTAGTCTAACAGACCGGCGGGGCATCCTTGTCGAGCACAGACCACCAGTTCCGCCATCTTTGCCGCTCAACCGCCTCGCGGCATATTCCTGCCGGATCACGGCGACAGGCGTTGTACCCGATACGCGTCGTCACCAATGGCCGCCCGCGCCACGTCGAGCAAGTGCTCGTGGTGCGTCAGGAACAGCACCTGCGTACGCAGGGAGAGATCAGCCAGGACCTGGAAGGTCGCCGCCGCGGCCTCGTCGTCGAACTGGATCAGGATGTCATCAACGATCACCGGCAAGGGCTCGCCGTTTTCAAGGTGCCCTTCGATGGCGGCCAGCCGCAAGGCGAGAAAGAGCTGATCGCGGCGCCCGGTGCTCAGTTGATCCATCGTCAGACGCTCGCCATCGGCGCGAACGGCTTTGAGGATCTGCCGCTCGTCGTCGTAATCGACGACCACGCCACGATAACGGCCGGCCGTGATCACCGCAAATCGCCGCGAAGCTTGCTCGACGAGCGGCCCCTGGTTCCGTTTCTGGTAGGCATCGATGACCTGGGCAATCACCGCCGAAGCAATCCGCGTCGCGGCATAGTCGGCCCCGAGTTCACTGATCCGGGCGGCGTACTGCGCGGCTTTCTGCTGCGCATCGGCAGCCACGGCGGAACCGTCCATCTTTTCGAACGCCTGCCTGGCGTCCAGGTACACTTCGTGGTGGTGCTGTACCGTTGCGGCACTTCGTTCCTGTTCCCGCATGTTGTAGTCGAGGGCCTCGGCAATCGCATCCGGATCCTGGCCACGCGCCTGCCTGAGCGCTTCAGCCAGCGACAAACCCGCTGACTTCACCAGCCGGGCTTCGATTTCCCGCACTTCCGTCACCAGGGCGGCGCGCAGGGCGCTCTCGCCTTCGACCAGTTCAAGATCTTCGAGCGTCCGGCAGTCCGCCTGCTGCAGGAGCCTGTCGATGATCGCGGCGGCATCCTGCGCAGACTGGCGAGCTGCGGCCACAGCCTGCTGGGCATCGGCGAGCTGTTGCGTGAGCGTGTTTTTCCTGTCCTGCTGCAAACGGGCCGCCCCCAGTTCGCGGTACAACTCGCCGGCCAGGACATCGTGGGTTCGTCCGTCTTCGGGAATCGGCTGATGACGGACGCGCAGCCAGGTCCTGGTGAGTCGGGATTCGTAGTCGTCAATCTGGATACCGGCGTTACGCTGCTCGTTCTCCGCCTGGTCCAGCGCGGCACGCGCCAAGGCCAGCGCAGCAAGCTGTTCGAGTCGAGCGTCCGCTTCTTCCTCGCTGGCCTCGCTGGCCAGACGAATCGCCAGCATGGCTTCGCCCCATTGCTTCATCCACTCGTCCAGTTGCCTGCGGCTGGCAATTTCAGCGGCCCCGGCATGCTGGACCGCGGCAGCCGCCTTTGCCCTGGCGGTCGTCTTGAGTTGTCGCTGGGTCAGATGGTCGGCGTGCTGCCTGGCGATGGCACGGGCGCGTGCCAGCGTTTCCGAAAGCCGCTCGCTGGGTGCCGGGACCGGCCGCTTCATCAGGCCAAAAATTTCGCTGAGTCGGCTACGGATCTCACGCGCACGCCGACGCCTTTGCTCTGCCTCCTGCCGCGTGGCCTGCCAGGCATTGCGGCGCTGCAGAAAGGCTTCGCGCCTGGCGATCCATGGCGCCCCTTCGCCGAGCTTCAGGGGAGGCCAGCCATGCACACCGATCAGCTCACTCCAGCGCCGTTCGAGATCCGCCCGGTCCTTGCCGACCGTCGCCGCCCGGCCTTGTTCCAGATCGAGTGTGCTCTGCATCTGGGTTTCGCGGACACGAAATTCGGCGTAGCGGGTCACGCGCTCGGCATCGGCAAAGAGGCCGTCGGCGGTAGTATCGGCACGAGTCACGGCGTGTTCGTAGGGTTCGCTCGACGGCGGTGGCTCCGCTGCCTGCGATTCACCCGCCATTGGCATGAAGTGGCGGCGAATGCCCAGCCAGAGCAGGTCCCGCTTCTCTCGCTCAAGCGCCAGCGCGGCCTTGGTCGGCACCTCGCCACGGATCTCCAGGCCCTTGATTTCACCCCGCAAGGCGGCAAGATCGTTCTCGATCTTTTCCATCGCCTCCCGAATCGAGCGCGTCCGACGACGCAGCTCTTCGTCCTCCGACTTGAGCGACTGGACTTCCGCTTCGAGCGGAATCGTGGTTTTTGCCACCGCCTCGGCGGAGGCCATTTTCAGGACTCCGGCTTCGCTGTTGAGCTGCACTTCTGCCGCCGTCGCTTCGTCTTCGAGTTGTTGCGCCCCAGCTTCGGGATCGCCACGATCGGCGATCGAGTCGAGAAAGGCCCCCAGATCTCCCGAGCAATCTTCGCTCCCAAGGCCGAAAATTTCCGCGTCGAGCTGCTGCAACTCGAACTGCTTCTCGCCGAAAGTCTTGAGGCATGCCCGGTGAGTCGCCTTGAGCATCGCACCGGCAGTGATCAGGGCCCGAATCCTCGCCACACCGGTCGGATCCGGAAGCCATTGCAACGGCTGTTCTGGCCACTGTTCACCGGCGATCTGCCTGAGGATGGCAGCAAACTCGCCGCGCGCCCTTTCGATGCCGAATGCTGCCTTGGCGAGCTGCATGCTCGCCTCACGGTAGGTGCCGGTCGCGTGCTGGAGCGCCTCGACGGATTCCGCATCGGCCAGCACGGCGTCGTTGATCTCGATCGCCTCGAGTTCAGCCTGGTGCTGCCGCCAACGTTGCGAAGCCACCCGCTCGGCTTCAATGCCGGCGTTCTGCTTGGTGACCGCCGCCACCCGCTCGGCAGAAGCAGAAGGTGGAAGCATAGGCACACCGGCCCGTTCAGCCAGGCGCTGCTGCGCCAGTTCGAGAGCGGCCACATCCGGGAGAATCGCCGCCAGCCGCTCCAGTCGGCGAGCTTCCTTGAGCAGGCGCGCCTGCTCGACCCTGGCTGCAGCGTATTCGCTATCCGCCGTTGCCAGTGCAGCCTTTCTGGAATTCCACTCGGCCGGACGCACAGCAGCGTCCTTCGCCTGCTTGCGAGACTCTTCGTATTGCGACAGCGTGCGGTAGATGACCGAGGTGGACGCGCGCGGCTTGAACAAGGTTTCGGCTTCACGGTCGAGCCTTGCCCGCAGGGCACGGATCGAGCCGAGGCCAGCGCCGGCCTCGAAGAGGCTTTCGCCGGCATCCCCCTTGCCTTGCGCCAGCGCTTCGCCACCGTGCACCAGGGCTTCGTGATCGAGGCTGAACATCGCCAGAAAGAGCCCCTGGCTGAGGCCACCCAGCCATTCGCGCAGGCGTTCCTCCGGGACGGTCTCCGACAACTCGTCGCCACTTGCCGGGTTGTAGCTGAGCAGGGTATTGACGCGGCCCTTGCGGCGCATGACGGCCAGTTGTTCACCAGCGGAAGACGTGAGCACCACCCCTACCCGCAGCTTTGGCTTGCCATGCCGGTGGCCGTCACGGGTCTGTTCGGGAACCCCGAAGAGGGCACCGTTGATCGCCCGCCAAAGGGTAGTCTTGCCGGCCTCGTTTGGCCCGCAAATGATATGCAGCCTGGCACTGCCGCGGAAATCGAGGCGTTGACCGGTGAAGTGGCCGTACGCCTTGAGGTCGAGCTGATCGATCTTCACGCGCCGTCCTCGGCGGAAATCGTGGCCAGCAGGCGTTCTCTGGCGCTGGCGAGAGCGTCGGACAGCGCCTCCCTGGAATCCAGTGCCCAGACGCCGTGGCCTCCGCGCAGTTCGGCTGGCAGCTTCTGACCCAGATCGGCCAACACGCCGTCGGCCAGACTCTGCAGCGCATCGGGATCGGCCGCCAGTGCGTCGAGTGATCGAATCAGCAAGCCAATGGGATCGTCACGCCTTGCGAGCCGGGCGAGATCGAGCGGCGCACTGACCTTGAGACGTACTTTCTCCAGCCAGGCCAGGCCCGCCGACGCTTCACCGACCGAGGCGGCAAGTTGTGCCCGCAGCGACTCCCGACCGGCAACCAGCCGGCCATGCAAGGGGCCCCGACCGCCAAGCGTCAGGCGCAGGGCAAGGATCCGTTCCTCGGCTACCGCTTGCGCAGCTCGCACGGCGGATTGCACGGTCGCGTGCAGGTCGTCCTCGGTGGCAAGATCCGCGATGTCGATGCTGAGGTGTTGCCAGCGCGCGACGTCGGTGGCCACGAACTCGACCGCGCGAATGCCGAACGCCGGCTCGGCGTCGACCAGCATGCAGCCTTTGGGGCCGGTTTCGCGGGCGTGCCTTCCCTGGGTGTTTCCCGGAAAAACGATCCAGGGGACTTGCTGAACAATTTCACGTGTATGGACATGACCGAGTGCCCAATAGTCGTAACCCTTGCCGTTCAGTCGATCGACGGTCGTCGGCGCGTAGGGCTGGTGCCCGACGCGCCCCGCGAGCGCGGTAT
Organism: Pseudomonadota bacterium; assembly: GCA_029780075.1. GTDB lineage: Bacteria > Pseudomonadota > Gammaproteobacteria > Burkholderiales > Rhodocyclaceae > Accumulibacter. Next base: position 8,051 of record JAKOZI010000103.1, read on the forward strand.
GCAGCACGCCCACATTCAATAATCCGCCACGTGGCGGCGGGTAGCCCGCCGCGAGGTCCAACGTCACTGCCTCGGTCGCGAAGCTCTGACCGTGGATGGCGATACCGAGTCGCTCATCGACGACGGTGGTCGGGTGATTGGCGGGGAATACGCTGACCGTTTCCGGCAAGGGCACCGATTTGGTCAACTTGCTGAGCGCGTCGTGGTTGCCGTAGCTCAGGAAGACCTTGATTTCCGCGTCTGCCAGTCGCCGCAATTGGGCGGCGAAGTACAGTCCGGTATTGAAGTCGGGCCAGTCGCCATCGAAGACGTCACCGGCGATGATGACGAAGGCCACCGCGTGCTCGACGGCCAGATCGACGATATTGGCGAAGGCCCTGCGGGTGGCGTCCCGCATCGCTTCGGCCGGCGCTCCGTCATACAGTTCGAGGCCGCGCAGCGGACTGTCGAGATGGATATCAGCGCAGTGGATGAAGCGCATTGACCCTCCTGTGGATCAGCAAGTTCAAATCGTCGGCTGGAGAGAAGGCTGCGGCAGCCATTTCAGCAGGGTTTCAAAGAGCATGACGGGTTCAAAGGGCTTGACCAGTACGTCATTCATTCCTGCCGCAAGGCAGCGGGTCTTGTCCTCGGCAAAAGCATTTGCGGTCATGGCAATGATCGGCGTTTGCCGGTGTGCGGGTAGGTCGCGTATCTGCTGCGTCGCTTCCAGCCCGTTTGCGTTCGGCATCTGTATATCCATGAGGATCGCTGCATAGGCGGTTTGCCTGGCCATGACCACCGCATTCTCGCCATCCTCGGCGGTATCGACCAGGAGACCGATATCCTCCAGCAATGTCCTGGCGATTTCCCTGTTCAAGAACTCGTCGTCGACGACCAGGGTACGGCGTCCAGCGAGGCGTTGCTGGAGAAGCGCCTCGACGTCCTCGCCCGGTGCCGCCTGGGCGATGGTTACCCCTGCGCCCTTCCGCAGTCTGGCCGTGAACCAGAATGTGCTGCCACGCCCCGGCGTGCTCTCGACACCGGCCGCACCGCCCATCAGTTCGGCGAGCCGCCGCGTGATGGCCAGCCCCAGGCCGGTGCCGCCATACTTCCGGGTCATCGAATTGTCGGCCTGCTCGAAGGCGCTGAAGAGCCGGGGCAGTGCATCGGGCGCAATGCCAATGCCGGTATCCCTGACCTCGAAGCGTACCGTTACCGCATCCGCGGTCTCCTCCTGCTTGCTGATGTGCAGCTTTACGGACCCGGTGTCCGTAAACTTGACGGCGTTGCTCGCGTAGTTCAGCAACGCCTGTTGCAATCGCGTCGGGTCGCCCAGCAAGTGCGGCGGCAAGGGATCGCTACTGATCGTCAACTGGATGTTCTTGGCCCTGACGCGCTCGGCAAGGATCGAACTGACATTGCTTAGCAGGTGGTCGACGGTTAACGGCGCCTCCTCCAAATCCAACTTGCCGGCCTCGATCTTTGAAATGTCGAGAATGTTGTTGATCACGGATAGTAGGTGCTGGGTCGACATGGCAATCTTGTCGAGACGTTCCCGTTGCTTCGGAGTCAGGCCATCACGTCGCAGGAGGTGAACCATACCCAGAATGCCATTCATTGGGGTTCGGATCTCATGGCTCATGTTGGCAAGGAAGGTGCTCTTGGCACGGTTGGCGACCACGGCGGCATTCCTGGCAGTTTCGGCGGCGCCGCTCGCCGCTTCGGCAACACGCTTGGCGTGGATCGATTCCTCCAGATAGCGCTGCGTCCGGGTGCGTTCGATGCGCAGCGTCCAGTTCCAGTAGAGCACGACCAGGAGAATCAGACCGCCGATCATGACGACCCATAAAACCAGTGTGTAGTTTACAGGTGGCTCAAACTCCACGCTCCCCCATTTCCGGGCAATGGCGTTTCGCTCTTCCGCGCTCAGGGCGGCGAATCCCTTGTCAATCAGCGCAGCCAGTTCAGGCCAGTCGCTACGCACGGCCATGGCGTTCGAATGGTTTCCGAAAGGCGTCGGGGCGACCACCATCAGGTTGTCGAGCTGCTGCTCCCTGACCAGGTAGCTGCCAACGGTCAGATTGCCCACGTAGGCGTCCGCCTGACCGGTGGCTACGGCTTGCAGGGCGTCCGCCGAACGGTTGACTTCGAGCATTCGGATCGCTGGAAAATCCGACTGGAGTCTTTCGGCGATCGCGTAGCCCTTCTCCACCGCCACGGTCTTTCCGGCAAGCCCTTCGGGACCGCTGATGAAAGGGCTGCCTTTGCGGGCGAAGACGACCCACGGCGAGGTAAGGTAGTCGCCGGTCAACGCAAATTCCTGTTCCCGTCGTGGCGTGCGACTCATCGTCAACAGCAGGTCATAGTGCTGGCGTTTGCCCCGCACGTCCTCCACAGCTGCCGTCCAACTGCTAGTGTCTGAAACGTACTCGACCCGGAAGCCCAAGTGCCTGGCGATGAGATCGAGATAATCGATGGCGATACCCGAAGGCATCGGCTTCGTGAACATGTAGGGTGGCCAGTCGCTGATGCGTACCCTGACCGTTTGCCCCTGCGCCAGCCAGGACTTTTCGGCATCGGTCAGACCGATCCTGGCCGTCGCATCCATCGTGAAGTCGCCGTACCAGCGGCGGGACAAGGCAAGTTGCTGCGCTTCGCTCAGGTCGCCGAGTGCCTTGTTCAGGAGAGCGACCAGTTCCGGCCAATCCTTGCGTACCGCAATCACCGTATCGGCCTTGCTTTCGATGATCTGGGCGGTGAGTTTGTAGCCGAGATTGCTGCTTTTCCGACGCTCGAGTTCAACGCCCATCGAGCCGATGATGGCCTCCACCTGGCCGCTCATCAAGGCCGCGATGGCCCCCTCGACCTGGTCGTGGGGCCGCCCTGATATCTGGGAATGTTTGGCCAGCAGGTCCTGCGACATCGCTTCGCCCTTCAGGTAGGCGACCCTCTTGCCGTGCAACGCGCTCAACTGGTGCGCCGGAGCTGCCTGGTCGCTGCGCGCGTAGATGAACAGGTAGTTGGACCCGACCTTGTCGCTGAAAAGAAAATCCTCCCGCCAGACATCGAGCTTTCTGACCATCGCCAGGCCTGCGCAACGCCGCGCCTTGGCCTCGGCGACCGCCTGGTGCCACGGGAGAACCCTTATCCTGACCGAAGTCCCGAGACGCTCACCGAGCAGCCTGAAAAGGTCAGGAACATAGCCCACGGGCTGCCGATTCTTGTCCAGATAGAGGCCAGGCGGGAAGGCATCGGTATAGCAGAACGTCAGGTCCGGATGGGCCGTCAGCCAGGCGCGCTCGGCGCTGCTCAGGGCAATTCGCGCAGAATCGGCCGCTCCGCCTGTTGCTGGAATGAGCAGAAATCCGGCGAATAGGCCACTCATGAATATCAGAAACACCAGCCGGCTTGCCAGCCCCAACCTCTTCATGGGTGTCGTTACGTCCATAAGCATCTCTGGCAATCCCAAACGGTACATGTCCAGCCAGCCAGTCCGGCAAGGAAATTGAAACGGCTCCTACATCTGCTGCATCTGCTGCAAGTCCAGTCCGACAGACGATGATCTCTCCGGAAGTGCTTAAAGCTCATGCAAATTCTACCTGCTTTTGAAATGCATCCAGAAACACTACATTGACGGCATCGGGGCGGGGCATGCCACAACGACAGGCAACCGAGCAACACACGCCCGACTATTTGCCAATCAGAGCCGGAGAAACGAAATCCTGCCGGCAATGCGACCCCTGCAAGCAAGGGCTGGAACAATACTGCGAAGCCGGCCATACCCTCACGTACGCCTCGCACGACCGCCATGACCAGCGACCCACCTACGGCGGCTACTCGGAGAAGATCGTGGCCTCCGAGAAGTTCGTCGTCAAGGTTCCGGATGGTTTGGACCTGGCTGGTGCTGCACCGCTGCTGTGCGCCGGAATCACCATGTGGTCGCCGTTGCGGTATTGGAAGGTCGGCAAGGGCAGCAAAGTCGCGATTACCGGCCTGGGCGGTCTGGGTCATATGGGGTTCAAACTGGCCAGAGCCCTTGGCGCCGAGGTCACGTTATTCACCCGTTCGCCAGGCAAGGAACAGGATGCACGCCGGCTGGAGGCCGACCATATCGTGCTCTCCACCGATGAAGCACAGATGGCAACCGTCAAAGGCCGTTTCGATCTGGTTATCGACACGGTGCCTTGCGTACATGATGTCAATCCCTATCTGCCCACACTGAAACTCAATTTCGGATGTCGATGTCATCAATATTCAAGACATCGATGCCGCCTACCAGCGCATGCTGAAGAGTGACGTGAAGTATCGCTTTGTGATCGACATGTCTTCGCTGAAATCCTGAGCGCCAGCCCTGCATCGCCGTCGCGACAAGGGGGCGAAGTGACCAGGGTTATCGTCGCCATCGGTGCCGGTTCTATCAGCGAGGCGATCAACTGCTGAAAGATGGGAGTCAGGGTTCCCTCAAGGTGATCGAGCCGCCCGTCACCACAGGAAGCAGGCCTCTGATTGACCATCGTGACACCGAAAACCGCGCGTCTACTGCATGGCCGGCGCCCTGGCCCTGCACGTTTTTCCGGGCAGCACCAGGCTCGACTGGTAAGCCGAAATCGCGAGTAGTTGATCGTCGTTGTACTTGCTGATGATCCTGACCATTTCGGGATCGGCGTTGCGGCGTTTGCCGTCGCGGATCTGGGTCATCTGATGCAGCAGGTATGCATAGTGCTGCCCTGCGATCACCGGATAGCGCTTGTGCCTGGAGCCTTCCCCGCTGAGCCCGTGGCATGCCCAGCACTCCTTTTCGTAAAGCTCTCTACCGATCGCCACTTGCTGAGCGGCGTCTGGAGCATCGTACTGTCCATGTTCGACGGGGATGCACAACCCTTCGAGATAGGCAGCGAGATCGGCCAGATCCTGCGGATCGGTCAGTGCCGCCGCAAACGGGTACATCGTCGGGTTGTCCCGCAAACCGGAGCGGATGTCGGCCATCTGTTTGATCAGCACGCTGCTGTGCTGGCCCGCAATCTGAGGGATGCTGCCGTCGGAACGGCCACCCGCCGACGGCAGGTGGCAACTGCGGCACAGCGCGTAGAGGACCGCACCGCGCTTTCTGCTGCCCTTGCGCTCCAGCGCTTCGTTCTTCTCACCCGCCAGCGCCTGCCAGGGGTAATCCTTGATCCCGATGCCCGTAGCGCGAGGTAAAGAAGGCTCGGCAATCGCAGGCACCACGGCCGGCATCGCCAACAACAGCGCCAGAACCAGATTCTTCATTGCCTACTCCATGCTGTTCGAAATTTGCCGGTTGCCCGTCGGCAGGTAGCCCGCCTGTTGAAAACAGACCGATGCCGCCACCGACAGTGTAGATTAGTTGCGCCCGCGTCAGAGCATCCACTAACAGCATTAATCGTGGGACAAAACATGCCAGATTCTCGCGATTTATCGCGGCGCATAACAAATGGGGCGGCCGATTATCCGCGATCGCCGCATATTGCTGTGCCGCATGCGACGTAACGGCACGGCGATCTGCTCATGACCCTGATCCACACGGCCGAACTCCCCAAGATCGAGCCGTTTCAATACCTCGTTTCCCTGCTGCGCCACGCGGCCAAGGTGGCGCTCGATCCGGCGGCCTGGATGCCCTGGAATTACACCGAAGCCCTTGCACGCGCCGAGGCGCAGCGTGCCGGACCTCCGCCGGACCCGGCAGCGTGACAACCTCAAGCGTTCCGAACGGAAGCGATCCAGGGTTGCCGCTGCGGGTTGCCTGCGCGGGGCCACGGAGCCGCGCGCCGCCCGTGGCCCCGGATCAGCCGCCGCGACCGGGGTTTCGCAGCGTTGCCGAAAGAACACGATCGGCTGCGCACGCGCCTGTGGAATCGCTCATGCCTTGGCCAGTCGTTCGTATTCGGAGATGACCTGTGCTCCGAGGAGCAGTACCGTGGCAGCAATCTCCATGCTGAACAGTGCCACCACGGCCGTCGCCAGTGGTCCATAAACAACACTCGCCTTCGACAGCGTGGTAAAGAACCAGATCAGGATGTGGCGAATCACCTCCCAGATGCAGGTTGCCGTGACGCCCCCGAACAAGGCGTGACGCAGCCGTAAACGCCCGACCGGCATGATCAGATAGATCGCGGTGAGAATGAAGACTTCGGCACTCAGGCCAAGCAGATAGAGCAGTTCTCCGGAAAAACCGCCAAGAGACCAGTCCCTGCCCAGGAAATGCAGGCTCTCCTGGGCGATCGCCTGCAGCGCAATGGACATGACGGTCACGCCAAGCAAGGCGACCCCCAGGAACAACACGAAGCAGTAGGGCAGCAGGGCCGACGTCAGGAAGTGCCGTTTTTCAACGCGCTCCCGGTGTGCAAAGATCACCGCCATCGCCTTCTCCAGTACCGAGAAAGCGAGCGAACTGAAGAACAGCATCGTCAGCAACAGTACGGCACCGATCGCCGCACGGTTTTCGAGAAACGCCGAAACTTCATTGAGAAATGCTTTCGACTGGCTCGGAACCAGCCACTCCAGGTAGTGCCCAAGGGTAGCCAGCAATTCTGCCTGCTCAACCAGGTGAGAGAGTGCAATCACCGAGAGGATCAGCAAAGGAACGACCGACAGCAAGGCGTAGTAGGCAATCGCCGCGGCGAGCAGCAGCCCCTGATTGTCACTGAAACTCTTCAGTGTTTGCAGGGCAAAGGCGGCCGGATGCTTGAGAACCTGTTGCGTTGACCGACTGAAGAGGGAAATGCTCACCGTTCGGGTCGTGGCGATCCGTTACCGGGCAAGCCGTCCACGCGCAAACTCGGCGAGCAGCCCTTTTGCCGCCAACTCGCAGAGATCGACGACGCGTTCGAATCCCGATTCGGCACCGTAGTAGGGATCCGGAATCTCGGAGATTCCGAGTCCGCTGGCGTAATCGAGAAACAGGCCCAGTTTCGACCGACTGTCCTCCGGGCAGAGACGCTGCAATGCCGCCAGATTGGCCTCGTCCATTGCGAGGATACGGTCGAAACGATTGAAATCGGCCGCAATGACCAGGCGCGCGCGCAGTCTGGACAGATCGTATCCCCGCCGGGCGGCGACACGTCGCGCGCGCAGATCCGGTGCCTCACCGGCATGGTAATGGCCGTGCGTACCGGCTGAGTCGAGGTCGAGCATCGTCGCCAGGCCCTGACGCTGCGCCATGCTCCGGGTCACCGCTTCGGCGATCGGCGAACGACAGATGTTACCCATGCACACGAAGAGAATCCGATACGGCGGTGTCAAGGCTGTTGTCCCCGCCAGAGATCAATGACTCGCCCGATCCGCCACACTGCAGCCCGCGGCGGCCATGTCGGCGCATGCCGCCGTCGCTGACCTCGCTCCGGGCTACTCGGCCACACCGGCGCCACCGCGGGGAAACAGCTCGTCGGCAAAACCGAAACGCGTGAAGTCCCGGATACGCATCGGATAGAGAACGCCGTCGAGGTGGTCGCATTCATGCTGTACCACGCGCGCGTGAAAACCCTCGACGGCACGGTCTATCGGCTGGCCGCCGGCGTCAAAGCCGGTGTAGCGCAGGCTGCGCCAGCGCGGCACCCAGCCACGCAAACCGGGTACCGAGAGGCAGCCTTCCCAGCCCTCGTCGACCGCTGACGACAGCGGCGTCAGCACGGGATTGATCAGCACCGTCCATGGGACCTGCTCGGCATCCGGATAACGCGGATTGCCTTCCACTCCGAAAATCACTACCCGCAGACCGACACCAATCTGCGGTGCAGCCAGTCCGGCACCATCGAGGTGGTGCATGGTTTCTGTCATGTCGGTAATCAACGCGCGCAGTTCCGGCGTATCGAAGTTCGTGACCGGCCGGGCCTTCTCCCATAGGCGCACGTCGCCCATTCTCAAGACGGGTCTATTCATCAGTCAACAGCCGTCAACATCGTTTCAATGATCGCCTGCACCTGCTGCATCGCCTCCTCCAGCACCTCATGAATGGCTTCCATACTGATACCCGTGCGACTGTCGCCCCGCCCTGCCGCGTAGTTGGCAACGACATTGATCGCAGCATAGGGAACGGCCAACTCGCGCGCCAGCACCGCCTCGGGCATGCCGGTCATGCCCACCACGTCGGAACCGTCGCGCTCCAGCCGGTTGATCTCGGCGGCGGTTTCCAGGCGCGGGCCCTGTGTGGTCGCATACACCGCCGAATCGCTGACCTCCACGCCGATCGCCACGGCCGCATCGCCGAGTTTCCGGCGCAAGCCTGGATCGTAGGGCTCGGTGAAGTCGACGTGCCTGACGGCGCGATCCGGACCTTCGTGAAAGGTCGACTGACGCGCCCAGGTATAGTCGATGATCTGGTGCGGGATCACCAGATCGCCAGGCCGGAGGTCCGCACGAATGCTGCCGACCGCCGCCACCGCGACGATGGCGGCCGCGCCACACTCCCGCAAGGCCCAGATGTTGGCACGATAGTTCACCTGATGAGGCGGAATCGTGTGTTCGTCACCATGACGCGCCAGAAAAACCACCGGTCGGCCGCAAACCCGACCAAAGGTCAACGTCCCGGACGGCTCGCCGTATGGGGTGCTCACCAGTTGGCGCTGCGTCACCTCAAGGCTGGCGAACTGGCTCAGGCCACTGCCGCCGATGATCGCCAGCATCTCTCAATCCTCCCGCACGGCGTAGATTGCCGGCAGGTTGCGCCAGGCACCGCGAACATCCATGCCGTAACCGAAGACGAAACGATCGGGAACCGTCAGCGCGACAAAATCGGCCCGCAGCGGTTTCCGCCTGCCGGTCAGCTTGTCGGCTACCACCGCCGTGAAGCAGGCCCGGGCACCCATTTGGAACACGCGTTCACGAATCGCCAGCAGCGTCACGCCTTCATCAAGGATGTCGTCAACCACCAGGACCGTTCTCCCGCTCAGCGCGATCGACGGTTCGACACGCCAGAACAACGCGCCACCGCTGCTGGACTGCCCGTAACGGGTAACGTGCAGATAGTCGAAGTCCAGCGGGAAGGTCAACAGCGTCATCAACTGGCCGGCAAAAGGCACGCCGCCGTTCAACACGCACAGCAGCACCGGATTGCTGTCACGCAGTCTTTCACTGATCTCGCATGCGACACGGCCAACCGCGGCGGCGACCGCGTCCGCCGCGTGAATGATATCGGCCGCCGCGAGGATGGCCATGGCCTGTTGCGGGTCAATCATGCATTCTCCGGATCGCAGGTTCCAGCGGGTTCAAGGCGCGGCTGGCCCGGCCAATATTGCAAGAAGCTGCTCTTCGTCGATGACCTTGACCCCGAGAAGTCGAGCCTTTTCGAGCTTGCTGCCGGCCTCGGCACCGGCGACGACGAAATCGGTCTTCTTCGACACGGAACCAGTCACCTTGCCGCCGGCAGCTTCGAGCATGGCCTTGGCGGCATCGCGAGTCAGAGAAGGGAGCGTGCCGGTCAATACGAAAACCTTGCCGGCAACCGCACTGACGGTCTGCGCCGACGGCTCGCCGTCGTGCCATGCCACGCCGGCCGCGCGTAATTGCTCGATGACCTCGAGGTTATGCGGCTCGTCAAAGAACTGTCGAAGACATTGCGCGACGATCGGGCCCACATCCGGCACCTGCAGCAACTGCCCTTCGTCGGCAGCCAGCAGGCGGTCGAGGCTGCCAAAATGACGCGCCAGATCGCGGGCAGTGGCTTCTCCGACGTTGCGAATCCCCAGAGCGTAAATGAACCGCGCCAGCGTCGTCTGCTTGCTCCGTTCGATTGACGCCAGCAGATTGCCGGCCGACTTCTCGGCCATCCGCTCGAGATTGGCCAGTGCCAGCAGCCCCAGCCGGTAGAGGTCGGCCGGGGTGCGCACGATGTCGCTGTCAACGAGTTGCTCGACGAGCTTGTCACCCAGCCCTTCGATGTCCAGTGCCCGTCGCGAGGCGAAGTGCAGCAGTGCCTGCTTGCGCTGCGCCGGACAGTAGAGGCCACCGCTGCAGCGGGCCACCGCCTCGTCCGGGTTGCGAACCACCTGCGAACCACAGACCGGGCAGGTTTGCGGCATGACGAATCGCCGCCCGGCGGCAGGCCGCCTTTCAGGCAAAACGCGAACGACCTCCGGGATCACATCGCCGGCCCGGCGAACGACAACCGTATCGCCAATGCACAAGTCCTTGCGCAACACCTCGTCCTCGTTGTGCAGGGTGGCGTTGGTCACCGTGACGCCACCGACAAAAACCGGCGCCAGCCGCGCTACCGGCGTCAACGCACCGGTCCGACCCACCTGGATAGAGATGTCGAGCAGTTCGGTGACGGCTTCCTCGGCCGGAAACTTGTGCGCAATCGCAAAACGCGGGGCACGCGAAACGAAGCCGAGGCGTTCCTGCGCGGCCAGATCGTCGACCTTGTAGACCACGCCGTCGATGGCGTAGGGCAGTGTCTCGCGCCGCCGGGCCATCTCGACGTAGTAGGCGATCAGGCCAGCCAGCCCGGTCACCCGACGCCGCTCCTGCGCTACCGGAAAACCCCATTCGGCAAGCCGGTCGAGCAAGACCGAATGCGTCGCCGGCAGGCCGGTGGGAGCGCCGGCGCCAACGCCGTAAGCAAAAAAGCGCAGTGGCCGCCGGGCGGTGATGCGCGGGTCGAGTTGGCGCAGGCTGCCGGCCGCGGCATTGCGCGGATTGACGAACTCCTTCTCGCCATACTCGCGCTGGCGCGCATTCATGCGCTCGAAATCGCTGCGCCACATCAGCACCTCGCCGCGCACCTCGAGTACTGCCGGCCAGCCGCTGCCCTGCAAGTGCAGCGGAATACTGCGCACGGTGCGCAGATTGGCGGTGACGTCCTCGCCCGTAGTACCGTCGCCGCGTGTCGCGCCGCGCACCAGGACCCCCTGTTCGTAATTCAGACTGATGGCCAGCCCGTCGAACTTGGGTTCGGCCGCATAGTCGACCTCACCGATCGCCGCCAGGCCATCACGGACGCGACGATCGAAAGCCGCGACTTCTGCGTCGGCAAAAGCATTGTTGAGGGACAACATCGGTGTGGCATGCGCTACCGTCGCGAACTCCGACAGCGGCGCGGCGCCAACCCTCTGCGTTGGCGAATCAGAACTCAGCAGTTGCGGGTGCTCGGCTTCCAGCGCCTGTAGTTCGCGGAACAACAGGTCAAACTCGGCGTCGCTGATCAGTGGCGCGTCAAGGACGTAGTACTGCCGATTGTGTCGTTCAATCTCCGCACGCAAAGTCCGGATGCGCTCGCTGACGCTGATCACCGAATATCCTGCCGTCAGGAGAACAGCCGCAGCGCCAGTGCCCCACCGGCCGGCAATTGACGCGCGGCCATCGCCGCCTGGTATTGCACGATCTGACGCCGGATCGGTTCGATCGCACTCTCCGACAGCGGACGCCGGTTATCGTCCACCAATGCACCATGCAGCGCATCGGCGAACCGCCGCGCCAACTCGACCATCTGGGTCAACACGCGATCGCCACCGGCAACCCGCGGCACGTCGAGCAGAAAAGTCATGCCGTGTGTCGTCAGGGTGCGCATCGACTCGGCCGAGAATCCCTGCGTTTCCTGGTTGGCCAGGACGTACAGCACGTTGCCGTCGTCGTCACAACGGGCAAAGCGCCCTTCCGGGTCGATCACCATGCCGGCTGACTCGGCCAGCGCGCGCACCTTGGTACCCGGAAAGACCTGTCCCTGGCTGATCACGTTGACGCCGATCTGAATGTCCACACCGGCGCAGAACTCGTCAAGTTGCGCTGCCATCTGCAAAGCCGGTTCGCGCAGCGGCAAGTCGGCGACTCCCATCAATTCGGTCGCCAGATCCTGCATCGCGAGGTGAAAGATCGACAGGTCACCGTCGCGAACCGGACCCTGGCGGTTGACCAGTTGCAGCCCGACACGAATATGACGGTACGCGTTGTCGCTGTCTTCGACAATCGCTTCCCATTCGCGCGACTGTTCGCTGTAGCCGATCCAGATAACGGGTTTTCCCAGGCGCGCCAGCGAAGCACGCTGCGCTTCCAGGATCTGATAGGCGGCGGCCGGCTCGGAAACCTCGATCGCGGCAATGTAATCGATCGTTGGCGACAACAGGTAGAGCGGCGCGGCGGCCTCCCTGACCGGCGACCGCAGTTCGTCGGGGCGCGCAACCGGCGGCATCTCCGGCGCTGCTGCCGGTGGGCGTGGCGGGGACGCGCTGCTCCCCCCCGAGGTCACTCGGACATCCTGCCCGGCGTCATCCAGCACGTTCTCCCGCCGCAACAGCGGTTCGACACGCTCCGGCGCGGAGCGAGCCGCCGTCGCCGCGGCCACGGCGGGCGGCGCGGCGACATCACCCGCCGCGACGGGTGCTGCTTCTGCCGGTTCCACCAGCCTCTCCTCCGGCAACACCTCGTCGAGGAGGACATCGGCCTGGCGGGCGCTCAACAACTCCTGCGCCAGTTTGCGGTGCTTGTGTTCCTGCCACTTGTTGTAGGCCAGCACGCCAATCACGCCGGCACCACCGAGGCCGATCAAACCCATCTGCAAGTCGGTCATTTCCATTCCTAAACGAGTTGCTCGCGCATGCGCAGCGCTTCTTCCATATCGACTTCGACGATGCGCGAGACGCCGGATTCCTGCATGGTCACCCCGACGAGCTGTTGCGCCATCTCCATCGTGATCTTGTTATGGCTGATGAACAGGAACTGCGT
>JAKOZI010000106.1 GCA_029780075.1 Pseudomonadota bacterium
TCGGTGGCCGGCGACGAGCCGCTGCGCAAGCTCTGGGAATTCGCGCAGGCGCTGCTCGCCGGCAAGACCAACGTCGTCGCGCTGCTCGTCGGCGGCGCGACCCTGGCGCTGATCCTGCTGCTCAAGCGCAGCAAGCGCCTGCCGGGGGTCCTGATCGCCGTGATCGGGGCGACCGTCCTGGTGGCGACGCTCGGCCTCGACGCCTACGGGGTGTCGGTCCTCGGCGCGCTGCCGCAGGGCCTGCCGGCCTTCGCCATCCCGTGGATCACGCCCGCCGATATCGTGCCGGTGCTGATGGGCGGTTTCGCCGTGGCCATCGTCTCCTTCGCCGACACCAGCGTGCTCTCGCGGACCTACGCCGAAAAGACGGCAAGCCCGGTGGACCCCAACCAGGAAATGGTCGGCCTCGGCGCGGCCAACCTGGCGGCCGGATTCTTCCAGGGCTTCCCGATCAGCAGCAGCTCGTCGCGGACGCCGGTCGCCGAGGCCGCTGGCGCCCGGACGCAACTGACCAGCGTCGTCGGCGCCGTCGCCGTCGCGCTGCTGCTGTTGCTGGCGCCGAACCTGCTGCAATACCTGCCGAACACTGCGCTGGCCGCGGTGGTCATCGCCGCCGCGCTGGGCCTGTTCGAGTTTGCCGACCTGCGGCGCATCTACCGCATCCAGCGCTGGGAGTTCTGGCTGTCGATCGGCTGCTGCATCGGCGTGGTGGTGCTCGGCGCCATCCCCGGCATCGGCCTGGCGATCGGGCTGGCGGTGATCGAGTTCCTCTGGGACGGCTGGCGCCCGGACTCGGCGGTGCTCGGCCGCGTCAAGGGCATCAACGGCTACCACGACATTTCGCGTTACCCCGACGCCCGCCTGATCCCGGGCCTGGTCCTGTTCCGCTGGGCGGCGCCGCTGTTCTTCGCCAATGCCGAGTGGTTCTACGAGCGCGCCCTCGACGCCGTCGCCGCCTCGCCGACGCCGGTGCGCTGGCTGGTGATCACCGCCGAACCGGTGACCAGCGTCGACGTCACCGCCGCCGATCTCGTCGCCAAGCTCGACGAAACGCTGCAGGCGGCCGGCATCGAACTGTGCTTCGCCGAGATGAAGGATCCGGTCCAGGACAAGCTCAAGCGCTTCGGACTCTTCTCCCACCTTGGCGCCGAGGTCTTCTTCCCGACCATCGGCGAGGCGGTGAACACTTATCTGCGGACCTATCCCGAGGTCGCGGAGATCTGGAAGAACCGCGATAACGCTGCCTGAACAGCGCGGCGTCCGGCGGGCAGGCGGCAGGTGGCGTGTCTCAGGCCGGCCACTGCCCCCCTTGCGGAATCGCCCAGGTGGTCGCGACCCTCCCGCCGCCGCTTCGCCCGCAAGGTGACCAAGAGCGCGCCCGCCGCCTGATCGCCTGGCCGAAGCGCGCCCGTCGGCGCCCCGGCTCGCCTCACGAAGCCGCCGGCGCGGCAAACGCGCGGCCTTGCCGAAACGGGGAGGTCGAGTCGTGACCAGTTGGAATCCCCCTGCTTTTCTCCAACGACGGTGTTGTAAAGTAACAGGCTTCTGCCGCTGCGCGTCACCACCTCAATAAGCCCGTTCATGGCCCTCAAGAAATCCGACCTCTACTCGTCCCTCTGGGCTTCGTGCGATGAGCTGCGCGGCGGCATGGATGCCAGCCAGTACAAGGACTACGTCCTGTTCATGCTGTTCATCAAGTACATCACCGACAAGTACGGCGACAGCGACGACTTCGCGCCGCCGGTGAACATCCCCAAAGGCGCGAGCTTCAAGGACATGATCGCGCTCAAGGGCCAGAGCGACATCGGCGACCGGATCAACACCCGGATCATCCAGCCGCTGATCGACGCCAACAGCCGGCTCGCGCGCACCGACTTTCCCGACTTCAACGACCCGAACAAGCTCGGCGAGGGTCAGGCGATGGTCGATCGCCTCTCCAACCTGATCGGCATCTTCCAGAAACCCGAACTCGACTTCTCGCAGAATCGCGCCGAGCACGACGACATCCTCGGCGACGCCTACGAGTACCTGATGCGGCACTTCGCCACCGAGAGCGGCAAGAGCAAGGGGCAGTTCTACACCCCGTCCGAAGTCAGCCGCGTCATCGCCAGGGTGATCGGCATTTCGCCGGCGAACACGCGCGCCGCGACCACCGCCTACGACCCCACCTGCGGCTCGGGTTCGCTGCTGCTCAAGGTGGCGGCGCAGGCGGGCAGGCACATCACGCTCGAAGGCCAGGAGAAGGACGTCACCACCGCCGGTCTCGCGCGCATGAACATGATCCTGCACGACTTCCCGACCGCCAGCATCCTCTCCGGCAACACCCTCGCCGCGCCCAAGTTCAAGGACGGCGAGAGTCTGCGCACTTACGACTACGTGGTCGCCAATCCGCCGTTTTCCGACAAGACCTGGAGCACCGGCCTGACGCCGTCGAACGACCCCTGGCAGCGCTTCGCCTGGGGCGAACCGCCGACCCGGCAGGGCGACTACGCCTACCTGCTGCACATCATCCGTTCGCTGAAGGGCGCCGGCAAAGGCGCCTGCATCCTGCCGCACGGCGTGCTGTTTCGCGGCAACGCCGAGGCCATCATCCGCCGGCAGCTCGTCCGCTCGGGCATCCTCAAGGGCATCATCGGCCTGCCGGCCAACCTCTTCTTCGGCACCGGCATCCCCGCCTGCATTCTGGTGCTCGACAAGGAAAATGCCACGGCGCGCAAGGGCGTGTTCATGATCGACGCCAGCAAGGGCTACCTCAAGGACGGCAACAAGAACCGCCTGCGCGAGCAGGACATCCACCGCATCGTCGATACCTTCACCCGGCAGATCGACACCCCGCGCTACGCGCGCCTGGTGCCGTTCGACGAGATCGCCGACGCGAAGAACGATTTCAACCTCAACCTGCCGCGCTACATCGACAGCAGCGAGCCGGAGGACCTGCAGGACATCGACGGCCACCTGCGCGGCGGCATCCCCGAGCGCGACCTCGACGCGCTCGGCGACTACTGGCGGGTGCTGCCCGGCGTACGCGCCGCGCTGTTTGAATCGCTGCGCCCCGGCTACGCCCGCGTCAGGCTGCCGCTGCCCGCAGTCAAGCCGGCGATCTTCGCGCATGCCGAGTTCACCGCCTTCAACCGGGCGGCGACCCGGCGCTTCGCCGACTGGCGCGCCGCCGTCACCCCGCAGCTTACCGGCTTCGCCCAGGGCGGCCACCCCAAGGCGCTGATCGAGACGATTGCCGAGGCGCTGCTCGCCAGCTTCAAGGCGGTGCCGCTGCTCGACGCCTACGACATCTACCAGCACCTGATGGATTACTGGGCGGAGACGATGCAGGACGACGTCTACCTGATCGCCGCCGACGGCTGGCTGGCCAAACCCGCGCGCATCGCCGACAGCGACAGGAAGGGCAAGGCTCGCGACAAGGGCTGGACCTGCGACCTGATCCCCAAGCCGTACCTCGTCGCCCGCTACTTCGCCGGCGAGCAGGCCGCGATCGAGGCGCAACACGCCGAACTCGAAGCCGCCATCGCCAGCCTCGCCGAGCTCGAAGAGGAACACGCTGGCGAAGACGCCGCGTTTTCGGGCTTCGACAGCATCAACGTGGCAACGGTGAAGGAGCGTATCCGCGAAGTCGCCAGGGACCCCGACGCTGCCGAAGAACTGCGGGTGCTCAGGCAGTGGCTGGCGATCAACGAGTCGATCGCCGCCTGGAAGAAAAAAGTCAGGGAATCCGAAGCCGCCCTCGACCGGCTCGCCTACGAGAAATACCCGACGCTCTGCGAGGCCGAGATCAAGGCGCTGGTGGTGGACGACAAGTGGATGGCGCGGATTGCGGCGAGCGTGCAGGGAGAACTGGATCGCGTGTCGCAGACCTTGACCAGCCGTATACGAGAACTGGCTGAACGCTACGCGACGCCGTTGCCGCAG
Organism: Pseudomonadota bacterium; assembly: GCA_029780075.1. Taxonomy (GTDB): domain Bacteria; phylum Pseudomonadota; class Gammaproteobacteria; order Burkholderiales; family Rhodocyclaceae; genus Accumulibacter. Next base: position 3,925 of record JAKOZI010000106.1, read on the forward strand.
CTTGAGCACGAAGTGGCGGCGCTCGCTGCCCGCGTGGAGGAACACCTCAAGCGGATGGGGGCGACATGGAATTGACTCTCACCGACGGCTATCGGCAACTGCTGGAACAGATTTCCGACGTCTATACCCAGGGCCGGGTTCGGGCTGTACAGGCCGTCAATGCCCAACTGATCGAAACCTACTGGCAGGTTGGGCGGCATATCGTCGAATACGAGCAGGCGGGCAATCTCCGCGCCGAATATGGCAAGGCACTCATCAACAACCTGGCCGCGGATCTGGGTCTGCGCTACGGCCGTGGCTTCAGCCGCAGCAATGTGGTGTACATGCGGCTGCTCTACCTGCGCTACCCGATAAGTCAGAAGCCTTCTCACCAATTGAGCTGGTCGCACTATGTCGAACTGCTCAAGCTCGACGATGACCTGGAGCGCGGCTTCTACGAGAAGCAGGCCATTGCCGAGCGCTGGTCGGTGCCTGAACTCAAGCGCCAGAAGGCGGCGTCGCTGTTTCTACGCCTGGCCGTCAGCACGGACAAGGCCGGCATCCTGCAACTGGCCGCGCAGGGGCAGATCGTCCAAGAGCCCGCCGACCTGTTGCGCGAACCCTATGTGTTCGAATTCCTGAAAATCCCCGAGCCCTATCAGATCTCCGAAACCCGGCTCGAAACCGTGCTCTGCGACCACATCCAGCCCTTCCTGCTGGAACTCGGCAAGGGCTTCACCTTTGTCGGCCGGCAATACAGGGTGACGATCAACAATAGCCATTACAAGGTCGATCTGGTCTTCTACCACCGCATCCTGCGCTGCTTCGTCCTCATCGACCTCAAGCTGGGTGAGGTGCAACACCACGACATCGGCCAAATGAATCTCTACCTTGGCTACTTTGCCAACGAGGAAAACGTCGAAGGCGACAACCCGCCCATCGGCATCATCCTCAGCCGCGACAAGGATGAACTACTGGTCGAATACGCCACCTACGGCATGAACAGCCAGCTTTTCGTGCAGAAATATCAGCTCTACCTGCCCGATCGGGAAGCCCTGCGCCTTGAACTGGAACGAACCCTGCGCGAGGTGGAACCATGAACCGACTGCAAGCCGCCGTACAGGGCGAACTGGATCGAGTCACGCAGACCCTCACCGGCTGCATCCGCGAACTGGCCGAGCGCTACACGATGCCGCTGCCTCAGCTTATCGACGAGGTGGAGACGCTTGCTGACCGCGTGGAGGAACACCTGAAGACAGTGGAGAGTGGAAAGTTGAGAGTGGAGAGTGGGCAATGAGCACAATCGCTAACTTTCAACTATCAAATATCCATTCTCCGCTGGTTTTGCGGATGGGCGCGGTGTGGAAGTGAGACCCGGATACAAGCAGACGGCGGTGGGGGTTATTCCAGAGGATTGGGATGTTTGCCGCCTATCTGCCTTGGTCGCGTCTGGCCCGAAGAACGGCTATTCCGGGCGCAGTGGAAAGGAAGCACGAGGAACGCCCACGTTGTCCCTTGCCGCGACGTCATCCGGTCGGATCATTCTTGATGAACAGACGGTAAAACGACTCGATGAAACTCTGGACCCAGACTCTGAGATTTTCCTCAAACCGGGCGATGTGCTTGTTCAACGGTCAAACACAAGCGAACTTGTTGGTACCACTGCTATCTTTTGCGGTCCGAGCGGCGTGTATGCCTATCCAGACTTGATGATGCGTTTGCGATTCAAAGCTACTGAAACTGCTCACTGGTTTTGGCGTTACGCAAACAGTGCGAACGGACGACGGTATTTCGTCAGCGTCGCAGCCGGTTCAACTGGAACCATGCCGAAGATTAGCGGTGACAAACTCCGTAATATGCCGCTTCCATTGGCGAAACCGCCCGAACAACGCGCGATCGCGAAGGTGTTGAGCGACGTGGATGCGCTGCTGGGCGGGCTGGAGCGGCTCATCGCCAAGAAGCGCGACCTCAAACAGGCCGCCATGCAGCAACTCCTCACCGGCCAAACCCGCCTCCCCGGCTTCAGCGGGGAGTGGGAAGTGAAGCGGTTGGGGGAGATCGCGCACATCAAGACCGGCAGCCGCAACAACGAGGACAAGATAGATGGCGGTGAGTATCCGTTCTTCGTGCGATCCGAGAACGTGGAGCGGATCGACAGCTATTCGCATGACTGCGAGGCGATCCTCGTTCCGGGGGAGGGAAGAATTGGCGACATCTTCCACTACATCAACGGACGGTTTGATGTGCATCAGCGTGTCTATGCCATCACGCGGTTCGGGCCGGGCATGTTCGCAAAATTTGTTCATCTTTACATGGCAATGAACTTTGGTGCCTGGGCCATACAGAACACCGTGAAGGCGACTGTCGACTCCCTGCGCCTGCCAACGTTTCAAACCTTCAAGATGAAAGTTCCGCCGACCAAGGAAGAACAAACCGCCATCGCCACCGTCCTCTCCGACATGGACGCCGAGATCGCCGCCCTTGAAGCACGCCGTGACAAGACCCGCGCCCTCAAGCAGGGGATGATGCAGGAATTGCTCACCGGGAGAATTCGCCTATCATGAACAACCTCAACCCTGGTCGAAAGGAATCCGCCATGCCCCTGTCCGAGCAAAGCATGCAGTTCCTGGAAGAACACATTCCCGAACTTGCCCAGTCCGCGGTGACACAGGCTTACTGGCAGGCGCTGGCCGCGGGCAACAGCGTCCTGCAAAGCGACAACGGCGCTATCTATGAGGTATTCCCTGACGGCACGCGCACCCTGGTCAAAACGCTCACCCCACCCACCGCCGTGACGCCGGGTGAAACGCGGGTGCTGCGTTGAGTGCGCACATCCCTCGCCTGCGCATGTTTGCCGGCCCCAATGGGTCAGGCAAAAGCACGATCAAAGCGGTGATTCGCCCGGAACTGCTCGGCGTGTACATCAATCCGGACGAAATCGAGAAGGAAATCCGGGCATACGATTTTCTCGATTTGAAGGGTTTCCAGGTGACTACCACGGAGGCCGAAATATTGGCCTTTTTCAACGACTCGGTTCTACTCGCACGGGCAGGTTTGCTGGATGAGGCCGTGAGTTTGCGCTTTAGCGACGACAAGCTGAGTTTTTTTGATGTGGCTGTTGATTCATATTTCGCCTCGGTGGCGGCTGATTTCATCCGCCACAAGCTTCTGGCGAGTGGCGTCTCGTTCACGTTTGAGACAGTCATGTCTTCAGCGGACAAGGTAAGTTTTCTGCGCAAAGCGCAGCGACACGGCTTCCGTACCTACTTGTATTTCGTTGCCACTGAAGACCCCATCATCAATATTTCACGCGTGCACAATCGGGTTCGCCTGGGTGGCCATCCCGTGCCAGATGAGAAGGTCATTACCCGCTATGTCCGCTCGCTGGCCTTGCTCCCGGACGCCATCCGCCACGCAGACCGGGCCTATATTTTTGATAATTCCGGGGCTCAGAAAATCTGGCTTGCGGAAGTCAGCGGTGGCACTACCCTGACGATGAAAACCTGCCTGATGCCCGCGTGGTTCAAAACAGCAGTGTGGGACAAGATGCGAGACGATCACCTGCCATGAAGGATCGCCCACTCATCAAGTGGAGTATAGCCGGTGCCTGAATACCCCCGCTCCGAACGCCACACACAGCGCCGCGTCGTCGCCCTGTTCACCGACCCGGCGCGGCCCGATGGCCTCGGCTATCGCTACCTCGGCGCATGGCATCAGCGGGAAAACAACTGCCCCATCGAAACGCCGCTGCTGCGGGAGAACCTCGCGGCGCGGGGCTATTCCGCGGCGCACATCGCCGCCGCCTTGCACCGGCTGGAAACCGCCGCGGATTCGACCGGCATCACGCTCTACCACGCCAATCTGCGCACCTACCAGCTTCTGCGCTACGGCGTGCCGGTGCAGACCGCGGCGGGGCAGGCGCACGAGAGCGTGCACCTGATCGACTGGGCCAACCCCGAGAACAACGACTTTGCTCTCGCCGAGGAAGTGACGCTCAGGGGGGGCGAGTTGGCGTCACATCAGCGCCGGCCGGACATCGTGCTCTACCTCAACGGCATCGCCATCGCGGTGATCGAGCTGAAACGCAGCTCGGTGGAGGTCGCCGACGGCGTGCGCCAGTTGATCACCAATCAGGAAGCACTCTTCAACCAGGGTTTCTTCAGTACCGTGCAGCTCGTGCTGGCGGGCAGCGATTCACAGGGCTTGCGCTACGGCACCACCGGCACGCCGGAACAGTTTTTCGTGGAATGGAAGGACGAGGCTCCGGCGGAAGCCGGTGCCACGCCAGCCGCCGGGGCGCTGCTCGACCGGCCACTGGCGCAGTTGTGCGACAAGGCGCGGCTGCTCGACCTGATCCGCAACTTCATCGTCTTCGACGCCGGCCAGAAGAAGGTGCCGCGGCCGCATCAGTTTTTCGGCGTCAAGGCGGCGCAGGCGCGCATTGCCCGGCGTGAGGGCGGCGTCATCTGGCACACCCAGGGTAGCGGCAAGAGCATCCTGATGGTCCTGATCGCCAAGTGGCTGCTCGAATACGACCCGCAGGCGCGCATCCTGGTCGTCACCGACCGCGACGAGCTGGACCAGCAGATCGTCGAAGTGATGAAGAACGCCGGGGTGATCGGCGCCGACTCGCCATCGCCGCGCATCTGCTCGCGGGCGCAGTTGGTCCACAAGCTCGCCGCGCCGGCACCCCGCCTGCTCTGCGCGCTGCTCCACAAGTTCGACGTGGCCGACCTGCAAGGTCCGGCGCCGCCGGTGCATGGGCGCTTCTACGTGTTCGTGGACGAATGCCACCGCACCCAGGGCGGCGACATGAACCGGCAGATGAAGCGCTGGCTGGCGGACGCCGTCTTCATCGGCTTCACCGGCACGCCGCTGCTGCGCAAGGACCGGCAGATGACGCGCGACGTCTTCGGTACCTACATCGACACTTACAAGTTCCACCAGGCGGTCGCCGACAAGGTGGTGCTGGACCTGAAATACGAGGCGCGCGACGTGCCGGAGCGGCTGACCTCGCCGGCCGCCATCGACCGCTGGTTCGAGCAGAAGACGAAGCACCTCAACAACTTCCAGAAGGCGATCCTGCGCCGCCGCTGGGCGACGATGGAGGAGCTGATGAGCGCCGGCGAGCGCAAGCAGCGGATCATCGCCAACCTCATCGAGGACTTCAGCCTGAAGCCGCGCCTGAACAACGACCGGGGCACGGCGCTACTGGTGGTGGCGTCGATCTACGACGCCTGCCATTACTTCCGGCTGTTCCAGAACACCAGTTTCGGCGCATTCTGCGGGATCATCACCTCCTTTGAACCGAATGCCAACGCCATTTCGCGCGCGCCGGCGCACAGCGACGAGCGCTACAAGTTCGACACCTACACCCGGCATGTCCTGAAGCCTGGGCAGACTACCCGGCAGTACGAGGACGAGGCCAGGCGGCGGTTCATCCACGAGCCGGCGAACCTGAAGCTGTTGATCGTGGTGAGCAAGCTGCTCACCGGCTTCGACGCACCGAGCTGCACCTACATCTACCTCGACAACGAACTGCGCGACCACAACCTGTTCCAGGCCATCTGCCGCACCAACCGGCTCGATGGCGACGACAAGGACTACGGCCATATCGTCGACTTCAAGGAACTGTTCCGGGACGTGCAGCAGGCCATCGCGGTGTACAGTTCCGACGAACTGGACCCAGGGCGATTGCATGAGTCTTATACAAGACCCAGGAGTTCGGCGCGGAAGGCGTCCGAAGTGGCGGCGATCAGTCGCTGAACCTTGAGGCCGCCCTTGCGTTTTACCGGAGCAAGGCGCAGGAGGTTCAAGACGAACTGGCGCAAGACGGCGAAATTCTGAGCGGCATGATCGGTGCGAGCGCGCATCTGGTCGTCGCCA
>JAKOZI010000126.1 GCA_029780075.1 Pseudomonadota bacterium
GGGCGACAGCCTGTACTCCCGAACCTTCGAGCGGCAAGTGACAGAAGCTCACGTTCGCGCCGCCATCCTCAACACGTTTACCTACCTGGGCATGCCGCGTTCTGACCGGGTAGGGAAAATTGCGTCCGCTGCATGAAGCAGCGCGGGAAAAAGGGGGAGTCATGCCGAAATTTCGCAACCAAGCCAAATGGTATATTAGTATTTTCTAATAGTGCACCAACGCCGAGATTCAGGCTCCTAAAATTTCCAACGGCATGCAATACCGGGTCGCGCCATCCAACAACTTCGATCAGTGTACGTAGACCACCTGACTCTGCACGTACGTTTGCCAAAAATGCCGCCAACCGCTTAGACGTATTGATGTCGAACTTCTGCAAAGCCTCATTAATCGGGGCTACCCAGTCTGCCACATCCTCAGCCCGACGCTCCATAATGGCACCCAAGACTTCATTGGTAAGCTGTGAACTAATACCACCACCAGTATTACCCCTACCGCCTATAATAAGCTCATCACTGTTAATTAAACCATACGGCTGAGTACCTTCACCAAAGAGCGCCTGACTGATCTTCATTTTTTCGCTATCGGACTTACCTGATTTGATGTAGTTGATTTGTTCGTCAAGCGACCCGTTGCCGCTCACGCCATCATTCTGCGTGGCCGAATACACGGCCAGGAAGTCCTTGAGGGCGTCGGCCTGATTATTGGAAAGCGTGGCAGCAGGCTGGGTGCGGTTGATATACTGCAGCAGATCCGCCAGCTGTTCTGCTTTCTCGGCGTCCCATTTGCCATCACCGAGTGACTGCAGGCGCTCCTTTTCCTGAAGCAGGAATTTCAGTTTTTGCTCCGCAGTTGCACCACTCGCGTTGCTGGCAGTCACTCCGGTCAAATCGACGCTATTGGTACTCGCGAGACCAATCAGCCACTCGTCAGTGTAGATGCTTTTTTGATACTTCTCTGAAACAAACTTGGTATTGATCCCCAGATTCAGCATGTTACCCAGTTCGCCGCTGCCCTTGTACCATAGGCGCTCTGGTCGCCCCTGGGCCTTGGCGGCATTCTGCGAGAGCAACATCAGGTCATACACCCAGCTACTCATGCCCGCTGCCTTGTCACTGCGTTCGTCTTTCCAGCCTTCTTCCAGTTGCTTGCCAGCGAAATGCATCCAGTGTGGCGCGTTGTAGGCGTTGAGCCAGTCCAGGGTCTTCCGGCCCTCGGCATCGTTGAGGAGAATGCCATCGGCGCCAAACCTGGCTGGGTCGAATTGCTTTGTCTCCGCGATTTGCTTGTCGTAGTCGGCCTTGGCGTTCTTCATCGCCACCTCGATGGCATTCGCCTTGGCCACGCTGAGCGTCGTTTCGATGGTGGCTTTTCTTGCCAGATCTTCCAGTTTCTTGCCGGCAGGCCTCAACTCACAGGTTTCGGAGATTACGGTGGGGGGACTGTAGGTGCCGTCGATGCCGTTGTAGGTGACCTTGACCTTCACCACGCCCACTGCCCACGGGTTCTTTGAGTTGCCTGTTGCCTCCCCCTCGCCGGTGGTCGCGCCAGTGCCGTAACGAACGATTTTTTCGAAGAGCTGCAGTGCCCGCCGTTCCTCGTCGCCGAAGGTACCGTCGACCGAAAACTCCGAGAGCTTATTGAGGTCGTAAGCCGGGTAACCAAGATACTTCAGACGCTGTTCAATTCTGTACACGTCGAGCCTGTCGTTCTCTTGCCCAGCGACGACGTCGCCCTTGAAGTTCGTGTCGTAGCCAAAGACGGAATATCCTGGGTTGTCCAGTGGCCGATCCCCAACAAATGCATTGCTGATGCTTGCAAAATCCCTTGCGGTCACCACAGCGCGGCCAACAACCTCGCTCCCCTCGGGGCTTGAGGAGTCTTTGCAAGTGAAGTAGAACGACGCCTCCTTGTCATGCAGTACATTCCCGGAACGTAGCTTTTCGAGATCGGTGCTGGTCCCCTGATCGGTCAACACCGGCGCAAAGAACAGGACGCCGGACGTCTTGAAGCTGGCCTCCTCGGTGCTGAACTCGCCAAGACGGGAATAGGGGTCCTTGGACAGGCGGGTTCTGGTGATCAACTTCAGTGAAGTCCCGTTCGCGCCGCCGCTATCTGCGAGCCGATCGAGGTCATAGCTCTGAATGCTGAAGTCTCCCAGCTTTGCCATCCTCTCCGTAACGAGAGCCCGCAGGCGCATGTCCATGTTCTGCAGGGCTATTTTCGCCTCGGATTCCGATATCTTCTTCTCCTTGAGCAGTAATTGCCTGGCGGCAAGCTCACTCAAGTTCACACCGATCACGTCGCCCATCGAGCCGGTGGCCGCGACATCGATAAAGGCTGGATCGAAGGAGGTCCCGATCACGGTGTTGAATGACATTGCCGCCGCTTCCCCGCCAGGCATGGGGACAAGCTGTGCAGCATCGGGAGCCAACCTGAAGTGCGTGCGCATTCGATCGGTCTCTGGATGCGCGAGCGCGGCATTGAGCAACGCCCTGACGTCCCAAACCAGATTTCGGTTTGGTTGTTGTTGAGCGCCGTTGTCGATCGAACTCAAACGCCCCGTCAACTGCCCGAGCAGCACCTGGCCGTCTTCGGAAAGTGAGAGATTGACGATCCCGTAGCCATCAAGTGGCAGCGTAGCGCCAAGGAAACGCGCTTCGCCCAACTTGCCGAACGGGTCTTTCACGATCCCAAGCTTGCCGCCTACCGCAACCTTCTTGGCGCTGGCGGAACCGCCGATCGCCAGGGGTGGGCCATCTGGCGTCCACACGAAATTCGGGGCTTCATACATGGCAAGGTAGTAGGGGTCGTTGAAGTCGTAGTTGTCGTCGGAGACGATCGCGTACTCGACCCCATCCTGTTCTACGAGCACGGCGCTCTGGGCACGCTGGATGTTCAGGCGGTCGACATGAATCCGGTCCGTCGGCTGGAAAAGGCTGATCGCCGTCATCTGGGCGCCGGTGATCTTCCCGTCGTTGTCGCGAGTGATCTTGAGTGTCGAGAGGCCCTTGTCGGTATCCATGACATTCGCGATCAGGAAGCGGTCGGCGTCCCTGGTTGCGGTAATCGACTGGGGCGATTTTCCGCTCCGGCCGTCATCCGGAAGCGAAGCGACTACCGGCTTGGCGATCTCGCCGGTATCCATGTCCAGCGTGGAGAGGTCGAACACCCATACGCTGCCGCGCTGATCGGGGCTGGCGAGATTAGTGCTGTTGGGACTGATAGGCGTGCCAACGACCAGTGTCTCGCCGTCCGGACCGATCGCCATGCCCGATACGCCGTAGGCGGTTGATTCGATGCCTGTGCCCTTGAGCGTAACGATCTGGTTGAAGCGCGCGCTTCCGGGGTTGATGTCAACGGCCAGCAGGCGATAGGGCGCGCCTCCAGCGAAACGGTCGCCTTCGCCGATGAACAGCAAGCTGCCCACAGTCGCCAGACTGACGATGTTCTTGCCGGCGGGCACCGCGATGGTGCCAACAGGCTGGAAACTCAGCGTGTCGATGACATGGACGGCGCCGTTTCCGGCGACATAGGCGCGGGAGAGATCGTCGGCAAACACGACTGGCTGCACCTTGCCGCCGGTCAAGCGGTTACCCGCAAAATCATACCCCTGGCCGAGGATGTCTACCCGATTGATTTCGCTGACGTTCGAGTTCTGGCGGAGGAACTCCACGCCTGTGCGCGTCAGGGTAGCGGCCATCTGCGGTGGCGGCGAAATGCGCAGCACGTTGCCGGCAAATTCAAGCGGATCGCCGTCCGAGAACGTGCCGGATCCGTCGAGCTCGGCTGTCGAGATCAGGCGCACCAGTTGCCAGCGCAGGCTTCCTATTGCCAGGTTCTCGGGCGGCGTGACTGTGACCACTCCTTGCGTGTCTCCCGCGAACGTCTGCACATCCAGGGAGGAGCCGTTGTCGAACAGCGCCCGCAGGACAAGCTTGCCGACGAATCGATCCGGATTGCTGTTGGCAATTGTCAGTTTAACTGCGTTGCTTCCCGGCTCGGTTTCAGCCGCCGTCAGGTTTGGCACCACCACATTGCCCCACGGCGTGGGCGTCGGCGGCAATACCTCGCCGAGATCCAGTTGATAGGTAGCATCGGCCGGAACGCTCGGCAAGGGGACGTCAACAAATTGCGGGATGCCGAAGTGGTATTCGCCCACGGTAGCGCTGTCGGCTGCGGAAGCGACAATGCCCAGAATTGCCGATGTAATGAGCCCATCGAGCGCACCGCCGCTGAACGACACCTCAGGGCCGGCGAGGTTCAACCAGCTGCCGACCTTGCCCCAGAGCTGGAACACTCTGCTGGCAACACCTGCGAGCGAACTGCTGACCACATATTCGCCCGATTCAGTGAGGCCCTGGTACGGTGGGCTGGCGGTGCGGGCGACAAGATTTCCGGCTGCATCGGTGCCGAGGTAACCGTTGTCGACTAGCCACCAAGTATCCTTGTACGTTCCATCCGCCTGCAGAACCTTGCCCTTCCTGAAGAAACCCACTTCATCGCCGACCTGCGCATTGTTCGTATTCTGCAGGGGGACTGAAACCTGCAACGGATAGGTCGTCGCGCCTGTGCCCACGTCGAGCTTGAATGCGCCGAGCACCTGCAGGACGGTTGGCGCCGGCAGTGACATACCGAGCGTGGCTTCGATGCCGTCGATATTGAGGCGGTGGATGGCAACCGCGGTGTCCTGCTTCAGAGCACCAGCGCCGACCAGCACCATTTCGCCGGTGTCGGCCTGTACAACACCACCTTGCGCACTATTGACCGCAACGGCAGCCGGCGTGTCGGTGAGCGGGTTGTCGTCGGTGGATTGCGCGGGTGCCACCATGAGTAGGACGTCGCTCTGACCGATCACCTGCTCGGACACGTTACCCATTTGGTCAACATCAGTAGCGAGATGTATGACTGAGATGGTTGCCGTCCCGGATTTGAGGGCGGTGATGAGGCCATCGGCACTCACGGTGGCAACCAATGGGTCGCTCACCAGGTAGCGCGTACCACTATATAGGGCTGGCTGTGCCGGCACGGTGAACTGAGTGGTTTCGCCGCTGTCCGGATCGGTATAGCTGATGACCTGCTCCAGAAATCCGGCGAAGGCGATCTGGCTGGCGCTGTGGACGTCGTTCAGTTCACCACCATCCGGGCTGCCGACGTGTACTTTGAGCTGGCGGTTGCCGCCGGGCACCAGAGCCAGCGTGCCGGGGTAGACATCGGGCTCGACGCCAAGCGCTTCGGGCGCGTCTTCTTCCTCGCTGACGGTCGGGATCTCTGTCGGCAGGGCAGGTTGGACGTTGATTGCTGCCACGGTTTGCAGCACGCGTCCGTCGCTGTCCATGCGCCTGACGACGACCAGCGCCGGGCCTTCACCGGTCGCGTGGATCTGGTCGCGCGCGTCCTCAACCTGCAGTGGACTGGCTCCGACGTAGCCCATGCCGGCGATGTCGGCTACGGTGACATCGAGGTAAGTGGCGTCGGTAAGCGTTATGCCCTGCTGGTCCTCGAAATCGAGGGTGGCGTGCAGCCGCGCGGTTTGCCCCGCCTGGAGGCGGGCGAGGGGCGCGAGGTGGATGGCGGTGAGCCTCGCTCCGCTGACGTTCACCGTCAGTTCGATCGGTAGGGCGGCATTGTAGCCGTCGTCGGCCTGCACGGTGATCTGCGCTGTCCCGGTGTAGCCCGTTGCCGGCGTGAAGATCAGTGTTTGCCCATCGACGCCCAGATGGGCAGTGCCGTGCGTGGCGCCGAGCACCCGCCAGAACAGCAGGTCGCCTTCCGGGTCGTGGGCTGTGCTGGCGAGGTTCGCCGCGGTGCCGAGGTCGTTGTGGGTCTGCAGCAGCGGCAGGACGGACGCGGTCGGCGCCCGGTTGGCGGTGAAGCCGCTGTTGGCGAAGAGAATCTGTCGATCGAGGCGGTCGCCGGTGCCGTCACCGTTCAGGTCGGCGGCGCTGCTGGTCACTTCGGCTTCCCATAGCGCCGAATCGAGCGCGTCGACGCGGCCGTCGAGGTTAAGATCGCCGGCAACGCGGATACTGAGGGTGGCGTGACCTCTGCCGGTCAGACGCAACAGTTTCAGCCCACCTTCACTGATGCGCAGCAGCGTGGTGCGCGTGCCGTCGGCCAGGTTGCTGCCGAGCGTCTGGCCGCCGACGCATTCAAGCGATGCCGCCGGATCTTCCGTCTCGCTGGTGATGGCGACAATCACGGCTCCTGCGGCGCCGGGAAGGTGGGCGGTCGATGCGATTTCGTCGTCGCGGATCGTGAAGCCGATGACCGCGGTGCCAGAGAGTTCGCCGGTCCAGGTGTTGCCGACGCCATCCCATCGGCTTGGCGTGCCGAGATGTGCGCTGAGGTTGCCGGTCAGCAATCGGCCGTCCGGGGTGTAGCCATAGTGCGTGCCGTCGTCCGCGGTGTCGAGGGCGCGAACGAGCACCAGGCGGCCCTGGTGGTCGTAGCGATAGGCGGTGCTGCTGGGTTCGGTCTGGCCCTGCCGCACGCCACTGATGTGGACTATCCTCCCCTGGCCGTCGCGCGCGAATTCGAGGCGCTCGGCTGGGCGACCGTCGGCGGTCAGTGCGGCGACACCGGCGTCCGAGACCAGCCACTGGGCGCCATCGGCGAACGCGATGCGCTCGATGTGTCCTTGACCATCGAGTTCATAGCGGTCACCGGTGGGTGCGATCAGGGTGTAAGCGCCGGGTACCCACGGCAGACCGCTGACCCTGTCGTAGAGACTATTGCCCTGGCGAAGAACGCTGTCAGCGGTGTTGCTGCCGGCGGTCGCGTAGGCTTCGAGCGTCCAGCCATGGCTGCTGCTGAACTGGGGATGCCTGACCTGCGCCGCGTCCGCTTCGTTACCCAGGCGGTCGGCTTCGGTGGTCAGGGTGAAGGATAGCGAACGCACGCCGGTCGTCACCTCCGACAGGTCTTCCGGCACATTGAGCCAGACGCGGGCGCCTTCGAGCCATGCGGCGGTGGCGCCGGATGCCAGCGTCGCCGGCTGGTCACTGCTCAGTTGCGTGTCGAGCAGTGGTAGCGCCCAGTTGCCGAAATCGCCGCCGGGGTTCATCCCTGTCGGCTCGTCTTCGGTTGCCGGTGACGACAGCGAGGAGATGAGGCGCGTCAGGGCGAGGGTGTGCCCGCCGAGCGCGTAGCTGGCGTCGGTGACAAGCGCCTCTGGTAGAGCCTTGTCGGTGCTATCGACGACGATGCGGCTTTCGATCTCGCTGCTGCGACCGGCGAGATCCCAGGCCGTCAGGCGCAGGCGCCAGACGCCGTTGGCCAGGCCTCCGGGGTCGATATTGCCGAGCGAAATCGGCTGATCAAGGGCGATGGCGCGCATTTCCTGCTCGGCGAGTGTCGTCCAGTCGTCGCTGCCGGCAGCGGCGACCTGCAGGCGCCAGCCCATCAGTTGCGCTTCGCGAAGGTTGGCGCTCAGCGCTGTCGGCGTGTGTACCTCGACCGCAGCGCTGCCGGCGAGCGCGCTGCCCAGCGTGCCACCCCAGGACAGCTGCGGCGTCAGGTTGTCGGACGGGTCCTTGACGCGTACGCTGTGTGTGCGGGTGGCCGTGAAGCCGTCACGATCGGTGGCGGTCACCCGCAGGTCGATCAGGCCGGGAGTGCGTGGCGTCAATCGCAGGCGTCCGGCGGCGTCGAGCGCGACGCTCTGCCAGGCTTCGCTTTCCTTGCTGCGCACTTCGACCGCGAGCTGGGCAATGCCGCTCCAGGCTTCGGCGCGAACGCTGACCAGCAGTAGTTGGCCGGGATTGACTGGCGCGCTCGGCGTGGTCGAGACGAGGATTTGCGGCGGCTGGGCGGCGAGGTCGGCGACGGCGCGCAGGACAAAGCTGCGCGTGCTGCTGGCGTTGGCGCCGGGGCGACCATCGAAGACCTGCGCGGTGACCAGCGTATCGCCGATCTGGCCGGGACCGGGCGTCCAGGTGAGGCGTTGCGTGTGGCTGTCGTAGGTCGCACCGGTCGGCAGATTGGCAAAGCTGAGCGCCAGTGCCTGGCTCTGGATTGGGCCGTCCGGGTCGAAGACGGCGATGCCGTTACTCGCCGAGCCGTCGAAGACGACCGGGAGCGAGAGCGTGTCGCCGACGGCGACGGCGTGATTGCCGACGCTGATCTGCGGCCGGCGGTTAAGGTCCAAGACGTGCACCTGTACCTGCTGCGTGGCCATAGCCAGGCCATCGCTGGCGCGGAAGGTGAAGGTATAGGGGCGGCTGTCGGCGTTGCCGTTGTCGACGGTGTCCTGATCCGGCGTCCATTCGAAGCTGCCGCTGGCGGGATTGAACGCGACGCCCGGCGGCGTGTTCTCGTCGTGGAGCAGGGTCAACTGGA
>JAKOZI010000128.1 GCA_029780075.1 Pseudomonadota bacterium
TTAAGGAACCTCTGCACAACCTCCCCGCCTAATGCCCAAGCTGTGGGATGATCTGGCGCATGAAACAAATCAGCCTTGCCGAAGCCCACAGCAGCTACTCCATCAAACCCCAGCGCACGCGCAAGCAGGTGTTTTTGGAAGAAATGAACCGTGTTGTGCCTTGGCAAGCCATTGAAGCGCTGATCGAGGTGCACTACCCCAAAGCGCAGCCCCATGGCGGCAGGCGTGCCACGCCTCTTGCTGTCATGCTGCGCATCTTCTTCTTGCAGCAATGGTTTGGCTTGTCTGATCCAGCTATGGAGGAGGCCTTGCACGATGTGCCCATCTACCGCAGCTTTGCAGGTTTGGACGCAGGGCAAGACGCCATGCCCGATGAAAGCACCATCTTGCGCTTTCGGCACCTGCTAGAAGCCCACGGGTTGCAGAGCCAAATCTTTGATTTGGTCAGTACCCTGTTGCAAGGCAAAGGCTTGATGCTCAAACAGGGGACTACGGTGGACGCCACCCTGATAGCAGCGCCCAGCTCCACCAAGAACCAAAAAGGCCAGCGCGACCCACACATGCACTCGAGCAAAAAGGGCAATCAGTGGTACTTTGGCATGAAAGCGCACATCGGTACCGACACCCAATCGGGGCTGGTGCACACCGTAGAGGGCACTGCGGGCAATGTGCACGATGTCACCATGACAGGCCAACTCCTGCATGGGCAGGAAGAAGCTATTCTGGGCGATGCGGGCTACACAGGAGCTGACAAGCGAGAGGATGTGCAAACCAAGGCTAACTGGTTCATTGCCATGAAGGCGGGCAAGCGCAAAGCCCTGGACAAGCAAAGCCCCATAGGTGCGGCGCAAGAGCAGCACGAGAAGAGCAAAGCCAGCCTCAGGGCCAAAGTGGAGCACGCCTTTGGCGTGCTCAAATGCCAGTTTGGTTACCGTAAGGTGCGCTACAAAGGCTTGGCCAAAAACACGGCGCAGCTGCAAACCTTGTTTGCGCTGGTCAACCTCTACCGCGCAAGAAAACAGCTGCAGGCGATGATGGGCTAAATCCGCCCAAAATCAGGGGGGAAGCCCCGAAATGCAGAGAAATCTGCGTCA
>JAKOZI010000129.1 GCA_029780075.1 Pseudomonadota bacterium
ACTGCTCGCACGCGCCAACAAACTCGTCAAAATACGTGTCGCTTGGGTATGCTTCCATATGAAGGGGTCTCCTGTGGCGGTACGTAATCGCCTCGTAACCGGTTACATACCACCCGAGAGACCTCTTCACCAGGCCCTTTATGCCCCCACGCTTTGATCTGCCTACGATCTTTCGTGGCCAAAAAGATCCACACCCGAACGGTTTACGGTGGTCATGCGGACCACAGGCCGAAGCCGTATAATCCTGCGCTACCACTCCCGCAGGCTCAATCGTGTCCGACCGTCTCGCCGTACTGTGCCAATACCTTATTCCCAAACAAGCACTTACCACACTTGCCGGCAAATTCGCCGAGAGTGAGGCCGGCAGCCTCAGCACCAGCGTCATCCGCTGGTTCGTCAAGCGCTACGGTGTTGACCTGAGTGAAGCCGTCGATGACGATCCGGTCAGCTACCGCAGCTTCAACGAATTCTTCACCCGCCCGCTGCGTGCCGGTGCGCGACCGCTGGCCAACGCCGACTTCCTGTGCCCGGTAGACGGCGCGGTCAGCCAGTTCGGCCGCATCGACCGCGACCAGATTTTTCAGGCCAAAGGCCACCACTACTCGACCACCGCTCTGGTCGGAGGCGACAGCGCGTTGGCGGCGCGTTTCGAAGATGGCGCTTTTGCCACGCTGTACCTCAGTCCGCGCGACTATCACCGCATCCACATGCCGGTCGCAGGCCGCCTGCTGCGCATGATGCATGTTCCCGGCACGCTGTTCTCGGTGAATCCGACCACCGCACGTGGAGTCCCCGGTTTGTTCGCGCGCAATGAACGCGTCGTTTGCGTCTTCGAAGCCGAATTCGGCTGTTTCATCCTGATCCTGGTCGGCGCCACCATTGTCGGCAGCATGGCCACCGTCTGGCACGGCACCGTCAATCCGTCACGCAGCAAGGAGATTCGCCAGTGGTACTACGCCGATCAGCAGATCCGGCTCCACAAGGGCCAGGAAATGGGTCGCTTCCTGCTCGGTTCGACGGTGGTCATGCTATTTCCGAAAAATGTGCTGCGCTTCAACACGGACTGGGTGCCTGAGCGCCCGATCCGCATGGGCGAAGCGATGGGCGACCAGGCCGCACCGTGCTGAGCGTCAGCCCTGCCGATCAGCAGGCCCCCGTTCGGCGATAGGAGAAAAGACATGCTCTCTGCCAGACCAGCGACCGTCTCCTCGCACGCCATAGACTGGCCCGGTCTGGGCTGGATGTATCTGTTCTTCTGGTACTTCTCGGGAATCACCCAGCTATTGCTGCAGTTTACCGGCTTCGTCAATTTCTTTCCCTTCGGTCAGGCAGCCTTCATGAGCCTGCTCTGGTTGGTACCACCGCTGTTGTTCCCGCGCAGAACCCGGGCCATCGCCGCAGTTATCGGCGTGGTACTGTGGTTTTTCTCCCTGTTCAGCCTCGGTTTCTTCTGCATCTACAAGCAGGAGTTCTCGCAAAGCGTCATTTTTATCATCTTCGAATCCAACTCGACCGAAGCCAGTGAGTATGTGGCGCAGTACTTCATGTGGTGGATGCTTCCCGCCCTGATGGCCTATAGTGCCGGCGCTGCCTGGTTGTGGACTCGCATCCGCCCGGTCTGGCTGGCGCGCCGACAGGCGGCGGCAATGAGCGCCGTGATTCTTGCCTTCCTGTTTGTTCTCCCGCTGTTCAAGCCGCTGGTCATCAAGGGAAGCAGTCTCGAAAAAGCCAGGGAAGAGCTGGAAGAAAACATGGAACCGGCGGTTCCCTGGCAAATGCTGATCGGCTATTCCCAATACCGGGAACAGTTGCGCAACATGCAAAGCCTCCTCGAAGGCAACGCCAGGATCCCGCCGCTGGCCAATCTGCAGGATTCGACTGCCGGACAACCGGCGACGCTGGTACTGGTCCTCGGAGAATCGACCAACCGACAGCACATGAGCCTTTATGGGTATCCGCGCCCGACCACACCATTACTGGACGGCATGCGCGATCAACTGCTGGTCTTCGACCAGGTGTATTCACCGCGCCCCTTCACCATCGAAGTCCTGCAGCAGGTGTTGACCTTCGCCGACCAGGAAAACCCGGATCTGTACCTGACCCGACCATCGCTGATGAACCTCATGAAACAGGCGGGCTACCAGTCCTACTGGATCACCAATCAGCAGACCATGACCAAGCGCAACACCATGCTGACGACTTTTTCCAGGCAGACGGACAAGCAGTACTACCTGAATTTCAGTCGTGCGCAGAACTCTCGCCAGTATGACGAAGTCGTTCTTGAACCCTTCCAGGAGATCCTGCGCGATCCGGAACCGCGCAAGTTCATCGTCGTACATCTGCTCGGCACACATGCAAAATACGAGTACCGATACCCGCCGTCCTATGCACGCTTCAGCGGCCGGGAAGGTCTTCCCGAAGCGCTGACCAGCAAGCAGGTGGCGGTTTCCAATGATTACGACAACGCCGTGCTGTACAACGATTTTGTTGTCTCCAGCCTGATCCGGATGCTCGCTAAGGAGCGGTTGAATGCCTTGCTGGTGTATTTTTCGGATCATGGCGAGGATGTCTACGATTCGCCCGGACACCAGGTCCTGGGGCGCAGCGAAGGCAATCCGACCATCCCGATGTACGCCATCCCGTTCATCGTCTGGAACTCCGAGCAGTGGCGCGCGGCGCACCCGCACGCTTATCCTCGCGAGGTTCTCGATCGACGCTACAGCACTTCACACTTCATCCATACCTGGTCCGATCTCGTCGGCTTGCGCTTCGATGACTTCGACGCCAGCAAGAGCCTGATCAGCAGGGATTTCAAGGAACGCGCCCTGTTGGTGGGCAGTCCCGCCCAGCCCAGATTGCTGATCGACCTGCGCTCAATGATGCCCGGACCGGCAACCCGATAGCGGCAGGTCGACCGGATCACAAGCCCTTCCCTCCCGGCCTGCGCAGCGACTGCCAGTGGTCGCGACAGGGTGCCATTTCACTGCGCAGACGCCAGTTCGGCGGTGGCGCTCATCGCCGTCGTGCCGTCCGGTCCCTGCGCCGCCAGCGACAACTCGTCGCCGTTGGCGGCGCACACGAGGCGAAACGGTGCCAGGTCGAAAAGCGGTGCCAGGCCACGGAAACTGAACCCCTGGACCGGCCGTCCGAACTGCTGACGAACCAGTTCCATCAACAGCACCGCAGTCAATGGGCCATGCACCACCAGGCCCGGATAGCCCTCTTCATTGATCGCATAGGGCCGATCGTAATGAATCCGGTGCGCATTGAAGGTCAGGGCCGAGAAGCGGAACAGCAGCCTGGCGTCCGGGGTCACGATGCGCGTGCTGGCACCTGCCGGCAACAGCGGCCAATCGAGCACGCGTGGGCAAGGTACGGCCGGTCCGGGTTCCCGGTAAACGATGTCCTGCTCCTCTTCGATACACAGCCGACCGTTCTGGTAAAAGCGGCAGAGCACCGAGACAAAGGCAAGCGCACCGGAACGTCCCGACTTCAACCGGACATCGCGAATGACCGCCTCGCGGCGCGCCGCTTCGCCGATCAGCAACGGCGCATGGAAGCGCATGCGCGCGCCGGCAAACATCCGCCTCGGATAGGGAATCGGCGGCATGAAGCCGCCGCGCTGCGGATGGCCGTCGTCACCCAGCAAGGCCTGCGGGGCTCTGGGGAGAAAATAGAACCAGTGCCACAAGGGCGGCAGGGCACTGCCGTTCCCGAAGCGCGTCCTTGTGTCGTCGAGCGTGGCCGCCGCCGCAAGGGCGGGAGCCACGCTCATGTCATCGTCCGTGATTTCCTGGCGGCCAATCCAGGTGGCGTAGTCTGCGGTGGCGTCGGTCATGAAAGGGTTCTTTCTGGAGGCTTTTCGGAATCGGTGCGGCAAGTACAGCATAGCAGGCCGGCAAACTCAAGCCTCAGATCTTTGCGCCGGGATGCCTGTTTTCACCCTATACTGCGCGGATTGCATCGCTACCGGGCCGGCCAGGAAATCAGCCTGGGGCGCATTTTCCCGGAGATGCTGTCGAAAGGTGCGGTCATGAAAGAGGGAGCAACTTCGGCGACATCCGCCTCGTTGCGGTCTGGCGTCGAGGAGAAAGAGGACGAGACGCCGAAGGTTGATCGTACCTCGATCAACGATGAACGGCAGAACGACCCGGATCAGGAGCGCTCTGCCGAGAACGACAAGCTGCCGATGAGCGGCCTGCGGGTGATCGACGTCGGCACCTTCCTGGCTGGTCCCTACGCGGCGTCGATCCTCGGCGAGTTCGGTGCCGAGATTCTCAAGGTCGAGCATCCAATCGCCGGCGATCCCATGCGCCGCTTCGGCACTGCGTCGAAGCGCCACGATGCGACACTGGCCTGGCTCAGCGAAGGCCGCAACAGGAAATCGGTCACCCTCGACCTGCGCCAGCAGGAGGGTGTCACCCTGTTCCTGAAACTGGTCGCCAAATCTGACGTCCTGATCGAGAACTTCCGCCCGGGCACGATGGAAGAATGGGGACTCGGCTGGGACGAGTTGAGCAAGGCCAACCCCGGTCTGGTCATGCTCCGGGTCTCGGGCTACGGACAGACCGGGCCGTATCGCAGACGCTCGGGGTTCTCGCACATCGCACACGGTTTTGCCGGTCTGTCGTACCTCGCAGGTTTCCCCGGCGAAACCCCGGTGGTTCCGGGCACGGCGCCGATGGGTGACTATCTGTCCAGCCTTTACGGCGCCATTGGCATCCTGCTGGCGCTGCGCCACCGCGAAGCGACCGGCGAGGGGCAAATCATCGACATCGGGATCTACGAGGCGGTATTCCGCCAGATGGACGAGATCGCCGCGGCCTACGGCCTGTTCGGCAAGGTCCGTGAGCGCGAAGGCGCGGGCAGTTTCGTCGCCGTCCCGCATGGGCACTTCCGCTGCATCGACGACAAGTGGGTAGCCATCGCGTGTACTACGGACAAGATGTTCGAACGCTTCGCCGCGGTGATGGGCAAACCCGAACTCGCCGCCGCCGATCGCTACGGCGATCAGCGCAAGCGCCTGGCGGCGCGCGACGAGGTCAATCGCATCGTCGTTGAATGGGTCGGCTCGATGACGCGCAAGGAAGTCATGCAGCGCTGCATCGACGGCGAAGTACCGGCCGGCAAGCTCAACAGCATCGCCGACATTTTCGAGGATGAACACTTCCAGGCCCGTGGCAACCTGGCCCGGCTCAGGGAAGAAGGCCTCGGCGAAGTGGTCGTTCCTGGGGTCGTGCCCACCTTGTCCGAAACACCCGGCAGGATTTCCAACCTCGGCCCGCCGCTCGGCAACGCGACCTATGAGGTGCTGCGCGAACTGCTGGGGATTTCCGCACAGGAAATCAAGCGGCTGCGGCAACACAAGATCATCTGAACCGACCATCGCGAGAACCCTCATGAGTACCCAACCGACCGCGAGCAGGCTGCCGCTCGAAGGCATTCGCGTCATCGACGCCGCGACGGTCATCGCCGCCCCCTACAGCGCGACCATTCTGAGCGAGTTCGGCGCCGAAGTCCTGAAGGTCGAAAACCCGATCGGCGGCGACCCCATGCGGCACTTCGGAACGCCGACCCAGCGCAAGGACACGCTGGCCTGGCTCAGCGAAGCCCGTAACAAGAAATCGGTGACGCTCGACCTGCACCTGCCCGAAGGCGTCGAACTGTTCAAGAAACTGGTCGAGAAATCGGACGTGCTGTGCGAAAACTTCCGGCCCGGCACCCTAGAAAAATGGGGCCTCGGGTGGAAGGTGCTGCATGCGATCAACCCACGGCTGATCATGCTGCGCGTCACCGGCTATGGGCAGACCGGCCCGTACCGGGATCGGCCCGGTTTTGCCCGCGTCGCGCACGCGGTCGGCGGTATCGCCTTTCTCGCCGGCATGCCACGCGGAACACCGGTGACGCCGGGGTCGACCACCCTCGGTGATTACCTTACCGGTCTTTACGGCTGCATCGGCATCCTGATGGCCTTGCGCCACCGCGACCGCACCGGCCAGGGGCAGTATATCGACGCCGCGCTGTACGAGTCGGTCTTTCGCTGTACGGATGAACTGGCGCCGGCGTACGGGATGTTCGGCCGGGTGCGCGAGCGGCACGGGCCGACGCACAACGACTTCGCCTGCCCGCACGGGCATTTCCCGACCAAGGACGACGGCAAGTGGGTGGCCATTTCCTGCGTCACCGACAAGCTCTTCGAGCGCCTGGCAATCGCCATGGGACGCCCCGAACTGGCGGCGCCGCACGTCTATGGCGACCAGAAGACACGCTTGGAGAGCCGTCATGACGTCAACGAAATCGTCCGCGACTGGTGCGGGTCGCTGCACCGCGAGGAACTCCTCAATCGTTGCTTCGCCGCCGGCGCGCCGGCGGGTCCGCTGAACAGCATCGCCGACATTTTCGGCGACCGGCAGTTTCACGCCCGGCGCAACCTGGTAGCCATCGACGAGGCGGACATTGGCGAGACGGTGATCGTACCGTCGGTACTGCCGCGTCTGTCGGCGACACCGGGGCGCATCAAGCACCTCGGTCCGCGCCTGGGGCAGCATACCGATGAAGTACTCTCCGGTCTGCTGGGTCTGGAAGCGCACGAGATCGAAGGGCTGCGCAAGAAGCGCGTCATCTGAACGCGGCAGGAGGTATGGAAAGCATGGACGGCATTCTCAAGGGGTTGCGAGTCGTCGAGGGATCGGCTTTCGTCGCAGCGCCACTGGGCGGGATGACCCTGGCCCAACTCGGAGCGGAGGTCATCCGTTTCGACCCGATCGGCGGCGGCCTCGACTATCGCCGCTGGCCACTGACCCGCGACGGCCAGCACAGCCTGTTCTGGGCCGGCCTGAACAAGGGCAAGCGCTCGATCGCCGTCGACTTTCGCAAGCCGCGCGGGCAGGAGTTGCTGACGCAGTTGATCTGCGCACCGGGCGAAAACGCCGGCCTGTTCAGCACCAACTTCCCGGCGAAGGGCTGGCTGAGCTATGAAAAGCTGCAAGCTCATCGCCAGGATCTGATCATGATCAACCTGACAGGTCGCCGCGACGGCGGCTCGGAGGTGGACTACACGGTCAACCCGCAAATCGGCCTGCCCTTCATGACCGGGCCGACCCACTCTCCGGACGTGGTGAACCACGTCTTTCCAGCCTGGGACTTCATCAGCGGCCAGATGATTGCCGTTGGCATGCTGGCCGCCGAACGGCATCGGCGACTCACCGGCGAAGGACAGCTGGTACGGCTGGCGCTCAAGGACGTGGCGCTGGCGATGCTCGGCAATTTCGGCATGCTCGCCGAGGTGATGGTCAATGACACCGACCGGCCACGCCAGGGCAACTACCTCTACGGCGCGTTTGGCCGCGACTTCGAAACCCTCGACGGCAAGCGCCTGATGGTCGTCGGTCTGACCGACATGCAGTGGCAGTGTCTCACCAGGGCCACGGGTCTGCAGGAAGCGATCGCGGCGTTGGGCACACGGCTTGGCCTCGACCTGGGAGACGAAGGTAATCGCTTCCGAGCCCGTCAGCAGATTGCCGCGCTGCTGGAGCCGTGGTTCCACGCGCGCACGCTCGCCGAAGCGGCAGAGATCCTCAATGCCCACCGGGTCACCTGGGGCCCCTACCGCAGCGTGCGTGAAGCCCTGGCCTGCGACCCGGACTGCTCGGTCGACAATCCGCTGTTCACCCTGACCGAACAGCCGGGCATCGGGTCCTGCCTGATGCCGGCCACGCCGCTCGAATTCGGTCGTTCACCGCGCCTGCCGGCAATGCCGGCGCCCGCCCTCGGCGAGCATACCGACCAGATTCTGCTCGACATCCTCGGCTTGAGCGCAGCCGAAGTCGGCCGCCTGCACGATCAGGGCGTCGTCGCCGGGCCCGCCTGAATATCAAAGCCGCCGCAGAGAGCAAGCACTCTGCGGTGTATCCACCCACCTCTGCAGGGAACAAACCATGAAGCTACCCGTTCATTTCTACAAGCCACTCGCCATCGGTGCGCCTCAACCCCTGCGTGAACTGCCGGTGCGGCCGGAACGAATGATCCACTTCTTTCCGCCACACATCGACAAGATCCGCTCCAAGGCGCCAGAAACCGCCAGGCAATGCGATGTGATGTGCGGCAACCTCGAGGATGCCATCCCGATCGAGGCCAAGGATGCGGCGCGCGCCGGTTTCATCGACCTGCTGGCCAGCCATGACTTCGGCGACACCGGCATGTGGGTGCGAATCAACGCCCTGAACAGTCCCTGGGTACTCGACGACCTCAACGAGATCATCAGGCACGTCGGCAACAAGCTTGATGTGATCATGATTCCCAAGGTCGAAGGGCCCTGGGACATTCATTTCGTCGATCAGTATGTCGCCCTGCTCGAAGCGAAATACGCGATCAGGAAGCCGATTCTGCTGCATGCACTGCTCGAAACGGCGCAGGGAGTGACCAACGTCGAGGCGATCTGCGGCGCCAGCCCGCGCATGCATGGTCTGAGCCTGGGCCCGGCCGATCTGGCCGCGTCGCGGGGCATGAAGACGACCCGTGTCGGTGGTGGCCATCCGGGTTATGGCGTTCTCGCGGACCCCGAGGACGGCCAGGATCAACGCGCGTTCTTTCAGCAGGACCTCTGGCATTACACCGTCGCGCGCATGGTCGATGCCGCGGTGACGCATGGCCTGCGCTCGTTTTATGGCCCGTTTGGCGACCTCAAGGACGAAGCGGCGTGCGAGGCGCAGTTCCGCAACGCCTTCCTGATGGGCTGCTCCGGCGCCTGGTCGCTGGCCCCGAACCAGATCGCCATTGCCAAGCGTGTTTTCAGCCCCGACATCAAGGAAGTGCTGTTTGCCAAGCGTATCCTGGAAGCGATGCCCGATGGCAGCGGCGTGGCGACGATCGACGGCAAGATGCAGGACGATGCGACCTGGAAGCAGGCCCGCGTCATCGTCGATCTGGCCCGCCTGGTTGCCAGACGCGACCCGGAGCTGGCCGCAGCCTATGGCCTCTAGACCCTTTACTCAAGACCACACGGAGAAACGCCAGTGAGCGAAAAGACCAGGCTGGGCAACTTCTTTGAAGACTTCTGGGTCGGGCAGAAAATCGCCCACGCAACACCGAGAACGATTACCGAAGGGGACGTGGCGCTGTACACCGCGCTCACCGGTTCGCGCTTTGCCACCAATTCGGCCGACACCTTCGCGCACAGCCTGGGTTTCCCGCGGGCGCCGGTGGACGATCTGCTGGCGTTCAACATGGTCTTTGGCCGCACGGTGCCGGATATTTCACTCAACGCCATCGCCAACCTCGGTTACGCGGCCGGCCGCTTTGGTCATCCGATCTATCCAGGGGATACACTCACCGCCGATTCGACGGTGATCGGCCTCAAGGAAAACAGCGATGGCAAGACCGGCATCGTCTATGTTCGCTCGTGTGGCGTCAACCAGCGTGGGCAGATCGCACTCGACTATTGCCGCTGGGTGATGGTTCGCAAACGCAATCCCCAATCCCCGGCACCTGCCGCCAGTGTGCCCGATCTGCCCAGCGCCGTCGCTGCCGCCGACTTGATTGTGCCAACCGGGATCAGAATCGAACAGTACGACTGCGCGCTGGCCGGCAGTTCCGAGTTGTGGGACGACTACCGGGTCGGCGAGCGCATCGATCATGTGGACGGCATGACCGTCGAGGAAAGTGAACACATGATGGCCACCCGTCTGTACCAGAACACCGCGCGCGTGCATTTCAACCAGCAGGCCGAGCAGGCGGGGCGCTTCGGGCGTCGCATCATCTATGGCGGCTACATCATCAGTCTGGCGCGCGCGCTGTCCTTCAATGGCCTGGCCAACGCCTTCAGCATTGCGGCGATCAATGGTGGCCGACATGTCTCCCCGGCATTCGCCGGGGATACGGTATACGCCTGGTCGGAAGTGATCGCGCAGTTGATCATTCCTGGGCGTCACGATCTCGGAGCCCTGCGGCTACGCACCGTAGCCACCAAGGACCACCCCTGTGCCGACTTCCCCTACAAGAGCCCCGACGGCCGTTACGACGCGAGCGTGCTGCTCGATTTCGACTATACGGTGCTGATCCCGCGCCGGGCGTAGCGGCGTCCTTCCGAGTCGGCGGGAGCAGCGGCGACACCGCTGGCACGCGCCGAAGTCGCGCCTTGCCGGTGAATGCCGCTGCTGCTGCGCACCGGCAAGACGCCCCTGTTTCTGCCCGTTTACCGAACCGCAACTGTTGGCGGATGCACCTCCATGCGTCCCCGGAGATGACCTGCTCCGTGCCTCGCGCTGCAGCCGTGAGTTGGTTGCTTGTTTTCAATTCGTTCGAAGTAAGATATCCTGAGCGGGCGTCAAGAGAAAATTGAAAACAACGAGGAGGAAACATGTTCCAAGTCCGAATACACGGTCGCGGCGGCCAAGGCGTGGTTACGGCTGCCGAGATGTTGTCGATTGCTGCGTTTGAGGAAGGCCGCCACGCTCAGGCCTTCCCGAGTTTCGGTTCCGAGCGTACTGGAGCCCCGGTCGTCGCGTTCTGCCGTATCGCCGACAAGGAAATCCGGCTGCGCGAACCGATCATGGAACCCGATGCACTGATCATCCAGGATCCAACGCTGCTGTACCAGGTCGATGTCTTCTCTGGCCTGAAGAAAGGCGGTTACATCCTGATCAACACGACGCGCAGTTTTGACGAGTTGGGGCTGGGCGATTTCGTCCGTGACTGGCCAAAGGAAAGGTTGTGCACGGTCCCCGCCACCGACCTCAGTCGCCAGCACGTCGGTCGTCCTATGCCGAACGTGCCCTTGCTGGCCGGCTTTGCCGCCGCGTCCGGCGTCATTCAGCTGGAGTCGGTGATCAACGCCATCCGGACCAAGTTCCCGGAGAAAATCGCCAACAGCAATATTGCCGCAGCCACCGCGGCTTACCAGTTCGTCCTCGACGAGATCGCCAACGCGCGTCAAGGGGAGGTAGCGCATGCTTAAGCAGACTGAAGGTTCACACGCCGTTGCCGAGGCGGTCGCTCTTTGCCGGCCCGAGGTCATCTGTGCCTACCCCATCTCGCCGCAAACACATATCGTCGAAGGACTCGGCGAGATGGTCAAGGCTGGCGAAGTCGCAAACTGTGAGTTCATCAACGTCGAATCCGAATTTGCCGCGATGAGCGTCGCCATCGGCTCGTCGGCAACCGGTGCCCGGACGTACACCGCTACCGCTTCACAGGGACTGCTGTTCATGGTTGAAGCGGTGTTCAATGCTTCCGGTCTTGGCCTGCCGATCGTCATGACTGTCGCCAATCGCGCCATCGGCGCACCGATCAACATCTGGAACGACCACTCGGATTCGCTGTCGCAACGCGACTGCGGCTGGATACAGCTGTTCGCCGAAACCAACCAGGAAGCCCTCGATCTGCACATCCAGGCCTTCAAGCTGGCCGAAGAAGTGAGCCTGCCGGTCATGGTGTGCATGGACGGCTTCATTCTGACGCACGCGTACGAACGGGTAGACGTCCCCACCCAGGAGCAGGTCGACGCCTTCCTGCCCCCATACGAACCTCGCCAGGTGCTGGACCCGACACAACCGGTATCGATCGGCGCGATGGTCGGTCCGGAGGCCTTCTCGGAGGTTCGCTACCTCGCGCACGCCAAGCAGATGCAGGCGCTCGAGCGTATCCCGCAACTGGCTGAGCAATTCAAGGAAGTGTTCGGTCGCGACTCCGGCGGCCTGACACATTCGTACCTGACAGACGATGCCGAAACCATCGTCGTGGCCATGGGCTCGGTTCTGGGAACCATCAAGGACACCGTCGACGAGATGCGTGCTGCCGGCGACAGGATCGGTGTACTGGGAATTACCTCCTACCGGCCTTTCCCGATCGACAACGTCCGCGCCGCCCTGCAGAACGCGCAGCGCGTGGTGGTCCTCGAAAAGAGTCTTGCCGTGGGCATCGGCGGCATCCTGTCCACCGACGTGCGCATGGCCATGTCCGGTCTGCAACTGCACGGGCATACCGTCGTGGCCGGGCTCGGGGGGCGAGCGATTACCAGAAAATCGCTGCGCGCACTCTTTGCCCAGGCCGCGCGCGGCGAACTGGGTCACCTCACCTTCCTCGATCTCGACTGGAACGTGGTCAACAAGCAGCTCGAACGCGAGCGCACCACGCGCCGCTCGGGCCCGGCAGCCGAAAGCATGCTGCGCGACGTGGGCGTCATTGCCGCCCGTATTGGCTGAGGACATCGACGATGAGCTTCCAACCCCTGCATTTTTACCAGACCGGCACCTTCACCATCGGCAACCGCCTGCTCGCCGAAGAAGACCTCAGTGTGCAGTCCGACATCGAGCGCACCAATTCACTCAACTCCGGACACCGCGCGTGCCAGGGCTGCGGCGAAGCGCTTGGCGCGCGTTTCGCCATCGACGCGGCGATGAAGGCCGCGCGTGGCCGCCTGATCGCGGCCAATGCCACCGGTTGCCTTGAGGTATTCTCGACGCCCTACCCCGAGACCTCGTGGCAAATCCCCTGGATCCACTCGCTGTTCGGTAATACCGCTGCAGTCGCCACCGGCATCGCCGCGGCGATCAAGGTGAAAAGACAAAAGGGCGAGATGGGTGACGTCCGCGTCGTGGCCCAGGGCGGCGATGGTGGCACTACCGACATCGGCTTCGGCTGCCTGTCGGGAATGTTCGAACGCAACGACGACGTGCTGTACATCTGCTACGACAACGGCGGCTACATGAACACCGGCGTGCAACGGAGTTCGGCCACCCCACCGGCAGCCCGCACGGCGACTACCATGCCGGTCGGCCCGGAGCCTGGCAACGCTTTTGGTCAGGGCAAGTTCGTTCCGGCGATCGCCATGGCGCACGAGATTCCTTACGTCGCGACAGCCACCGTCGCCGGGCTGCACGACCTCGAGTACAAGGTCACCAAGGCCATGGGCATGCGCGGCGCCCGTTACATCCATATCCTGGTGCCCTGCCCCCTGGGCTGGGGTGCGGCGTCGCAGGACACCATCCGGCTGGCGCGCCTGGCCAAGGAAACCGGCATCTTTCCGGTCTTCGAGGCCGAACACGGCGAAGTCACCGGCGTCCTGAAGATTCGCCGCCAGCAGCCGGTTGAGGAGTATCTGCGACTGCAGAAACGCTATGCCCACCTGTTTGGCAAGACACCGGCAGTGGAAACGATCGCCCGCCTGCAAGCAGCGGCGGACAAGAACATTCGCAAGTACGGACTGCTCGACCAGGAGGCGAACTGATGGAAAAACCCTTTGCTATTACCCTTGACCCTGGCTCGTCACTGGCCAACCGCACGGGCTCCTGGCGCACCTCACGGCCGGTCTATCTTGACCGCCTGCCACCCTGCAACAAGCAATGCCCTGCCGGCGAGGATATCCAGGGCTGGCTCTTCCACGCCGAATCCGGTGACTACGAAAACGCCTGGCGGCATCTGACGAAAGACAACCCGTTCCCGGCGATCATGGGACGGGTCTGTTACCACACTTGCGAGAGCGCCTGCAACCGCGGCCAACTTGATGCGCCGGTCGGCATCAACTCGGTCGAGCGCTTTCTCGGCGACGAAGCCCTCAAGCGTGGGTGGAAGCTGACGGCACCTGCCGTCGAAACCGGGAAACACGTTTTGGTCGTCGGCGCAGGCCCCTCGGGCATGTCGGCTGCCTACCACCTGCGTCGACTCGGTCACCGCGTCACGGTGCATGAGGCCGGCCCGCTGTTAGGCGGCATGATGCGCTTTGGCATTCCCAAGTACCGACTGCCGCGTGACGTACTCGAAGCCGAAATGCAGCGCGTGGTGGACCTCGGTGTCACGGTCAAGCTGAACAGCAAGGTCGCGAACATCCTGGACACCATGCAGGCCGGCGCCTTCGACGCTGCCTTCCTGGCGGTGGGGGCGCATATCGGCAAGCGAGCGATGATCCCGGCGGGCGACGCCGCAAAGATCATCGACGCCATTTCCTTGCTGCGCAGCATGGAAGGTGAAGACAAGCCCATGCTCGGGCGTCGGGTGGTCGTTTACGGCGGCGGCAACACGGCCATTGACGTAGCACGCACCGCCAAACGCATGGGCGCCGAACCGCTGATCGTCTATCGCCGCACTCGCGAAAAAATGCCGGCACACGACTTCGAGGTCGAGGAAGCGCTACAGGAAGGGATCATGGTCAAGTGGCTATCGACCATCAAGCAGGCCGATGAGTCCTCACTGACCATCGAAAAGATGGCCCTCGACAGCAAGGGCTTTCCACAGCCGACGGGCGAATTCGAAACCATCGAAGCCGACTCGCTGGTTCTGGCGCTCGGGCAGGACGTCGATCTGGGCCTGCTCGACGGCGTTCCGGGACTGCAGGTGAGCGATGGCGTGGTGCAGGTCGGTGCCAACATGATGACTGGCCATCCGGGTATCTTCGCGGGTGGCGACATGGTCCCGGCCGAACGCAATGTCACGGTCGGCATCGGTCACGGCAAAGCCGCAGCCAAGCACATCGATGCCTGGCTGCGCGGCGAGCAGTATGTCCCACCACCAAAACACGAAGTCGCGGCGTTCGCCAACCTCAACACCTGGTACTACACCGATGCGCCGAAAACGGTACGTCCCATGCTGGACATCATACGTCGCCAATCGACCTTCGACGAGGTCCAGGGCGGCCTCGACGAGGGGACAGCGCTCTTTGAGGCCCGGCGCTGCCTTTCCTGCGGCAACTGCTTCGAATGCGACAACTGCTACGGTGTCTGCCCCGACAACGCAGTGATCAAGCTTGGCGCCGGCAAACGCTTCGAGTTCAACTACGATTACTGCAAGGGCTGTGGGATGTGCGTTGCCGAATGCCCGTGTGGTGCGATCAAGATGGAGGCCGAAGAAATCTGACCGCAGTACCGCACCAGCCTGGCCGCTCCTGACCCGTTTGACGGACAGGAGCGTAATGAACACCGTGGCCCGATGCAGATCCCGGGTCACCGACTCTGGGGGCACTTCGAGCGTGCCGTTCGAAGTGTCCTTTCCTTGTTTCCTCACCCGCGAGGTATGTATGCCAACTGAATCAAAGAACGTCTACGTATTTGGTGCCGCCCGAACTGACGGCGATGCCAAGATGAAGAATTTGCTGGGAGGCAAGGGTGCCAACCTTGCCGAGATGTGCCGCCTGGGAATCGCGGTGCCATCTGGCTTTACGATCAGCACCGAAGCCTGCACCGTTTACAGCGAGCAGGGCAAGGACGCCGTGTTCAAATTGATCGAAGCCGACGTCCGGCAGGGCGTCGCATTTGTTGAACAGGAAATGGGGAAGAAGTTCGGCGACGCGTCTGATCCGCTGTTGCTGTCGGTGCGTTCCGGCTCGCGCGCGTCGATGCCGGGAATGATGGACACCATTCTGAATCTCGGGCTCAATGACGAAGCGGTTCTCGGCCTGGCTCGCAAGGCCAAGAACGAACGCTTTGCCTGGGACTCGTACCGCCGTTTTGTGCAGATGTACGGCGATGTGGTCATGGGTCTCAAACCGGTGTCCAAGGAAGACCACGATCCCTTCGAAGTGGTCATTGACATGGTCAAGGAGAAGAAGGGGGTTCAGCTCGATACCGACCTCGACACCGAAGACCTGAAGGAACTGGTACTGCGTTTCAAGGGCCTGATTCGTGCCCGTGTCGGCCGTGAGTTCCCGACCGATCCCTGGGAACAGCTCTGGGGTGCGGTGATGGCGGTTTTTCAGAGCTGGAACAACGACCGGGCCAAGGTTTACCGTGAGTTGAACGACATTCCGGATTCGTGGGGCACGGCGGTAAACGTGCAGGCCATGGTCTTCGGTAATCTGGGCGACAACAGCGGCACCGGTGTCGCCTTCACCCGTGACGCCAGTACTGGCGAAGACCTGTTCAACGGCGAGTTCCTGATCAACGCCCAGGGTGAAGATGTCGTGGCCGGCATCCGTACGCCACAGCAGGTCACCCTCGAGGGTTCGCGGCGCTGGGCGCAACTGGCGCTGGTCAACGAAGAGGAGCGCCGCAGCAAGTTCCCTTCCCTCGAAGAACTGATGCCCGATATCTATCAGCAACTCCTGCAGGCCGAAACGAAGCTGGAGAAGCACTACGCGGACATGCAGGACGTCGAGTTCACCATCCAGGAAGGTCGTCTGTGGATGCTGCAGACCCGCAACGGCAAACGCACCGGCTCGGCAATGGTGCGCATTGCGATGGAAATGCTGCGCCAGGGCATCATTGATGAAAAGGAAGCCCTGCGGCGCGTCAACCCCGAGCGCTTGAACGAACTCCTGCACCCGGTCTTCGATCCGGCGGCAATCAAGAAGGCTCGCTCGATTGCGCATGGCCTGCCGGCGTCTCCCGGCGCGGCGACCGGACAGATCGTCTTCTTCGCCGACGAAGCCGAGGAGTGGGTCAGAAAAGGCAAGACCGTGATCCTCGTGCGGCAGGAAACCTCGCCTGAAGACCTGCGCGGCATGAGCGTCGCCAAGGGAATCCTCACCGCTCGCGGTGGCATGACCTCGCACGCGGCCGTGGTCGCGCGCGGCATGGGCAAATGCTGTGTCTCCGGTGCCGGCGCGGTGCATGTCGACTACCACGCGCGCACGATGTCGATTGGCAGCGAAACCTATAATGAAGGCGATTGGCTGTCACTCGACGGATCGACCGGGGAAGTCTACCTGGGCCAGGTACCGACCAAGGAAGCTGAACTCACCGGTGACTTCGGCACGCTGATGGAACTCGCCGACCGTTACAAACGGCTTGGTGTGCGGGCCAACGCCGATACCCCCGAGGACGCCAAGGCCGCACGCAACTTCGGCGCCAAGGGGATCGGCCTGTGTCGTACCGAACACATGTTCTTCGAAGGTGACCGCATCAAGGCGGTTCGCGAAATGATTCTCGCCGACGACGAAGCCGGGCGCCGGCGCGCGCTCGCCAAGCTGCTGCCCATGCAGCGGGGCGACTTCGAAGGTCTGTTCCGCGAGATGAGTGGACTGGCGGTGACCATCCGCCTGCTCGACCCGCCGCTGCACGAGTTCGTTCCTCACGACGAAGAAAACCAGCGCATCATGGCTCACGAAATGAACGTGCCTCTGGGGGTGATCAAGATGCGGGTCGATGATCTGCACGAGTTCAACCCGATGATGGGCCACCGCGGCTGCCGCCTCGGCATTACCTACCCGGAAATCACCGAAATGCAGACCCGCGCGATACTTGAGGCGGGCCTCAACATGAAGGCCAAAGGTTTCGACGTCAAGGCCGAGATCATGATTCCGCTGGTCGGGACCGTCCGTGAATTCAACGCCCAGGCCAAGATCATCCGCCAGACGGCCAAGGCGGTCTTCGCCGAGCGTGGCGAGAAACTGGACTTCTTGCTCGGCACCATGATCGAGACACCGCGCGCTGCGCTGATCGCCGACAGCATTGGTCAACAGGCTGAGTTCTTCTCGTTTGGCACCAACGACCTGACCCAGATGACCATGGGTTTCTCGCGCGACGATGCCGGCAAGTTCCTGCCCAGCTACCTCAAGGATGGCATGTACGAGCAAGATCCGTTCCAGTCGATCGACCAGAAGGGTGTTGGCCTGCTGGTCAAGATGGCCGTTGAAAAAGGTCGCGCTGCACGTCCTGGGATCAAGCTCGGCGTCTGTGGTGAGCACGGAGGTGACCCGGCTTCGGTCGAGTTCTTCCATCGCACCGGTCTCGACTACGTGAGTTGCTCGCCATTCCGGGTGCCGCTGGCCCGCCTGGCGGCGGCCCAGGCGGCGATCGATAACGACTGAGCGGTCGAAGAGGCATCCACTTCCAGCCGGCTTCGTTTTCCCTCCAGCCCGGGCCAGCGGCACGCCCGGGTGTCGAGAACGCGCAACGCCGGCCGTGCTCCACGACGAGCACCACTGCCTTGGCAGGGGTGCTCGTCGTCTTCTTCTCTGAGTATTCCTGCGCATATGCAATTTGAACTGCTGGCCAGCGATGGCCCGGCCCGGCGTGGGCGCATCACCCTCGCTCATGGCATGGTCGAAACACCCGCCTTCATGCCGGTCGGGACTTACGGAACGGTCAAGGCGATGACCCCGCGCGATCTCATCGAGACCGGCGCGCAGATCTGCCTGGGCAACACGTTCCATCTCTGGCTGCGGCCTGGTCTGGAAGTCATCAACGCACATGCCGGCCTGCACCGTTTCATGAACTGGCACGGCCCCCTGCTCACCGACTCCGGCGGCTTCCAGGTCTTTTCACTGGGCGCGCTACGCAAGATCACCGAGGAGGGCGTCAGGTTCCAGTCGCCGATCAATGGCGACCGCCTGTTCCTGACCCCCGAGGAATCGATGCACATCCAGAAGGTGCTCGACTCCGACATTGTGATGATCCTTGACGAATGCACGCCCTACCCGGCCACCCATGACGAAGCGGCCACATCGATGCGCCTGTCGCTGCGCTGGGCGCGCCGCTCGCGGACGCAACACGACCATCTGGAGAACAGCAACGCGCTGTTCGGCATCGTCCAGGGCGGGATGTACGAAGATCTCCGCGACGAATCGCTGGCCGCGCTGGTCGACATCGGCTTCGACGGCTTCGCCATCGGCGGACTGTCGGTCGGCGAGCCAAAAGCCGACATGGCGCGCATCCTCGCGCACACCGCGCCACGCCTGCCGCAGCACAAACCGCGCTATCTGATGGGGGTGGGCACGCCCGAAGATCTGGTGGCCGCCGTGCAAGCCGGAATCGACATGTTCGACTGCGTGTTGCCAACACGCAATGCGCGCAATGGCCATCTATTCACGCGCCACGGCGATATCCGGATTCGCAATGCCCGGCACAGGCACGATTCCGGCCCGCTTGACGCGAGCTGTGCCTGCTACACCTGCCGGAATTTTTCGCGTGCCTATCTCCACCACCTCAACCGCGTCGGCGAGATTCTCGCCGCCCAACTCGCGACGCTGCATAACCTGCACTACTATCAGGAACTGATGCGCGACCTGCGCAGCGCGATTGCCACCGGCACGCTGGCCAGGACCGTGGAAAGCTTCCACAGCGCACGCGCTCGGTCGAGCTGACGGGATGGTACAATTGTCGGTTCAATTCAAACATTCTGTTTTAGGAGACTGATGTGCTGATCAGCACCGCCAACGCTCAACAAGCCGCTGCCGCTGCCGACCCGACTGGCGGCCTCATGCAATTGCTGCCGATCATTCTGATGTTCGTGGTGCTCTACTTTCTGATGGTTCGACCGCAAATGAAGCGCGCCAAGGAGCACAAGGCGCTGGTCGAAGGTCTTGCCAAGGGTGATGAAGTGGTCACCGGTGGCGGCATTGCCGGCCGCGTCACCCGCGTCAGCGACAATTTCCTCGCCCTCGAAATCGCCGACACGGTTGAAATCCAGGTCCAGAAGCAGGCGGTTACGCTGGTTCTGCCCAAGGGAACGCTGAAGTCGCTTTAACCACCCCCCGGGTAGCCTGCCCTGCGGCAGTACCCGCGCGCTCGGACCGTAAGCATCCATGAATCGTTACCCGCTCTGGAAATACGTCATCGTCGCCGTCGCCATGCTGCTCGGCCTGGTCTACACCTTGCCGAACTTTTTCGGCGAGTCCCCCGCGGTGCAGGTTTCCAGTGCCAAAGCCACGCTCAAGGTTGACGACAAGACGCGTGAACGCGTCGCCAGCACCCTGCAGGCTGCTGGCGTCGAGCACAGTGGCATCTTCCTGGACAGCAACGGGGTCAAGGTTCGGCTGCGCACCACCGACAGCCAGTTGCAGGCCAAAGACCTGCTGGAGAAGCAGTTCAACCCGGATGCCAGCAACCCGCAGTATGTGGTTGCACTGAATCTCCTGTCGAGTTCGCCGCAGTGGCTGAGTAGCCTGCACGCCCTGCCGATGTATCTCGGTCTGGACCTGCGCGGGGGTGTGCATTTCCTGCTGCAGGTCGACATGAAGGGCGCACTGACCAAGCGTCTGGATTCAATCAGCGGCGATCTGCGCAGCCTGCTGCGCGACAAGACCATCCGCCACGCCGGCATCTCGCGCGAAGGCGAGCGTGTGGTCGTTCGTTTCCGCGACAGCGAGGCACGCAGCAAGGGCCGGATGGTACTCGAGGACAATCAGTCCGACCTGCTCCTGGGGGATCAGGGTGAGGGCGAGGATCTCAAGCTGGTCGCCACGCTGAAGCCCGAGGCCGTAAAGCGCATTCAGGAGTTCGCTATCCGGCAGAACATGACGACGCTGCACAACCGCATCAACGAACTCGGCGTCGCCGAGCCGGTAATCGCCCAGCAGGGCGCCGACCGCATCGTCGTACAGTTGCCGGGGGTGCAGGACACAGCAAAAGCCAAGGATATTCTCGGCCGCACCGCGACGCTGGAAATCCGGATGGTCGAGGAGACTGCCGGAGCCCTCGAAGCCGCACAGGCGGGCCAAGTCCCTTTCGGGACGGAACTCTACGTCGAACGTGGCGGTATGCCCCTGCTGGTCAAGAAGCAGGTGGTGCTAACCGGTGACCGGCTGACCGACGCACAACCGGGTTTCGACAACCAGACCCACGAGCCTGCGGTACATCTCACGCTCGACTCGGCAGGTGCCCGGATCTTCAAGGACATCACGCGCGACAACGTCGGCAAACGCATGGCCATCGTCCTGATCGAGAAGGGCAAGGGCGAGGTCGTTACGGCGCCGGTGATCCGTGCGGAAATTGGTGGCGGCCGCGTCCAGATCTCGGGACGCATGAGCACCATGGAGGCCAATGACACCGCGCTGTTGCTGCGTGCTGGTTCGCTGGCAGCACCGATGGAGATCATCGAGGAGCGTACCATCGGCCCAAGCCTCGGTGCCGACAACATCAAGAAAGGCTTTCTGTCCACGATGTGGGGTTTTGCGGCCATTGCCACCTTCATGGTCGCCTATTACATGCTTTTCGGTCTGGTCTCGGTGGTTGCCCTGGCTTCCAACCTGCTGTTCCTGGTCGCCCTGCTGTCCTTGCTGCAGGCGACGCTGACCCTGCCCGGAATCGCCGCCATCGCGCTCACGCTGGGCATGGCTATCGATGCCAACGTCCTGATCAATGAGCGCATCCGGGAGGAACTGCGCAATGGCTCGACGCCGCAGGCGGCGATCCACACCGGTTACGAACGCGCTTTCGGAACGATCCTGGATTCCAACATCACCACGCTGATTGCCGGCATCGCGCTCCTGATTTTCGGATCGGGGCCGGTACGAGGCTTCGCGGTGGTGCATTGCCTCGGGATTCTCACGTCATTGTTCTCCGCCGTCGTCGTGTCGCGCGCGCTGATCAACCTCATCTACGGCCGTCGCCGCAAGGTCGAATCCCTGGCCATTGGTCAGGTCTGGAAACCGGGTAACACCACCGGCAATGTCGCCGTCAATTAGGAAAGCGCCAAGATGGAATTTTTCCGGATCAGAAAAGACATCCCGTTCATGCGGCATGCACTGCTGTTCAACGTTATTTCGTTGCTGACCTTCCTGCTGGCCGTATTCTTCCTTTTCAGCCGTGGTCTGCATCTCTCCGTCGAATTCACCGGCGGGACGCTGATCGAACTCAACTACGCGCAGGCGGCGAATCTGGAGCAGGTCCGCAGCGGTCTCGGCAAGGCCGGCTACAGCGACTTTTCGGTGCAGAATTTCGGCTCCAGCCAGGACGTTCTGATTCGCCTGCCGCTCAAAGCCGAGCAGAACACGGCCAAGATCGGCGAGTCGGTCATGCAGGCCTTAGCTACCGAGGCGCCGGGTGCCACCCTGCGCCGCGTCGAATTCGTCGGCCCGCAGGTCGGCAAGGAACTTGCCGAAAACGGCGCCTTGGCGCTCTTGCTGGTGGTCATCGGCATCGTCGTCTACCTGGCCTTCCGTTTCGAGTGGCGCTTTTCGGTGTCGGCAATCATCGCCAACCTCCACGATGTGATCATTATCCTGGGCTTTTTCGCCTTTTTCCAATGGGAGTTCTCGCTTTCGGTCCTGGCAGCGGTACTGGCCGTACTGGGCTACTCGGTGAACGAGTCCGTCGTCGTCTTCGACCGCGTGCGCGAGACCTTCCGAAAGGCCCGCGGTCTGAGTACACCACAGGTCCTGGACCACGCCATTACCAGCACCATTTCGCGCACCATCATCACGCACGCCTCGACGCAAATGATGGTTCTCTCGATGCTGGTTTTTGGTGGCGAAACGCTCTATTACTTTTCTCTGGCCCTGACCATCGGCATCTGCTTCGGGATCTACTCGTCGGTATTGGTCGCCAGTCCGCTGGTCATGTGGCTCGGTGTCTCGCGTGAGCAATTCATTCGCCCCAAGAAGCAGATCGAAGGCGCCAATGCGGACGGGGCGGTCGTTTAGCCCCCACTGGCGCAAGGCGTGACTGGCC
Source organism: Pseudomonadota bacterium (assembly GCA_029780075.1). Taxonomy (GTDB): domain Bacteria; phylum Pseudomonadota; class Gammaproteobacteria; order Burkholderiales; family Rhodocyclaceae; genus Accumulibacter. The sequence goes on from JAKOZI010000129.1 coordinate 22,320, forward strand.
TTGCATGGCTTGCAGGTCGGCACGGGCCTGTTCGGCAATGACGACATTGCTTTTCGCGGCCCGCTCTATGACCTGATCAGCAAGGACCTGAGCGACCGAATGATCAGCCTGCACGGATTGTCGGTCAATCTGCTGCTCGCCATGGTGGGTCTCCATTTGGCGGCGATCACCTTCTACGCCCGCGTCAAGAAGAGCAACCTGGTCAAGCCGATGCTGACCGGCTGGAAGGACGTCGACCAGGGCGAAGGTGAGTCGGCCCACCGGCGGCGTCCCGCAGGCTTTCCTGGCAGCCCTGCTGATCGCCCTGGCCGCATTTTATTTCGGCTCCGGAACCTGGCTGCCGGCGCCTCCGCCAGCCCCTGTTTCAGCTCCTGCCTGGTAAGAAATGAGGAGTGGCGACGAACGGGGAGCCCGGTCAGACGGCAAACACGTGCCTGGTACGCAAGGTCCTTCGCTGCTCAACGAGTGCTAGCAGGCGCTCGATGTTCGGATGTTTACCGGGGTTGGCCTGAACCTCCGCGGCGTACTCGGCAAAGATCTCCAGCCCTTTCCTGGCGGCCTCTGGGGTGATCGCACCGTAGGTCTGAGCGAGATGGTTGTAGACCGCGACAGCGCCCTGGCTGCCCGCCTTGTTCTCGATGGTTGCCACGACCTCGCCTGCTGCATCCAGCAAACAAATGGCTGCGATATGCGAGATACCCGGCAGCTTCTTCAGGTTTTCTGCAAATTTCGGCACCGCTCATTCCTTCCGGCTTCGTATCGCCCCAAGGACGATGCCCATCGCCGCGCAGGCCAGGGTAAGCACCAGCACGGATTCCCCGGTGGCCTGCTCAGGACCGACGACCGACGACCAGACGGCCGCCGACAGGCCGCCCGTCAGCAAGCCAAATACCCCACCGATAAAGGCACCACGCCTGATCGCCCCACGCCGACCGTCTTCCCCACAGCAATGCGGGCAATAGAGCGAGCCTCCAGGCACGAATTGCTCACAGCTTCGGCAGAAGATCTTCTCCGGCGCAGGCTCTGCTGACGGCTGCGCTTGCCCCCGCACGGGACTCGACTCCGAAGGCATCAGATCCTCCTCGCCAGTTGCGCGGCCATGCCGGTATATGCCCATGGCGTCAGTTCGAGCAACTCTGCCTTCGCCGCAGCGGGAATTTCGAGACCTTCGATAAAACAGCGCATGTCCTCACGCGACACACGCTTGCCGCGTGTCAGATCCTTGAGTTTCTCATACGGATTGGCGATGCCATAACGCCGCATGACCGTCTGCACCGGTTCGGCCAGGAGTTCCCAGTTGGCATCGAGATCACGGTGCAGACACGCGCCATCAGCCTCCAGTTTTTGCAGGCCGCGCAATAACGAGTCGTAGGCGAGCAGCGTATAGCCGAGGGCAACTCCCATATTGCGCAGCACCGTCGAATCGGTAAGATCGCGTTGCCAGCGCGATAGCGGTAGCTTCTCGGCAAGATGGCGCAGGACCGCGTTGCCCAGCCCCAGGTTGCCTTCGGAATTCTCGAAGTCGATCGGGTTAACCTTGTGTGGCATCGTCGACGAACCAATTTCACCCGCCTTGAGCTTCTGCCGGAAATAGCCCAGCGAAATGTAGCCCCAGAGATCTCGATTGAGGTCCATGAGAATCACGTTCGCTCGCGCAAAGGCATCGAACAGCTCGGCCATCGAATCGTGCGGTTCGATCTGGATGGTGTAGGGATTAAACTCCAGGCCCAGGGACTTGACGAAGGATCGAGCAAAGCGCTCCCAGCCAAAGCCCGGGTAAGCCGCCAGATGGGCATTGTAGTTGCCTACCGCACCGTTGATCTTCCCCAGCAGCCTGACACCGGCGATGGTTGAACGCGCCTTGCCAAGACGATAGGCGACATTCGCGATTTCCTTTCCAAGCGTCGTCGGCGTCGCCGGCTGCCCGTGCGTACGCGACATCATCGGCAGATCCGCCAACTGGTGAGCAAGATCCCTGAGACGCTCGAGCACCTGGTCGAGCATCGGCAACATCGTTCCGTCGCGAGCGGCCTGCAACATCAGTGCATGCGCGAGATTGTTGATGTCTTCCGAGGTACATGCGAAATGGATGAATTCGGCAACCCCCATTACTTCCGTATTGACAGCCAGGCGCTTCCTGATCCAGTACTCCAGGGCCTTGACATCATGATTGGTCACAGCTTCGATCGCTTTCACTTCGGCGGCATGCAACGGGCTGAATTCGGCAAGCAAGGCGTCCACTTCGGCCAGCGTTGCTGGAGAGAAAGTCGGAATCTCGGCAAAATGCGGTTCAGCCGCCAGGGCCTTGAGCCACTCGATCTCGATCTGCAAGCGGCGCCTGATGAGGCCGTATTCCGAGAACTCGGGCCTTAGCGCATCGAGCTTGCCGGCGTAGCGCCCGTCCAGTGGTGACAGGGAAGTGAGCGAAGAAGAAGGCATACAGATCGTCCTGGAAACGGTGCAAGGTAGCCTGCTATTTTACCCGCCTGCGGAATACACAATACGCTCGTAAACCGGAAACGACCGCGATGCTATAATTGTCTTGAAATATTTACAATCAGGAAGCCAATGAAGCTTATCGGATCACTGACCAGTCCCTTCGTCCGCAAGGCGCGTGTCGTTCTGGCCGAGAAGAAGATCGACTACGATTTTGAGATCGACTCACCATGGACCCCGGAGAACCAGGTCGCGACCATAAACCCGTTGGGCAAGATTCCGGTCCTGGTGCTCGACGACAACACCGTCCTCTTCGATTCACGCGTTATTGTCGAGTATCTCGATAATGTTGCGCCAAACAACAAGTTGATGCCTGGTCCGAATCGCGAACGCAGTGAAGTCAAGCGCTGGGAAGCTCTCGCAGACGGCATGTGCGACGCCGCCGCATTGGTTTTTCTGGAAAGGAAGCGACCCGTCGCACAGCAAGGGACCGAATGGCTCGCTCGCCAGAACGAGAAGATCATCCGCAGTCTGCAGTTCATGTGCGATGAACTTGGCGACAACACCTGGTGCATGGGAACGCATTTTTCTCTGGCCGATGTCGCAGTTGGCTGCGCCCTAGGCTATCTTGCCTTCCGCTTTCCCGAAATTGACTGGCGGGAAAAGCACCCCAACTTGGCGCGCCTCTACGACAAGCTGATGCGGCGACCGGCTTTTATGGAGACCGTCCCACAAGGATGACCGGCATTTGGTCAAAGCGGCGAGGCACAGGCTGCTGTCGCCGCGCAACCGGGGGGCACGCTCACCAGCAGGTAAAACCCCTTCCAAAGTAATCCCCATTCGACGCTGACCGACGCTGAGCTGTCCAGCCTCCAGACGGCATGCATCGCTTGCTGTACGGCCATTCGATGCCGTTTCAGCCCTTGCTGCCGGGCACGGGTGCAGCCGGAGGGGTCATTTTTCCGGCGTCGATTCCCCCTGCTCCGACTTCCACCGCATCGCCCTTGCCGTCTTCCTGCAATAGCGACTCTTCCGAGCGTTTGTTCAGGACCACGATGCTGATGCGCCTATTGATCGAACTGAGTGGATCATTCTTGTCGAAAAGGACCGTCGACGCCAGTCCAACCACCCGCAAGACCTTGTGTTCATCCATGCCACCGACGATCAACTCGCGGCGCGAAGCGTTCGCCCGGTTGGCAGAAAGCTCCCAGTTCGAAAAGCCTTTGTCGCCACCACCGAATTGTGCCGCGTCGGTGTGACCCGACAGACTCAGCTTGTTGGGTACGGCATTCAATGCCTTCCCGATCTCGCGCAGGATCACTCGCGTGTAGGGCTTCAGTTCGGCGCTGCTGGTGTCAAACATAGGGCGGTTCTGCTCGTCAACGATCTGAATGCGCAACCCCTCGCTGGTAATGTCGATCAGGAGTTGACTCTTGAACTGCTTGAGCGCCGGATTGCTCTCGATCAACTTTTCGATGTTCTCCTTGAGTTCGGCGAGAACGACTTTTTCGCGTTCTTCAAAGGCCTTGCGTGCCATCTCGGCATTGGTTTCCTTGAGGTTCAATGCCTTGTTCGCGGACTCGACATCGCCACTCTTGACCTGCCCCGCAGTCCGCGTCAGGTCCTTGCCGCCACCCTTCAGCACACTCGAGCTGTCACCGGTCCCGGAGCCACCGGCCGAGGCGATCTTCAAGGGATTCTGGAAATAATCCGCGATCCCTTTCAGGTCGCCGCTGGCCGTCGACCCCAGCAGCCACATGAGCAGGAAGAAGGCCATCATCGCCGTGACGAAGTCGGCATAGGCGATCTTCCACGCCCCACCATGGTGTCCGCCGGCAACCTTCTTGATGCGCTTGATGACAATCGGCCGTACGTCGTCGCTCATTCACCCACTCCACTCAATCGAAAAGGCAGGCTCACTTGCCCTTACGGTTCTTGAGTTCCTCTTCAAGTTCGCGGAACGTCGGACGAACTGCGGCGACCAGCGTTTTGCGCCCGAATTCGACCGCCACCTGTGGCGCATAGCCCGACATCGATGCCAATAGCACGACCTTGATGACCTGATAGATCTTCGCCCCGTCCTGAGCCTTCTGCTCAAGGAGATTGGCCACCGGAGAAACGAAGCCATAAGCAATCAGAATACCCAGGAAAGTGCCGACCAGCGCTCCACCGATCATCTTGCCAAGCACCGCTGGCGGTTCGCCAACGGAACCCATGACGTTGACCACCCCCATGACGGCCACGACAATACCAAAAGCCGGCACCGCGTCCGCGACCTTCGACATCACATGGCCGGGAGTCTCGACCTCGTGATGATGTGTCTCGATTTCGATATCCATCAGGTTCTCGATCTCGATGGCATTGAGGTTGCCGCCGACCATCATGCGCAGATAATCGGTGATGAACTCCATGACATGGTGGTCGCTGGAAAGCGACGGGTACTTTCCAAATATCGGGCTGTCCTTAGGATTTTCGACGTCGTTCTCGATCGACATCAGCCCTTCCTTGCGCACCTTGGCCAGAATCTCGAAGAGCATCGCCAGCAGATCGACGTACAACACCTTGGTAAACTTCGAGCCCTTGAAGATCCCTGGCAAGGCTCCAACTGTCGTCTTGATGACACTGATATCGTTCGATGCCACAAACCCGCCCGCCGTAAGGCCGACGATCGCGACGTATTCGAGCGGCACCCACAGCGCGGCCAGGCTCCCATGCACCGCATAGGTTCCCAATGCGGATGCCAGAATGATCACGTACCCAACAATCAGAAACATCCACCCCCCCTTGTCATTTCGCGCGGCAAGTGCATCGCAGACCTTAGCTCGTCATTGTCGCGCATTGTAGCCAGATTGCGAACCACCGATCGCATGCGGCTTCCGCCGCAGCGCGAATCAGATAAACTTGCCGGGTAATCCAGCAACCTCAAAGGGACTTGGACCCATGAAATTCTGCAGTCAATGCGGCGGAGCGGTCAGCCTGCTGATCCCCAACGGCGACAATCTGCCACGTCACGTTTGTCAGTGCTGCGGGACGATTCATTACCTCAACCCCAAGCTGGTGGTCGGCTGTGTAGCCGAATGGGAAGATCGAATCCTGCTTTGTCGGCGTTCGATTGCGCCGCGTTACGGCTTGTGGACGCTGCCAGCGGGATTCATGGAAAACGGCGAGTCGACTAGCCAGGCAGCGGTCCGTGAGACGCTTGAGGAGGCATGTGCGAGGGTCAAGATCCAGCAGCTTTTTTCGCTCGTCAATGTACCGCACATCAACCAGGTACACCTGTTTTACCGCGCCCGGCTGCTCGACAAGGCTTTCTCTGCCGGCCTCGAAACCCTGGAAACGGCACTGTTCCCGGAGGACTCCATACCGTGGCAGGAAATCGCATTCCAGAGTGTGGCGTTATGCCTGCGTGCCTACTTCTCCGATCGCGGTGCCGGCCGCTTTGTATTCCACGAAGAGGATCTGCGTCCCGCCGCGGCCTAGCGAACACCCTCGCGGATGAATTCGATTGGTAGCACAAAGCGGAAATCGCGACCTTTGAGACTGTCCGGCAGCACGGTCATCACCGACGCCTGTTCAATCATCGACAGGGCCTGCTCATCCAGGACCGAGTGTCCGCTGGAACGGACAAGCGCAGGCTGCGGCCTCTGCTGCCAACTGGTCATGCCGACCGCCACCTCGGCAGTACCCTCCCAGCCGCGCTCGAGTGCCAGCACCGGATAACGCTTGAAGCGACGCGCAGCAATTGCCAGAGACACACGATACTCGCGCAGAGCGTCAGCGCTGACGCCTTCGCCAACTGCCGACAAATCTCTACCATGCTCCGGCGGCGATACCTCTGGCGGCGGCACCAGGTGCTGAGGCGGTATCTTCGCCAGGTTCGGCGGTGCCGGCTTTGCAGCGACGGTGCTCGACCATGTCGGCGTACGCGCCGCATTGGGCGGCTGCGCCGCCGGTGGCGCTGCCTGCTTACTCCCTGATTCACTGCGCTGCGCCGGCAAAGGCATCACCGGTCGCCCCGGGGGCACCTGTTCCGGAAACCTCAGCGCCCCTTGCATGACCCTGCTCGGCACTGCAATACGCAGCGCAGCGTCTGGCAGGACGGTCAGCAGGCAGCAGGCATGCATCAGCAGCGATGCCAGCAGTGCCAGACACAGGCTGCGGTGACCTTCCACAGCTTGATCGAGCAAGTCATGGCCGAACCGAAGCGGCGTGCGAAGCCGCGACGGTCCGCCTTTCTATTTCCGCGCGTGTAACTGATCCTCGCGTATTTTCTTGCTGAAAAAAAACGAAAACCATCCCGCCATGCCAATGACAAAAACAATCACGAACAGGCTGAACAAGCCGTAGTCACTCGAAAACAGCAAATCCCAAGCCATCATTTACCTCCTGTCTGATTTCCCCTGCGCTGCAGCCACTGCCGTTGCCGACGTCGTCAGCCGAAAGACCGGCTGCTTCTCAGTCACCCAAGCGCCCATCAGGCGCCACTCCTGCCGATCGTCCTCTAGCGTCAGGTGCCACCGACCACGGAAAGGCAAGACGCCCCCCGCATAGACACCTCCACCCTCGGAACGTAGCGTCACCTTTTGATCGAAGCCTGCGCGGGTGGGGTGAGCAATGCCCAGGTTCAGAGTTTCCGGCAACCTGAACCCCTCCTTTGCACGCAGCAGCGCCCGTAAGCGATCACCCTCGCCACCCAGGACAAGCTCCGCCTCGATACCCAGTTCGGCGGCCCGCTGATCGCGCACCGTCCGTTGGTTTACCGTCAGGCCCTGCTTGTAGTAGTCGTCTTCCACGAGGCCGTCATTGCTGACCACCGCCAGGTAAGCGGTAACCAGCCCGGCGATGATGACCAGTGCCGGCCCGAGCATCAGCAGCCACGGCCAGGGCTCCCGGTACCACGCCCGAACGCTGGCATTCCTTCGCGGATCAGTCATGGCAGGAAAAAGCTCGTTTTTTCGTGAACCGCGATCTTGTCGTGGTTCTCGGCTCGGACATCGAAATAGATCTCGTTTGATCCTCTTTTTCCGGTTCCAGGTTCGGTTCGAGCCGAAAGCGCCACGGTCTTCGACGAGGCCGCTGGAACCTCGACCAGACGCTCGCCGACAATCTCGATGCCTTCAATGCCCTTGACATCGATCGAATAGCGATGAGGCACTTCGTCGGTGTTCGAGATATGCAGGCTGAAGACGTTCTCGATGCGTCCGTCGTCCGCCTCGCGCGACAAGGTCGCGCGGTCGCGCAGCACATCGACCTTCAGAGGCACGCGATGCGCAAGACTCCACGCCGCCGCCACGATGATCGCCAGCAGAATGCTCGAGTACAGCAGTGTCCGCGGGCGCAGCAGATGGGCCAGCATTTCTTGGGCCGTATAGTGCTTAGCCAGGGCATTCTCGGTGGAATAGCGGATCAGACCGCGCGGCGAACCGACCTTGTCCATCACCTGATCGCAGGCATCGATGCAGGCCGCACAGGCAATACATTCGAGCTGCAAGCCGTTGCGAATATCGATGCCGGTCGGGCAGACCTGAACGCAAATGCTGCAGTCCACACAATCGCCAAGGGGTTGCGTTTTCGCAGCTGCGCCTTTCCTGCGGATTCCGCGCGGTTCGCCGCGCTCGGGATCGTAGCTGATGATCAGGGTATCCGGGTCGAACATCACCCCCTGGAAGCGTGCATAGGGGCACATGTACTTGCAGACCTGCTCACGCAGGAATCCAGCCATCAGGTAAAGAAACGCCGAGTAGAAGAAAATCCAGAACGTTTCCCAGGGACCCAGATCGAAGGCGGCGATCTCGCCGATGAGTTCCTTGATTGGCGTGAAATAGCCAACGAAGGTGATCCCCGTCCACAATGCAATCAGCAGCCACAAGGAATGCTTGATCAGCTTCAGTCGTAGCTTGCGTGGATTCATCGGCTGCGCATCCAGCTTCATCCGCGCCGGGCGTTCGCCCTCAACCTTCCGTTCGATCCACATCAGGATCTCGGTATAGACCGTCTGGGGGCACGCGTAGCCGCAGAACAGACGCCCCCCCACCGCAGTCACCAGAAACAGTCCATAAGCTGAAATCACCAGCAGAACGGCCAGGTAGATCACATCCTGCGGCCAGAACACCAGCCCGAAAATATAGAACTTGCGTTCAACGATGTGAAACAGGACCGCCTGCCGTCCGCTCCATTCGATCCAGCACAGACCATAGAACAGGGCCTGGGTAAGAACAACCATTGCCCAGCGCCAGTTGCTGAAAATCCCACTTACGCTGCGGGCGTAAACCGTTCTGTGCTTCTCGTACAAGCCATCCACATTGATGGGGATAGCCTTGGCCTTGCTGCTGGCCGCGTCGTTCATGATTTCAGCTCCGATCCATTTCAGAATTACACCAAACTCTAATATTACATTGCAGCGCCAGTGTGATCTTGATTTGAATCAGCCAGGGCCGGATTGAAGTGCAAATCCCCGCCGGGGGAAACGCGTTCAGGTAGGGGTAGGGAGGCTTTTCCCTCAGGCACAAGCCAGCCAATTGTGAGACCTGATCGGTACTTCGCTAGCCCGGCCTACTGGGGCAAAAAAACGGAGCGACCAAAGCCGCTCCGTTGATCCAGGGCAACTTTGGCTACTTCTTGTCTGCAGCGGTGCTCAGGCTGAGTACATAGGCTGCCAGGACGTGCACCTTGGCTTCACCGAGAAACTCCTTCCAGGCCGGCATCTGGTTGGTACGACCCTTGGTGATGGTTTCCATGATCGTCGCCTCCGAGCTGCCGTAGAGCCAGGTCTTGTCGGTCAGGTTCGGTGCCCCCAGTGCATGCATGCCTTTTGCGTCGGGGCCATGACAGCCTGAACATCCGGCCGTATTAAACGCTTCCTGTCCCTTCGCCACGCGTACTGAATCTGCCGGCATCCCGGACAAGGAACGTACGTAATTGGCAAGATCCTTGATCGTTTCGGCGCCGAGCTGGGCATGCGGCGGCATCACCCCCATCCGACCGTTGCTGATCGTCTCGACGATCTGAGCCGGCTCACCACCCCACTGCCAATCGTTATCGGCAAGATTCGGGAAGCCTTTCGAGCCGCGCGCGTCGGCACCGTGGCACTGCATGCAGTACGTGAGGTACAGGCGCTTGCCGGTCTCGATGCCCTCCTTGTCGGCGGCCAGCGCCTGCAGATCCATCTTCATGTACTTGTCGTACAGCGGCTTGCTCTGCTCGTCAGCCTTGGCGACTTCCTTGGCAAGTTGGCCGCTGGACGACCAGCCGAGCATGCCCTGATAGCTGCCAAGTGTCGGATACAGTACGCAGTACACCAGGGAGAAGATCACCGTGATATAGAACAGCCACATCCACCACTTCGGCAACGGGTTGTTGTACTCCTCAAGTGTCTCGTCCCAGACGTGACCGGTAGTATCGACCCGGCTGCCGGCTGGTGGAGTGCTCTGCGTCCACAGCAAGACGCCACAAGCAATGATACTGACCAGCACGAGGAGAATGACGTACCAGTTCCAAAACTGATTCACAAAATCGTTCATGATGCTTTCCTTTGTCCGTTGCGATCCAGGCCCAGTTCGGCCCGATCCGCTTCTTCATCGGTGAAAGGCAGCATGGCCGCTTCTTCGAAGCGCTGCTTGTTGCCTTTCACACCGTACGCCCACCAGACCACGCCGAGGAAGGTCAGCAGGGACACAATTGTTACGATGGATCGCAGATCGTTGATGTCCATGCGCTTACTTGGCGTTCTTCATTTCGAGGCCCATCCCCTGCAGATAGGCAATCACCGCGTCGAGTTCGCTCTTGCCTTCAAGCTGCTTTCTGGCAGCAGCGATCTCGTCATCGGTATAGGGCACGCCGACCTTGCGCAAAGCACGCATTTTGGCTTCGATGCTGGTCGCGTCGGCTGGCGCCTTTTCAAGGAAAGCGAAGGCGGGCATGTTGGACTCCGGAACCACATCGCGCGGATTGATCAGGTGTGCACGGTGCCACTCGTCCGAATAACGTCCACCGACCCGATGCAGGTCCGGACCGGTGCGCTTTGATCCCCACTGGAACGGATGGTCGTAGACGAACTCACCCGCCACCGAGTAGTGGCCGTAGCGTTCGGTTTCCGCGCGGAACGGACGAATCATCTGCGAGTGGCACAGAAAGCAGCCTTCGCGGATGTAAACGTCACGCCCGGTCAGGCGGACCGGATCATAGGGCTTGAGCCCGGTCACCGGTTCCGTGGTCGACTTCTGGAAGAACAGGGGCACGATTTCGACCAGGCCACCCACACTGACCACCAGCAAGGTCAGCAGCACCATCAACGCGACATTGCGTTCAATTGCGTCTTGCGTAATTTTCATTTTTTCTTCCCCTGTCAGGCGTGGTGAGCAGCAGGCACCAGGATGCGTGCATCATCTACGGAGCGGCCACCAGCGATCGTCTTGACCATGTTGTACGCCATGATCAGCATGCCGGACAGGAACAGGAGACCTCCAAGGAAACGGATCGCCCAGAACGGATACGAGGCCTTGACCGATTCGACGAAGCTGTAGGTCAGCGTGCCGTCGACATTGACCGCCCGCCACATCAGACCCTGCATCACGCCAGCGATCCACATCGAAGCGATGTACAGCACCACACCGATCGTCGCCACCCAGAAGTGCACCGTGATCAGCTTGACGCTGAACATCTCCGGCTTGCCGAAAAGACGCGGCAACAGGTAATACATCGCGCCAATCGACACCATGGCCACCCAACCCAGCGCACCCGAGTGCACGTGTCCGACCGTCCAGTCGGTGTAGTGAGACAGCGCGTTGACCGTCTTGATGGCCATCATCGGGCCTTCGAAGGTCGACATCCCGTAGAACGACAGTGAGGTGATCAGGAACTTGAGGATCGGGTCATCGCGCAGCTTGTGCCATGCACCCGACAGCGTCATCACGCCGTTGATCATGCCGCCCCACGAGGGTGCCAGCAGGATCAGCGAGAACAGCATGCCCACCGACTGCGTCCAGTCCGGCAGCGCAGTGTAGTGCAGGTGGTGTGGACCGGCCCACATATAGGTGAAGATCAGGGCCCAGAAGTGCACCACTGACAGACGGTACGAATAGACCGGGCGGCCAGCCTGCTTCGGAACGAAGTAGTACATCATGCCCAGGAAGCCCGCGGTGAGGAAAAAGCCGACCGCGTTATGGCCATACCACCATTGCACCATGGCGTCCTGCACGCCGGCGTAGGCCGAGTAGGACTTGGTCAGCGAAACCGGAATGGCGGCACTGTTGACCACATGCAGCAGGGCCACCGCGAGAATGAATCCCCCGTAGAACCAGTTGGCCACATAAATGTGCGTGACCTTGCGCTTGGCGATGGTACCGAAGAACACCACCGCATAGGCTACCCAGACCAGGGTGATCAGGATGTCGATCGGCCATTCGAGTTCGGCGTATTCCTTGCCCGAGGTAATACCTAACGGCAAGGTGACCGCGGCAAGGACGATGATCAACTGCCAGCCCCAGAAGGTGAATGCCGCCAGGCCATCCGAGAAGATCCGGGTATGACAGGTCCGCTGGACGACATAGTAGGAGGTGGCAAAAAGTGCGCAGCCGCCGAAGGCGAAGATCACCGCATTGGTATGCAACGGGCGTAAGCGACCAAAATGCAGCCAGCCCAGATTCAGTTCCGGCCAGACCAGCTGGGCGGCGATGATCACACCGACCAGCATTCCGACAATCCCCCAGATGACGGTCATCACGGCAAACTGCCGCACCACCTTGTAGTTGTATGTTGACTGAGTTTCCGACATGGACTCACCTCGTTCTTGACTAAAAACCGGCTTTCACCGCCCCGAATGCCCTTATTCTGAGCACTGACTTTGCAGATGTTATTCTAACCCCCGGAGGGTCAATTTGACGCAGATCAAGTTGCACTGCCTGCGCAACGACCCCGGCACGCAAAAAAAGGGTGCGTCGGAACGCACCCCAACCCCAACAGAGAAATCCCGATACGCCCCAGGTACCAACCCCCCCGTGCTGCATGAGCGCCACCGACCGACGTATTATCGCCATCCGCGAGAACCCCTTATTGACCTGGATCAACAGGTGTGCAGCTTGATGAAAGCGCATGCGCTCGGACTGGCTCACGCCGGGCAGCGGGATCCGTCGCTTCTGACGGCGGCGATGGCGCGCGATCATCGTCCATCAGAATGCGGTAGGCCGGCCCCTCGAGATCGTCGAACTGTCCGCTGCGCAACGACCACCAGAAGGCGATGGCGATCAGGAAAACCAGTACCACGGAGATTGGAATCAGCAGGTACAGCGTTTCCATCGACGATCAACTCTCTGCGACATGCTGCAGCCGCAACGAATTCGCAACGACCAGCAATGAACTGCCGGACATGCCGATGCCGGCCATCCAGGGCGCGATGAAACCCGTCATCGCCAGCGGCACGGCGACCAGGTTGTACGCAAAGGACCACCACAGGTTCTGGTGGATTACCCGCAGGGTCCGGCGCGCGACGACGACGCCACGCCACAGGTGCTGCAGGTCTTCGGAGAGCAGCACCAGATCGGCCTGTGTGCGTGCCAGCTGCGCCCCCCCGCCCATGGCCACCGACACCTGCGCCTGCGCCAGCACCGGTGCATCATTGACGCCGTCACCGACCATCGCAACGACGGCTCCACCGGCTTGCAAGCGACGCACGTAATCATGCTTGGCCTGCGGCGACGCATCCGCCTGCACCTCATCGATCCCCAACGCCTGTGCCACCCGGCGCGCCGCCGCAGCAGCGTCACCGCTCAACAGCGCCACGTGGCTGCCCGCGGCGCGCAGCGCGGCAACCATGGCGGCCGCCTCTGGCCGCGGCTCGTCGCCAATGCGAAACAACGCGATCCAGCCAGCCTCGTCACCGAGCGCAACCACGGTGTCACCGCCATCGAGCAGTGACTGCGCACTGTCCGGCAAGGGCCCGCCATGCAGTTTGCCTACATAGTCCGGCCGCCCGACGCGCACCTGGCGGCCGCCGTACTGCGCACGCACGCCACACCCGGGCTCGCTTGCCAGGCCCTCGACAGCCGGCATGACTCGCCCAGCCATCGCCGCCCGCAGCGCTTTGCCGATCAGATGCTCGGACGCCTGCTCTAGAGCAGCCGCCAGTGCCAGACTCTGGTCCCGACTGAGCGTACCGAGCGGCAAAACTTCGAGCACATGCATCTCGCCGGTGGTCAGCGTGCCCGTCTTGTCGAACACGAAATGGGTCGCCCGCGCGAGGGTTTCGATGGCATGACTGCGCGTCACCAGCAACCCTGCGCGCGCCATTGCTCCGCCGGCAACGGTCAGCGCCACCGGGGTAGCCAGCGACAGCGCACAGGGACAACTGACGACCAGCACCGAAACCGTGATCCACAGCGCCTGCCGGGGGTCGATGAACGACCAGGCGACGGCCACGCCGACCGCCAGGAACAACAGGCAGACGATGAAACGGCTGGCGATGCGGTCAGCCAGCTCGACGATCCGCGGCTTCTCCATCGCCGCACGTTCCATCAGCCGGACGATCGCCGACAGGCGCGTGCCTTCGCCGACCTGCGCCACCTCGACCAGCAGGGGGCTTTCGATATTCACGGCACCACCGGTCACGGGCAAGCCGGGGCTCTTGCGCACCGGCGCACTCTCCCCGGTGAGCAGTGCCTCGTTGGCACTGCTTTCCCCCTCGATGACCCGCCCATCCGCCGGAATGGTTTCCCCGGGTTTGACCAGCACGACATCGCCCGCGCGCAGGTCGGCGGCCATCACCTGCTCCAGGTCGCGCTGATCCGGATACGCGGGCATCCGCGCCGCAACCACCGGCATCAGCCTGGCCAGTGCCTCGGTGACGCTGACCGCACGCTGACGAGCGGTCATTTCCAGGAAGCGACCGCTCAACAAGAAGAAGACGAACATCGTCACCGAGTCGAAATAGACTTCCCCGCCGGCAGTCAGCGTCGCCCAGACGCTGGCCGCGAAAGCCGCGCCCACCCCCAGCGCCACGGGCACATCCATGCCCACCCGAGCGAGTCGCAGATCGCGCCAGGCATTGCGGAAAAATGGCGCCGCCGAATAGAGCACCACCGGCAGCGTCAGCGCCAGACTGGCCCAGCGCATCAACTGTTCGACCGCCGGCGTCATCTCGCCTTCGCCCGCCAGATACACCGGTACGGCGTACATCATCACCTGCATCATGCCGAAGCCGGCGACAAACACCCGCCACAGCGCAGCCCGCCGCTCCTTGCGTGCCAGTTCCTCGCTCTTCGCCGTATCGTAGGGATAAGCGCGATAGCCGATTTCGGCGATAGCCGAAAGAATCTGCGACAGCTTGACCCGCTGCTCGTCCCAGCAGACACGCGCACGCCGCGTCGCGTAGTTGATGTCCACCGCGGTCACCCCGGGCAGGCGCGACAGGTGTTGCTCGTTCAGCCAGATACACGCCGAACAGGTGATCCCTTCGAGAATCAGCGACGCCTCGCGCTCGCTGCTGTCAGGCCCTTCGCCGCGCAAGCGGACAAAACCCTTCTGGAAATCGGCGTGATCATAAAGCTGCAAGCCCTCGACGATCGCCGGCAGGGCCTCGCGCGGGGCATTCGGCAAGGCATCACGATTGCGGTAGTAGTCGCTCAGGCCGTTGTCCACAATCGCCTGCGCCACCGCCTGACAGCCGCCACAACACATGCCGCGCGCCTGCCCGTCGATATTTACCGAGAAATCCACTCCGGTCGCCACGGCTTGTCCGCAGTGGTAGCAATCGCCATGGTCCATCACTGCCAGGAGGAAGTCGACCGCGCTGGTTGACCCGCCCTCAGCCGCGTTTCCCGAGTTGCCTGGCCTGCGCCTGCGCTTTCCTCTCCTCGTTGGCGTCGCCACGCGCCCGGTACACCGCCGCCAGAGTATCGAACACATTCGGGTCCTTCGGCGCCAACAGCGTTGCATTCTGAGCCAGCTTCAGCGCCTCATCGAGTTTGATCCTGCGCTCGGCAAGAAGCCAGGCCAGGTTGTTGTAAGCGTGGACCGCTTGCACATCGTTCTTGATCGCCGCACGATAAGCCGCTTCCGCCTCGTCCCAACGCTTCAGATCCTGGTAGGCGATACCCAGTCTCACTAGCGGCAGCGCGGCTTTAGGCGCCGCTTTGACCGCCCGCTTGAATTCAACGACCGCTCTGTCACCCTGGCCCTGTGCCATCAGTACCTCACCACGGCCCATCCGAACGGCAACTTCGTCGGCGTGCAAGTCAAGTGCCTGATCATAAGCGGCCAGCGACTTGTCGTACTGCTTCTGGGCAGACAACAACTGCGCCTTGGCAAGCAACGGCAGCGGGTTGTTCGGGGCCAGGCGGGCGGCGATGTCAAACTCCGCCAGCGCTTCGTCCGACTTGCCGGAGTTCAACAATGCCCGGCCAAGTCCGAAATGTCCGCCAGCGTGATTCGGGTCAATCTTCAGCGCACTACGAAAGGCGTCGACGGCGGCTGGCCAGCGCTGTGTTCCGTTGTACAACTCACCGAGCGCCAGCCAGGGCCAGATCAGTTTGGGTTCCATCCCGGTCGCCTTCTTCAACG
>JAKOZI010000169.1 GCA_029780075.1 Pseudomonadota bacterium
CCAGTCGGCCAGCGCATAGCCGGTGCCGGCGGGCCAGCACCGCACCGCGTCCGGCGCGTAGAGCCGGTACTCCGCCAATTCCGGCGACAGCCGCACTTCACCGGTGGCGACCGCGTGGTAGGCGATGATGACCTGGTTCATGCGCTGGAAGTCGTAGACGCCGATCAGGTTGAGCGCGTTCGTCGTGAGATGGGTTTCCTCATGAATCTCCCGCGTGATGCCCTCTTGTGGCGTCTCGCCCGCCTCCATGAAGCCCGTGATCAGCGCAAACATGCGTCCCGGCCAGGCGGCATTGCGTGCCAGCAGGATCTGTCCGTCGTATTCGATCACCGCCGCCAGCACGGGCGTCGGATTGTTCCAGTGCGTGAAATCGCAGGCCGGGCAACGCAGCCGGGCTTTCTCGCCGCCGTCCTCCATCTGCGCCACCACCGACAAGGGCGTGGCGCAGCGCGGGCAGAAGCGGTACTCGTGCGTCATGAAAGCAGCCAGATACTACTGATGTGATAGCAGCCAGTGACCCATTGGCGCTGGGCGGTCTCAAATCCAAGTGCAACAGTGAGAGCTTACTGGATGGCCAAGGGATCCTTGTCGAGTTTGTCCAGGTAAGCGCGGTAGACCTCAATGGGCGAGGCCCATCCGAGGGTTTTGCGAGGCCGGTTGTTGATCTCGTCGGCGATGGCGTCGAGCTGTTCCTGGCTGTAGCCAGACAGGTCCGTGCCCTTGGGCAGGTACTGCCGCACCAGGCCGTTGGTGTTTTCGTTGGTGCCGCGTTGCCAAGGGCTGTGCGGATCGCAGAAATACACGGCAATGCCCGTGCGCTGGCTCAACTGGCGGTGGCAGGCCATCTCCTTGCCTCTGTCATAAGTCAGCGTCTGGCGCAGGGGTTGGGCGATGCTCAGCAGCTTGTCGCTGAACGCCTGTAGTACATGCGCGGCCGTAGCCGGCTGTGGATGGGGCAGTTTGACCAGCATCAACAGCCGGCTGCTGCGCTCCACCAGCGAACCCACTGCGCTGAGATTGGCCGCGCCTTTGATCAGGTCTCCCTCCCAGTGACCGGGAAACTGGCGCTCGTTGACCTGCGGCGGGCGCACATGGATGCTCAGCAGATCGGTAATCTCGCCTCGGCGGTCCGTGCCGCGTGAGCGCGGCCAGCGTTTGGCGCGCGCCATGCGCAGGCAGGCGATGAGCTCGCGGCGTAGCTCCCCCTTGGGCTGGGCATAGATACAGGTGTAGATGGATTCGTGTGACACGCGCTGGCGCTGATCTGTGCCATGCACTGTAGCCAGGTGCCCGGCAATCTGCTCGGGCGACCAGAGCCTGCGCAGCAGTCGACAGACCTGTTTGAACAAGGTCGACTCCGGTGCCAGCTTGGGCTGTGGGCGGCTGTACCTGCGCCGGCGCTGGTAGCGCTGCTGGGCAAACTTGCAGTTGTAGGGGGCTGCCGGCGCATTGCGCCGGCTCTCCCGACTGATGGTCGAGGGTGAACGTCCAAGCGCTCGGGCAATGGCCCGTACGCTCATGCCCTGCTGTAACCCCAACGCGATGGTGCTGCGTTCCTCATAGCTCAGATGTTCGTACTTCCGGGTTTCCTTCATGCCTTAACCTCCTCTTTGGATATGGGGGTGTTGCACTTGAAATTTGAGCGGGCC
>JAKOZI010000188.1 GCA_029780075.1 Pseudomonadota bacterium
GTCGGAGATCCAGATCGTCAAGGTAGACCAGGGGGCCGTCAACGCCCGCATTCTCGCCAAGGAGGCCAAGGCCGACTTCCGACGCGTCGAGGCGGCCAGCCTGAAGATGCCGACGCGCTTCACCAGCGCCGAGGGCAAGCGCTTCTTCGCGCGGCTGTTCAACACGCTGCAACTCAACACCCACTTCATCTCGGTGATCGCTCGCACGAGGCTCGACCACGAGGACGTGGCCAAGGTCGAGGAGGCCATTCGAGCCCAGATGGACGCCGTGACCGAGAACCTCAACAAAGCCATCGACGGTGCCGAAGCGCTATTCAAGGTCCATGGCATCACCAGCACGGCGACCTACGACACCGTGCCGCTGGATGTGGACGTCCATGTCCTGTCGTCCATCGGTCGACGCTTCCTGGAGGTGCTTGGCAAACTCGACCAGTTGATGCCGTTGTTGCAGACCCTGGAGATTCACGAGGTGATTACCACCCAGGCCGTCGACATGCAGCGCGCGGGTCTCAAACGGCAGGTGCGCGACGTCGCCAATGGTGCGCGAAACTTTGCAATGGGGTTGCGGCGGCGGATGAATGCCCTGGACGCGCGCGATGTCGAAGGCCGCAGCGGGCCAAACCGGCAGGAGGCCGAAGCCGTCGGTGCACCGGATGGCGCGGACGAACCCGGTCCGGAACGCGACGCGGCGGTCGATCCGACGGAGGCCGACGCCAGCGCGAGATTGCCGGAAGCCCTGGAAAGCACCGTATCTGCGGTTGGCGATTAGCGTCGATGGCTGACCCCTGGAGGGAACTTCACGGTCTGTGTATTCCGGTGAAAACCACCAGCTGTTCCATGCGCATACCCGCCGGTGGTTCCGATTGCAATCCACCTGGTGCAACGCAACGATACCCGCCACAACTGAATGAGCAGGTAGGCCAACTGCGAACCGTAAGGCGGTGCAGCCCCTATGCCTGCGCCAGACTGATTCCGGCGGGCTGACAAATGCATAGGCAGCGGCCGGTCCACTCAGTTTTCTGCCGCTCCCTTGAGGTGGTCGGGTGGCTCTTGAGTGCCCACAATAGCCATATGACCTATGCAAGCCAATTGACGGCAGCCAGACGCAAAGGAGACGATCAGATTCCTACCGCCGCGCCTCATACGTCAGCAACCCATCCACATCCTTGAACTTCTCGTAGATCGCCGGGTTCTCGGCGACGCCCAGGGCCGTGAAGTGCGCGCGTCCGCATTCGATCTTGCCGCCTTCGCGGTCGCGCAGGTCTACGGTGAACAGGCTGCTCTTGGTTTCCACCACGAAGTAAAGCCGCTCGTGTCCGTCGCGCTCGACCAGTACTGCCCAGTCGGGGTTATATGTGCCTAGCGGGGTCGGCACTTTGAACCAGCCGGGGAGCTTGGCGTACACCTTGATCGCGTTGTTCTTTTCGAGCTGATCGGCAAAGTCGCGCTCGATCTCGGAGTCGTAAACCACGTGCTGATAAACCGACTTCTCCGTGTCCATCAGCATGTTCTTGAGGTAGCCGGTCAGCTCCTCGGTTTCAAACAACTCCTGCGCGTAGTACTGCTCGTCGCCGAGGCGCTGGTACTTGATGCCATCGACCAAGGCAAAGCGCTTGCAGCGATTGACGGCGTCTGACGCCAGTTCGATGAACTGCTGAGGGTTACGCTTGAAGTCGTTCAGTCGCCCGCTTTCCGTGAGGACGCGGGCGATGGTCCGGCGGGTCAGTTGCGTGCGGTCCTGCAATTCGGTCAGCACGTCGGGCAGTTCAATGTCGGTCTCGTTCAGCGTGACGGTGTCCGCCCCCGCTTTTTCAGTCGCTTCGACGCCCGCCTTGCCAATCGCCAGACCGGCCTTGCGCCATTGCAGCCGGGACTTGGTAATGGGCGGCGCATCGCGTAGCGCCGCAATGCAGCCGGTTATCAACTTCTCATTGTCGAACTGAACGCGGTAGGTCGTCTTGTGCTTGATGCGATCCCACAGCGCTTTGAACTCAGGGCTGACCAGCACCGATTTACGGACCGGCACTGTCTTGCGGTCGTCGGAGTTCTTGATTTCCAGCTTGCCGGATAGCTTGCGCAGCACGGCCGCGATCTGCGCCCGTTGCGCTTCGTACTCGGCGGGCAGCACCAGCGTTCCGTCTTTCAAGGCTACTTTCAAGGCGTCTTGCACTTTGCCCTTGTCGTTGATGTAGCCCTGCGCCTTGAGGTGGCTCCACAGGGTTTTCGACTGATCGAAACCCAAGGGGGCCAGCTCGCCGTTCTCTTGTTTCACGGCAATCGCGGCGAACTCATGGTCCTGCACCACGCCGAACTGGATGCCGGTATCGCGCTCGATGTCCTTTTGCAGATTTTCGGCGAACTGCTGATAGCTCTCGGTCGCAATCACCGTCAGCGTATTGACCTCGAAGCCGCGCAGGCGCTCGCCGTTCTGATTGACGCACAAGCGCAGGCCACGGCCGATAGTCTGCCGACGCCAGCGTTCGGTCTCGCGCGTCGAAAAGTTGCAAATCTGGAAGACGTTGGGGTTGTCCCAGCCTTCCTTGAGCGCCGAGTGCGAGAAAATGAATTTCAGCGGCGACTCGAAGCCCAGCAGCTTTTCCTTGTCGCGCATGATGAGGTTGTAGGTATCGTCGTCGGCCTTGGTTTCGCCGCTGGTGTCCTTAAATACTTCTACGGATTTCCCGCCGACTTTCTTCTTGTCGATGGAGAAGTAGCCGTTATGCACTTCATCTGCCGCCGTTTTCAGATCAATCTCGCCGAACAGGCTCTGATAGTCGGGATGCCGCGCCCACCGCTTGTACTCTTCCTCGAAGATTACCGCGTACTCACCCTTCACCGGATTGCCTTCGGCGTCGTACTGGCGGTACTTGTCGACGGCGTCGATGAAGAACAGGCTCAACACCTTGACGCCCAACGGACGCAGGCGCTTTTCCTTGTCCAGATGTTCCTTGATCGTGCGCCGGATCATTTCGCGCTGGATCGCCGTCGCATCCACATCGCCCCATGCGTCGCCGGGGCGCAAGAAGACCTCGCTGCCCGGCACTTTCAGTTCCATGAACTGGTCGCCCTTGGCGGTGCGGATTTCACCAATACGTACATCGGCGTATAAGGCGCGGCCGGTTTCCTGCTCAAGATCAAAACCGTCCTGAACGGTAATGGAATCGCGGCGAACCACGCCGGTGCTGTTTTCCCGATCCACTTCAACGACCGCCGAGATCACGCCGCGCTTGCTGCTCACCGAGAGCAGTTTCACATAAGCCTTGTTGTTGGCTCCTTGCACCGTGGCGGCGGCTACCTCGATCTGCTTGACCAGTTTTTGCTCGTAGGCATCCACCGCGTCCAATCGATAGACCATGTTGTGCTTTTCGGCGTGGGTCGCCGAGTAGCGCAACGTGCATAGCGGGTCCATGCGATCCAACGCCTTCTTGCCGCGCCCGTCGATACCGCCATCCACGCTCTGCGGTTCATCGACAATGATGATCGGCTTGGTTGCCCGGACAAGGTCAATCGGCTTTTCGCCGCCGGTCTTCTCGCTGGCGCGGTACATGACGTTCTTGGATTTCTCGCGGCGCTTCGACTCGTCGGACTCTTCGACGGCGGCCTCGGTTTCGTCGCCGAACTTGTTGATCGCGCCCACGGTAATAACCATGATCTGGATGTTCGGGTTGGTCGCATAGTTGCGCACCTGCCCAAGTTTGGCCGAGTCGTACTGGAAAAACTCGTAGCCCTTGGCGCTCGGGTACAACGCCTCGAAGTGCTCGCGGGTGATTTCCAGCGTCTTGTTCACGCCCTCCTTGATCGCCACCGAAGGCACGACGACGACAAACTTGGTGAATCCGTAGCGCCGGTTCAGCTCAAACACCGTGCGCAGATAAACGTAGGTCTTGCCGGTGCCGGTCTCCATTTCGACGGTGAAATCGGCGGACAGCTTGCCCGACGGCGGCAGGCCGTTACGCACCTGAATCGAGCCGAGGTTGTCGGCGATCTCGTCGTCGAGCAGGGTCAGGCGATTGCCAATACCGCCCTGGTCGGTTTCCTGCACGCCTTCCAGCATCATTTGTTGCGGAGCGGTTCCCGGAAACAGTTCGGCGCTTTCGGCATTGGGTACGAGCGGACTGGTCGAAAGCGCCCGCATCGTCACCGTGAATTCAGAGCGGCAGACCTCCTGCCCACGGAACAAATCGCAGACGGCCTCGATGGCTGCTGCCTGATATGGCAAGTCGGATTCAAAATGCAGCTTCATTCCGGAATCCTCTCCGGGCCAAATTCAGCAACCGTTTCCAAATCGGAAATAGATGCTGGCGGGTGCCCAGTTTCCACATTACCCGGGGCTGGCATATCGTCTCGTATAGGATTCAGCGCCTCACTCATCACAAACTCCGCACTTGCCCGATGCCGTGCTGTTGCAGAATCGCGGCCAGGTTGCTCTTGGCTACGTCATTCTCGAAGGCGCTATCGCGGAACACGGCGGTCGTCTCGCCGGCAGGCGCTTGTTCCTTGCGCCACGAGGCCATGCCCAAGGCCAGTGCTTCGGCTTCGGTCACGGTGATGCGCGACTCAAGGCAGGCCATCAGCACGCCGCCCCCGATGCTATACACGGATTTACCGGCAATCGGCCGAGCTTCAATCGGCACGCAGAGATCGAGGCCGAGCTTCAGCAGCAATTCGTAGAGGACGTCGGTATCGGAGCGGCCCTGTTGAATATGCTCGATATTGGAGAACAGGCTGCCTTCGAGGTCATTGCGATCGGGACTCCATGCGCGGATGTTGGATGTATCGAGCTTGAATACGCGAAAACCGACATCACCATTCCAATCAGGCTTAGATTGCTTTAATGCTCTACCCGCTCGGCGCAATCGCTCCTTGGTCAGTTCTGCGATATTTAATGGCTTGCCCATGTCAGCACAGAACTTTGCCGCTACTTTTTGCTCCTTATCAGAAATATCAAGAATCTCTGGAAGTTGAACCAACATGTAGCGTCGTCGCCCGCCATCTTCACTGTTGAGACGCATAACAGCTTCGCCGGACGTTCCACTACCCGCAAAGAAGTCTAGAACCAACGCATCAGGATCGTCCGATGTTGTATACCGTATGAGGCGCCCAATCTCGTCCATGTCTTTCGGGTTGTTAAAGACCTTCTTACCCAAAAGGCTACGCAAATATTTCACTGAAACCTGCGACTGTTTATAGAAATAACTGCCACGAACTTGCGTAGCGAACTCTTCCTCGCCCTCAGCTTCTTCATCTTCTAGATCTTCGACGCTATCGACTGGCTCCAACTCCTGTGGAATTGGACGGATATGTGCCTTTCGGAACGGAGGCTCAGTGTGGTCCGCACGAAATTCAACGAGCCCTAACTTGATCTGTCGCTGCATTTCTTCCGAAGTCGAATACCGCCAGCCAGCTTCAGGGATCTTGCATGGCTGCTTAGTTACGGGATGCAGAACTTCATATTGAGGCCCGCCACCACCGGGCCAGGATATATCGCGATCACGCCATGGGCCATTCTGATCCACTCGCTTATAACGACTCCATTTTTTTGCTGGATGCGCTTTTGGGAGTTCGGAATACCAAGTTTGCAGGTCCGACTCAATGAGGCTGTCCCGATCACCATGCTTTGCTCGTAACAGCAAATACTGGTCCCAAATGTCGCGTGCTCCAGGCTTCTCTTCGCGCCAAAGGGTATTTTTCTCCCGGAGATGGCTCTGAGACTTTGCGTAAACAACAATGTACTCATGCCCGTTTGAGAAGAATTTCGCGTCGTTTTTTCGTCCCTTTTCCCATATCAAAGATGAGATGAAATTCTCTTCACCGAAAATTTCATCCATCACGCGGCGAAGGTTAGTAATCTCGTGCTCATCGATACTGACGAGAATCACCCCATTTACCGCAAGCAGATTTCGCGCAAGCTTGATTCGCGGATAAATCATGCTGAGCCAGTCAGTGTGGAATCGACCGCTCGCCTCTGTATTTTTTCGTGATGCGAGTGAGCTGACGCGCTCGCCGTCTTGGTCTCGCCAGCCCATGAGCTGCTGATAGTTTTGGATGTTGTCCTGAAAATTATCGGGATACACAAAGTCCTTGCCGGTGTTGTACGGCGGGTCAATGTAGATCAACCTGACCTGCCCACCATCCCTCGCGTAACTGCGCTGCAGGAGCTTAAGGACTTCGAGGTTGTCTCCCTCGATCATCAGGTTCTGCGTCGTGTTCCAATCGACGCTTTCCATAGGATCGGGACAGGGACGCAGTGTGCCAGTGCTCGGCGTCAAGGCAATCTGGCGAGCGCGACGCTTGCCGTGCCAGTTGAGACCGTACTTTTCGTCCGCATCGCTGGCCGTCGTGTCGCCCACCAGCTGCTTGAGTACATCTACGTTGATCGCGGTCTCCGTTTTGCCGTCGACGATGCGTTCGCTCAGCAACTCAGGAAACAGCGCCTTGAGCGTGGCAATGTTGTCAGCCTTGAGGTTGGCACTCTGCGACTCAGGGTTGCCAGCGGCGATAGGCTCTATTTTTTGCATGTTGTTCGTTCGCTTCTTCAAAGATTCGTGGCGGCCCGCTCGCGTTCGGCGAGCAGGGCCTTGATTTCCATATTCACGGCCACTTGGCGGGCCATCTGTTTTTCCTTCGCGGCGGCAAGGCGCAGACGCGCCATTTCGTCGTCAATCTCGCGGCAGCGATGCAAGGCCGCGCGCCGTGCGCTGGCCTGCTGAACATTTTCGCTTTTCACAAAGCGCCCGGTAATCGCCGCCGCCTGCAAGGCAGTGAGCGTGTCGAGCCAGCCCTGATACAGCGCGTGCAGATCGGTACGCGGCTGGCAGCGCAGTGAGAGGGCTTGCAAGAAGTCCCTCTGATCGCTCGCTTGGCCGGACAGGCGCGCCATGCTCGGCTCACCATCAAGAACGGTCTTGTCCGCTTCCTTCTGCGCCCAGCGGATATGCGCGAGGGAAAGCATCAACCCGCCGTTATCCGCGAGGATCAGCAGCACCGGGTAAGGAATCGCCCGGTGAATCAACTCGGCAAGGCGCGTGACTTTACCTGCTTCACGGAGATCAACCAACAACACGGCCAGTTCCAGATAGCTGCGCTGTTCGTCGCGGTACTCGGGTACGCCGATGCTGGCCGGCTTGAGCGCGGCAACCCAAGTGATTTCTTCGATGCCTTCCTGAATCAGCTTACGGTCGGCTGTTGTCGGCGCACCGTTTTCAACCAGAAGTTTCTTGGGAATGCGCTGATTGACCAAAGCAGCGGCCGGCAGATCGAAAGCGGCGATCAAATCGCTACTGACGAGCCTGGCATCGCCAACTACATTCACGCGGCAAACTCTCCGCTGACTTCGCCACCCTTGCCGGGCAATACGACGAGATAAGCCACGACTTCAAAATCATTGGAGCCGGCGAACTCACCTTTCATCGCGTGGGTACCGCCCGGTGAAAACAGGCTAGCAACAGCGCGCTCTTCGCTCTTGCCGACAACAGAACTGACGGCCGCAGCGAGTTGACGCTGGGCTTGCCGCATGTCCTCGCCTTGCTTGGTTGCCTTGTCGTGGCGGGCGCACGCTGAAGCATCGGGCAGTTCGCGTCCAAGGCTAAGGCGCTTCAGACGGTCGAGAATTCGCTTGCCTTGCGTGTAGGGCAGCAGCACTGCCCCGTCGTCACCGACATGCACGAGATAGTGCGGTGCCAATGGATAGGTGGGGTCGATGGGCTTCTCTGCCGCAGTCCCTTCTGCGCGCAGGCAGAACATCACACCCGGAGGAATATCGGCGTCAATGGCACTCGTGACCGCGCAAGCACCCAGCGGCATACCTTCGAGCTTGCCGGGGTGCGCCTTGAGGAATTGGGCGAGATCGATGCGGAAGTCGGTCAGCGTCAGGTCGGTAATGGCGACGCCGGTCGACAGGTCTTCAAGATCGATCACCGCGTCTTGCAGCTTGAGCAACTGCTTGCGGCGGTATTCCAGATCATTCATCTGGTTGCCGGATTGCTGCTCGATCAGGTTTTCCTCGCCGGTCGCGGAGATATCCAGCAGCACCATGCGGCCACTGACGCGCTGCTCCAAATTAATGTATTCCTCCAACTCCATGTTGGGCCAGAAGTTCACCAGCTGAATCTGGCTGTTCGGCGAGCCGATACGGTCGATCCGTCCGAAACGCTGAATGATGCGCACCGGATTCCAGTGAATGTCGTAGTTGATGAGCCAGTCGCAGTCTTGCAGGTTCTGGCCTTCGCTGATGCAGTCGGTGGCAATCAGCAGGTCGATTTCGCCCTCGTCGGCGAGTTCGGCCGGGCGCTCCTTCGAGCGAGGTGAAAACGCCGTGAGGATGCTGCTCAGGTCTTTGCGCAAGTGCGGCAAGGTCAATTGATTCCGCCCGGAACCTGTAACCAGCGCCGATTCGATGCCGAGATCGGACTTGGCCCACCCGGCAAGTTGGTCGTAGAGATACATTGCCGTATCGGCAAAAGCGGTGAAGACAATGACTTTGCGGTTGCCGGGGTTGCTTGGATTGCGGCACTTCTGGGCGATGATCTCGCGCAGCTTGCACAGCTTGTCGTCGCGGGCCGCGGTGACTTGTTGGGCGGCAGCATGAAGCGTGGCGAGCCGGTTGCGGTCTTCGATCAGGTCTTGTTTCCAGCGGATCAGATCAACGTCGCCGAGCAGCACTTTGACCTTGCGGCCGACCAGCAGGGCTTCAAATGCCGGGTCTTCGATATCCACGTCGGCAATATCGAGTTCTTCAAATTCCTGTTCGTGCGCCTCGATGCGCGCCAAGGTGGCCTCAACGTCCTTGAGTTGGCGATGCACAGTCAGTGCGAACGAGGATACGGCGCTCTCCATGCGCTTGAGGACATTGACGCGCAGCAGGTGAATCAGGCTTTCCTCGCGGTCGACTTGGCGGAAGAAGCTTTCACCGCCGCGAATCTGCGTGCTGTATTTGTCGTCGTAGGCCTTCTGCTTGTGCGGCAGCACGTAGCGCAAGGGGGCATAGGCGGCGAGGTTGAGGCGGCGAATCTCAAGGTTGATTTCGCGGATCGACCTGAATTCGCCGGCCCGGTCGACGTCGGCCTTGATGTTGATCGGCGGCAAGCGGTCGGGGAAGCGCCCGGTTTCGGCCGTGCCGTAATACTTCTCGATATGGCGACGCGAGCGGGCGATAGTCAGGTGATCGAGCAGGGCGAAGTAGTCGAAGCCCAGCATTTCGACCAGCAAGGACGGCGTTTTCTCGTCCTCGGGCAGATCGAGCCAGCGATTGAAGGCTTTCTGCGCCCGCCGGGTGGTGCTGTCGATGCTGGCGATGCCGTGCTCGGAGAGCGCCGTATCGTTGCCTTCGGTGACAAAGGCGATCTGGTTGCGCAGGTCGGCCAGCCGGTTATTCACCGGGGTCGCCGAAAGCATCAAGACGCGCGTCTTCACCCCTTCGCGAATGATTTTGCGCATCAGGCGGTCGTAGCGCGTTTCGTTGCCCTGTCGCGGCGACTTCTTGTTGCGGAAGTTGTGCGACTCGTCGATCACCACCAGGTCGTAATTGCCCCAGTTGACGTGCGAGAGGTCGATATCCCCTGAGTGGCCGCCGTCGCGTGACAGGTCGGTGTGATTGAGAACGTCGTAGTTCAGGCGATCCGACGCCAGAATGTTGCGCCGGTCGTTGCCCTTGTAGAGCGTCCAGTTGTCGCGTAGCCGTTTGGGGCACAGCACGAGAACACGGTCGTTGCGCAGCTCGTGGTACTTGATGATCGCCAGCGCCTCGAAGGTCTTGCCGAGGCCGACGCTGTCGGCAATGATGCAGCCGCCAAAGCGTTCCAGTTTGTCGAGCGCGCCTACAACGCCGTCACGCTGGAATTTATAGAGCTTCTTCCAGACCACCGTGTTCCGAATACCAGTGGCGGTCTTGACGATGCGGTCCTCGTCCATGCCATCGCCGACGGCGGTGAAGAGATGATGCAGCATCAGGGCGTAAACGCTGACTGGATCACGATGCGTCGCCAGCGCCTTGATACGCTCGACGAGTTGAATCTTGGCTTCGGGTTGTTCTTTCAAGCTGGCCCATTGGGCATCGAACCAGTGGCTGAGCATCTGCGCTTCGGCCGGCGTCTCTGCGGCTTGAATCAGGCTCAACGGGTTGCCCGGCGTCAGGCCCAAGCCCTCGGTGCTGAACGAAAAAGAACCGAGCACGGCCTGTTGCGCGGTTCCGTTGCTATCGCGCAGTACCAGCGTACCTTGCGGAATGCCGCCGGTTGCCTGCCGCACGTTGCCTTTCTGCTCCAGCCACGCGGCCAACTTGCGCGCCAGCCACGGCCCTTGGAGTTTGTTGCGGGCGGCGCGGTCCTTGGCGCTGCCCAGCATACCCAATCGGCCAAGTTCGTCATTACCTTCTGCCTGACCGGCGGGTAGTACCACGCGGGTGTTGGCAAGCTTGGCAGCATCGCCCAGCACTTCGGCAAAGGCAAAGAGGGAAAGCGTCGGTGAAACCATGTCCAGTCCGTTGTCGGCCTTGAGCCAGGGACGAACCAAATCCAACACGCGGTCGGTTCCGGCATTGCTGACGAACTTCATCGACGGACGGCTCCCTTATCAGTGAACAATTGCAGACCATGCATGGACTTGTATATCGAAATTGCGCGAAAGCATGAATTGGCCCTCCGTTGCAGTTCGTGTGTAGGTGCGATAGTACTCTGGCATTGGTCTTGCTGTCAGCGAACAGACAACTGCCATTCGCGAGCGCATACATTGGCAGAAGTCCGGGCAGAGCGCGTTACCGATGAACGGCGGCAGTCGACTCTATGGCGGACATTCAATTCGACAGGGGTTCTTGATGGTGAGTGTCTGGAAGTGGCCGGGTTCCGACCGCCACCTGAATCAAATTCTACCTGCTGGACAGCAGGTGGACTCAGTAAGCCGCCGCTCAGAACCCCTCCGTTTAAGCCCCGCCAGTGACCGCTCCCGCTGCAGTGCGAGCGTTCAGACCCCGTCCGCCGTGACAAACCTTTGCGAGTCACTGCGGCCTGTCAGCAATCTCCTAAAGCTCTATTCGATGGTGGCGGAACGCCATTGGAAACACTGGCAAGGTTCGAATCGTCGCTTTGGGGCGGGTTTCAGTTGTTTTGGCTGGCTGGTTTGGGGTGGAATTCTCACGGTCAGCGATTCTGTTATCGAGGCCGCTAAACCTGCATGGTGGCGATCGCGCTAATGGCCATCGCATTGGCATTTCCGAAGTCGTTTGACGTTTTCCCGGTCGACGCACCCATACATCTGATCGGCGAAGGCGTGACCGATTTGCGTTACCACCATCCAGAGCGTGATTAACGCAATCTGATTCATCTGGCCGGGCGCACTGTAAGCCGCCCGCCGTTCGCAGACGCCCGAATATGACCCTGTCGTCATGTTGATTCGCCAGAACTCAACAAGTATGTAGATAGCTACAACTACATAAGTAACCCTGTTTCGATAGTCCAGTGACCGTCATTCTTGTTGATTAAAAGGACAACATGATGGCGGTAACGAAGAAAGACTCCGCGCGTCTGGCGAAGCGACTTGGGGGCAACCTATCGGAGCGGCGCAAACAGCTGGGATGGACACAGGAAATGGTTGCGGAGCGGGTAGGCGTTGACGCCGAAACCATTTCGCGCATCGAGCGCGGGGCGCATTTGCCGTCCCTGCCGACGCTGGACCGGCTTGCGGTGGCGCTGCGCTGTTCCGTCGGCGACCTGTTATCGAAGGAAGGGCCCGAAGAGGCCAGCGAAGCGGCGACCTTTGGTGCATGGATTTCCGAACTGGGGACTGACGATCGGGCATTCGTTATGACGGTCGTGCGGAATTGTTGTGAGTACCTGGGCAACCGCTCGAAATAGCCAATATTTCCACCCGCAGGGGGGAGCACGGGCCGCACGGCCCCGACATGTCGTGCGTGAAACCCTCCATTCACTCTCACCGGGGAATGACTGGCAGGCGGACACCAAGGCGCCTGATGAGACGCGGGCACTAATCATGGCCCTAGCCGCCATCGCGGGTTCGAGCCGGATCGGCTTCGTCAGCGATCCGACTTCTGGACCGCGACCTTGATCACGGCGTGCTTGAATGGTTTCGGCAACCGTGCCATCTCCAATCGCCGGCGGACGCGGCCTGTTGAGGCAGGCACGTCCCGGAATGCGTTGCGTCGGCCCACGGACCTCAATATCGTATCGACAGGTTCCACGTCAGGCTGACCTGACACCGTGGGCACCCTCACCGCTCTCGTGGCGGCGTCGCAGTCGATACCTGCCTGTTGCCCAACGATCCGCCGTCGCGCGTGCTGCGCGGTGTAGGTGCGGATCGGCTGATCTTTCCCGACCCGGACGCCCTTGGCCGTCATGTGGTGGGAGTCACTTTCTTGCTCATCCTTCCATGCCGCGCGACCGGGGCGCCGGCGGCATGTCGTCGAGTTCTGCGTTCCCTATCGGCCCGCGCCATCCTGACCTAGCGCGGCGGCAACAGAGCAGGTCATGTCCTTTTTCGGCACCCGCCGTGACGAGGTCCGATCATGCCCAACATCCGTTCCAGTACCGCTGCGAAGGTGGCGGCTTCCAGCGCTTTTTCGACTACGCCTGCCGCGCCGGTTTCGACCCTGACGTTGCCCGAAACCGGCTTCCTGCGCCAGCCCCAGGTGCTGGCCTTCGTTCCCATCTCCAAATCCACCCTCTGGCGGCGCATCCAGGCGCGCACCTTTCCCGAGCCGGTCAAGCTTTCGGAGCGGGTGACCGTCTGGCGCGCGGAAGACATCCGCCGCTGGATCGCGCAGCAAGGCCAGCCCGGGTGACGGGCAAGGCAATGAGCGGGGACCGGCTCGGCTCGCAACGGCGCCGTCGTTCGCGTATCGACCGGGTCGGCGCCGACCCGCCCCATGCATCCCGCATGCGCTCATCGGTCCGGCCGGCAAGTTGTTCAGCGACGGCGGCGCGCTCGGCCTGATGACGAAATCCCGCGCCTTTCCCGGCGTTTTCGCCTGGCGAAGGTTGTGTCGGCGCTCGAACATTCGGGCTGATGACGATCGAGAGATGATGGGAGAAGCAAGTCATGCAAGACAGCGAGGAGATCAGCAAGCACCACGAGAACGCATTGCAATCGGTTGAGATGCTCCGAGCCGTGATTGGAGGTGAGACCTACGAGGCGGTGGCCATGCGCTTCGGCGTCTCGCGCACCGCGGTCGAGCGGCGCATCAAGTCCGTCGCCGTCCAACTCACCCAGGTGGTGGGCGTGGATGGTCTCAAGGAGGAAGGCGCGGCTTTCGTGCGGCGGCTGCGCCTTCATCGGGACGCCATCCTGGTCGCGCTGGAGGGCTTCGAGCCCCCGCCGCCGGTCGGCGCCCGTCCGGCGCGGGTGTTATCGGCGCCGGAGGTGGCTCAGGGCGCGGTGCGCATCAAGGGCCGCACCCGTCGCACCTGGCATGACCTGGCCCTGTACTACATGCTGTTCGCCACGGGCCTGCGGCCGCTGGAGATCGCCCGAATTGAGGTGCGCGACTACCTGCATGCTGACGGCAGCGTGTGCCGGGAATCGGAGTTGCGCGCCGAAGCTGCGATCAACGGCAAACTCAGGCCACTCTACTTCAGCAGCAAACGCCTCGACGACGCGCTGGCCGGCTATTTCCGCGAGCGTCTCGCCGGCGGGCATGGCTTGGGTGGGCCGGATGTCTATTGCGGCTTGGACCCAGGTAGCCGACTGTTCCTTTCCCCGAGCGGCGAGCCCTACAAGGTCACGCCCAACAATGGCGAGCCGGGGCAGAACCGCTATGTCTGCCGGGCGCTGCTGGAGATCTACCGCAAGTTGTTCCGTTACGCCGAACTCAAGGGGTTGAGCACCCAGTCGGCGCGCCTCACGGTGATATCGCGGATGTATGAGCGCGGGGCCGACGAGGATCAGGTGGGCGCGATCCTGGGCATCGGCGAGCGCAGCGCGGTGCGGGAGTTGCTGCCCCGGCCCAGGCCGACGCTGGCGGAACTGCTCGACGAGTTGATTTGAGCTCGCCATGGATTCCCAACGCTTCGCCATCAAGGGCCGCGTGATCGGCGCCGACGATCCACAATTGCAGGAGGCGCTCGCCCACGTCTACGACACACCCGAGCGGCCGCGCTGCCTGTGCGTCCCGGGCGGTGTGGAAATGTACGTGGCGCGGCATCGCCAGTTCGTGGTCAAGCGCATGCCGGACAGCGGCAGCGCCCATCATCCGGGCTGTCCCTCCTACGAGCCGGAGGTCCAGCAATCGGGGCTGGGCGAACTGGTCGGCGAAGCGGTGCTGGAGTCGGAACCGGGGCGGTTCGAGTTGCGGGTGGATTTCCCCTGGATGCGGGTAATCGGGCGCGGCGTGCCGCGCGGCGAACCCCAGGAGGTGGCGGAGATCGGCGTGCCGAGGAGGCAGATGACGTTGCGGGCCTTGATGCACTTCCTGTTCGAGCGCGCGGGCTTCAACCGCTGGAGCCCGGCGATGGCGGGCAAACGCAACCAGGGCGTGCTGCGCAAGTACCTGCTGGAGGCGACCGAGGAGATCATGGTCAAGGGCGTGCCGCTGGCCGAGCGCCTGTATGTGCCCGAACCGTTCAGCGAGAGCGCCAAGGCCGAGGCGGCACAGCGCCGGCGCGAGAAGCTGGCCGTGCTGCGTCCCAAGGACGGGCAAACGCCGCTGGCCATCGTGATCGGCGAGTTCAAGGCGAGCGAGGTGACGACGCAGGGCCGCCGGGTCTGGATCCGGCACATGCCGGATGCGCCGCTGCTGATCGCCAGCCGGAGTTGGGAGCGGATCGAGCGGGTGTTCGCGCCGCTGTTCGAGGCGCGCGATGCCGATACCGGCCACCCGGTCCGTATCATCCTGGCCGCGCTGATCCGAGCCCGCCGTGAATACACTTACGAGATCGATGCGGCGAGTTTGATGTTGACGAGCGAGCATTGGATTCCCATCGAGGGCGTGCATGAATTGCCCCTGATCGACGCCCTGGTCGCCCAGCACCGCCGATTCGTCAAACCGCTGCGCTATGACGCCCGGAGTGCTGCGGTTTTCCCGAATGCCTTGCTGCTGGATGCCGGGCCGTCACCAGTGCCGCTACACGTGGTGAGCGCTTTCATGGATCCGAAGGAGCGGCTTTCCAAAGAAAGGGCAATTGCGGAAATCGGTGCGCAGAGCGCCTGGGTCTGGAGGACCGAGGAACAAATGCCGCTTTTCAGGGCTGCGGCCAGAGCTTGCTGAGGCATCGCCGGACTTGGCAGGCCGAGCTTGTGTCGTCCCAACGTTCTTCTGAGACCAATTTTTCTGCGGCCCGTCATGGCTGATGTTCAAACAACGATCGGCGTCGTCTTCCAGATATCCTGAGCCAGGTCCATCAGCAAGGCGTGGCGCTTCCCAATACTGAACGCATTCCAGGTGTCGAACGCAGCCAGTTTTTTGTTAATTCGGCTGATCGACGTGTTCTGTCCCACGGTAGTCAGTTCGACAAGGCTACCTACTGAAGACGAGTAGCAGCTTGCTCTCGCTTAAGGCAGTAAAAGCTAGTATCAGCTATGATGCATGAAAATTTAGAGATACCTGATCTTTCAGACAGCCAATGAAAATCCAGCCCGCCAAGAAGCTTCAAGGGTTCAGCCTAGTCGAATTAGCCGTGGTGCTGGTTTTGATCGGTATTGTTATGACTATGGGCCTCAAGATGGTTACGGCGACCCTTGAGAATGCTTCATATAGCGAAACGAAGTCTAAACAGGAACTGATCAAGGTAGCCTTAATCGGATTTCTTCGCACCAATGGCAGATTGCCATGCCCAGATAACTCGGGTTCTGCTGTTGTGGCATCAGGAGTTGAAGTTTCACCATGTCACGGTACTGCTGCGGATGGCTATGGAGTTGTCCCCTGGATCACCCTTGGAATTCCCCGCGATAGCGTTGTAGATGGGTGGGGAAATTACTTTTCATATCGGGTTGCGAATGGCACTGGAGGTTCGAAAAATTGGGCTTCGAGGACAGCCGGAATCCCATTTGACATTAATGAGCTTCGAACACCAACAGCCGCACTCACCATTCAAGAACTGGACGCAGCTGGTACGGCACTTGTCACCACAAACGCAGGAGCCGTTGTAGTCCTCCTTTCTCATGGCAAAAATGGGTTCGGAGCAAAGACCACAAAGGTTGGAGCTAGACTTCCACTTGCTGACGCGGGGGCGGGTGAAGCGACGAATGGGACAGACACCACGACCACTTTCACCTTGCGCCCAGTCAACGAATCAGCTGGAGCTTTCAACGGGCCGTATGATGACCTTTTAACTTATTTGACCCCGCAAGACTTAATGCAAACATTGCTGAATGAGGGGTCGTTGAAATCTTGCTACGCCTATTGCCCGTCAGCTCCTACGTGTACAGCTGGAGGGACTTTTAGTTGCACAACTGGTGGCGGGTTTTGCAATGGGACGGTGGTTAGTTGTACCGCATCAGGGACTCCTGCGTGCTCTACTGGAGTACCTCAATGTGTTCTGCCCGGTCCAGCATGTTCGGCAACAGCAATTCCAGTTGGGCTTGCCAACGCCACGTGCTTGTGAGGAATAAATGAAGAACCGAATCAAACACACGATATATCTAACTCCAGCCGTTTTCTTGCTGCTCATTTGGATCGTTGTTGCCCCAAGTTTGATTGCACAGCATAGTCCTGTGGTTGTAGTTGGATTTGCAGCAGTAAGTGCGCTGGTGGCAACTTGGTGTATCACGCTGTTTGCCCACGCGATCCAACGCGATAAGCAATGAAACAACGCGGATTTACTCTCGCCGAGTTGGCGATAGTGGTCACCATTATTGCCCTTCTCATGGTGGCCGTAATTCGAGGTCAATCATTGATTGGCGGAGCTAACGCCAAAGATGTAATGGCGATAGTTAGTGATATTCGTATTGCAACCACATCCTTCAAACAACGCTATAAGTACCTTCCGGGCGATTGGCCCTATTCGGCAAACGAAATACAAGGCATTACCTCTGCTACAACTGTCGGTACAAATGGGGATGGCATTGTTGATGGCACTATTGATGCAACCGGCGCTGCTCAGGCAGGCTCGGAAGTGGCAGAACTGCCTTTGCAACTTTTTCAAGCCGGATTTATAGGCAAGATCAACAGTAGTGATGCTCAGCGCCGCATTACGACGAGCTTCGGCCCAGTTCAGGTAGTTTCAAGAGCCACAGCAGTTGGGCTTGTAGCAGGCTTCGCAAATGCCCCAATCTCCCAGAATGCTATTGTCTTTTTCAACCTTCCTTGCGACATAGTCGTAGAGGTTGATGGCGGGATGGATGATGGAAGTCTGACGACCGGGCGAGCAATTGGTAACGCGTGTGCCAATGGGAGGATCGATTGGTTTGCTTTTGTACTTTAGGATAGTGTGCTATTGGAATGATCGCGAAAAGTATATAGGTTGCATTGAAATGTGTACGTCAGTTACTTCAGATGCGATGTCAGCCGTATTGTGATTACCACCTAGAACGAGCGGTATTGTGACGAGCCCCCAACGTTTTTGGGGTGGGGGCTGGCTTGCCTGTCCCAACTCTCGTGTATTGGATGGGATTACACCCGTGCTACTGCGAAAAACGCGGAAGATGGTCAGCAGATGCTGTGCACGTGCGTGCAGCCTTTCGGTCCGTTCCTATCGAGCGGCAGCTCGAATGGACTCGTACCGGCGCGCTGCTTCCCGTCTGGATTGGGCTTGCTGTTCTGCGCTGATGTCTGGAACGTCGATGCCGCCGACCGCGAAGATGTTGCCCGGAAGGTCGTCATCCGCCGGCGACCCGTCTTCGTAAACCGCTTCCATCCTCGTAAGATCGGTGCCGCATAAGTCTGCGAGATGGACCCATGTCCATGCCTCGACGGGATCGGGTTCTAAGTCCTCGGCCAGCCGGCGCATGGCGTCGACGTCGCCAGAGAGGGCAGCTTCTCTTAGTAAGGGAACCACTGTTGCACTGGCGCCGAGTTGGTCAGCCAGATCGAGCAGGCGGGTCGCATGATCCGGCGTTGCCAAGGCCTGGGCATGCCGGAAGTCCGACTCTTCGCCGGTGAGCTCTGCCCACTCCAGTGCCGCATCTGATCGCCCGAGCCGGGCTGCGGCGGCCAGGTGCTGGCGGTATTTGTCGAACTGCACCAGGGCGGTGGCGTATTCGGCGGCCCATTCCTTCTCGGGGCCATCGAGTTGGCGACCTTCGAGTTGCTGTCGGTACCAGTGGCCATCGCGATCCTCCGGCGCTTCACACTGCAGAAGCAAGGCCAGGGCGTAATGCGCTTCGGCATGTTCCTTGGCTGCCAACTGCTCCAACGCGTTGATCAAGAGGGGCGAGTCGAGATTGAGGTCCAGAGCGTCTTGCCAAGGGGATGCGTGGTCGATGCCAGCGTCGTCTGGCACATCTTCGTTGTCGACATCCCACTCGTCTGCATCGCCTGCGACCAGCTTCACCAGGTTTTTGACATCGACGGCGACCAACCGGTGAGTCTCAGCCAGCGCGGTGATGGCCTCGACGATGCGTTGGCGCTCCGCGGTGGGATAGCCCAAGGCCAGGCAGCGCTTGGAAAGCCGGGCCACGTCATCGCTGGTGAACTTCCACGCCTGTCGAACCTGACCGATGACGGCGTCAGCTGCGAGCGCCGCATGGGAGTTGAAGCCCAGCAGCGCGGCGAGCAGTTCGTAGAGGTGGGTGCGACGGACGGCGATCCCGTGTTGGTCGTGAAGTTGGGCTTGTGCGTCGAAGCACAGCTGTTTGATGCTCATGGCAGTAACTCCTCAAGTGAACCGAGGCGGGTCGGACTATGCGCACACGTTTAATGCCGACGCACCCGGTGTCGAGGTGTCGTTGATCATGAGGATCGGTAGGAATGCCTTCTTTTGCTCGTGTGCATGCAAGGCGGGCGCCGGGCTCCATTCTATCTAATAGGCATGGCGTGCGCAAACGCCTGCTGTCCGGCGCGGGGTTGAAGCGCGGAAAAGTCGCGAGACCATGAATTGTCGGAATGTCCCGACGTTCATGGAGGAGCGCCCGCATGGCACATCCCAACGCCCAACCAGTAATCGCCGTGCAGGGCAGCGGCTCTATGGCCGCGCCGACCCTGCTGGGGCAAGGCCCCGCCCGCATTTCCACCGGCGGCAAGATCCGCGCCGGCATCAAAGTGCTCACGAAGAAGGCCGCCGGCGAGCCTAAAGCCCAGGCGATCTACGACCAAGGCGTGGCCGCGGGCCAGTCGTTCGAGCAGATCGAGCGTGCCATCGCCGAAGCCCTGCCCAACCTCAAGACGCCGCTGGTGCCGCGCAACGTGCCGTGGTTCACCGTGCGGGCGCAGGACTTTCCCAATCCCGAGATCGCCCGGGAGATTCTGGACGCCTATGGCGAGGACCGGGGCGAAGGCCGGCGCCTGTACCGCTTCCCGGTTGTATTCCCCTCCGACTACTGGCAGACCGTGATGCCGCACGAGTTGGCGGCCTGGGGTGCGCACGAGAAGCACTATTGGTCGCAATACTCGGCCGATGGCCGGGTGCGCCACTGCATGTGCCATGCGCCGGTGCCGGTCGACGAGACGGGCCGGCGTGCGATCCGCCTCTTCGGCGGGCGCAAGACCATGGTCCGCGAGGACAACGGCGGTCTCTGCGAACCCGAGGCCTGCCGCGAGTACCAGCAGCGCCAGTGCAACCTGACCGGACGCTTCCTGTTCTTCATTCCCGGCATCCGGTCGATCAGCGCCTTCGAACTGCATACCAACAGCTTCTATGCGATGAACGCCGCGATCCAGAAGTTCGAGACCGTGGGCTTCCTGCGCGGCGGGCGCATTTCAGGTTTCCTCGATCGGCAACGCACGCCTTTCTACCTCACGAAAAGACTGATGGAGGTGGCCCACATCGACGAGCAGGGGAGGGCAGTGCGCGTGCCGCAGTGGATCATCGACCTGGAGGCGCCGGTGGATGTGTCGGCCTTGCTGCGCGACAACGAAGACACCGAGACGGCCCTGGTGCAGGCGCAACTGGCGACGCAAGTGCTTCAAGGCAGTCCGGCAGCAGACCGTGCCGAATTGTTGCAGCCAGATGCCGCCGATGTCGAGGCAATGACGGCTGCCGACGCTGCATCCGCCGAGGAACCGCCGTTGCGCGACGGCCGTCCCAGCTTCGAGCAACTGATCGCCCGCGTGCAGGCCTACGGGATCGTGCCGGAACAGTATCAGGCCTACGCCGACCAGCGCTGGGGTCGGGGCTGGAAGATCAACCCGAACGGCCGCGCCCGGGCCTGGAACGAGTTGGAACGCTACGGCAACGATCCGCAAGGCTACCTCGACAAAATAGCGAGCGAGATACAACTAGCCTCGCGGGGGAGGACGGCATGATCCGCATCGCGCATTTCTCCGATCTGCACTACGGTACCAAGAAACTGGCGGAAGCCGACCGTTGCTTCGGCGCTGCCATCGACCGGGCCATCGCGTTGGGTGCGGAGGCGGCGGTTCTCTCGGGCGATGCCACCGACCATGGCCTGGACTTGCATGCCCCGGCCGCCGAACGGCTGGTCGCGCAGGTGCGGCGACTGGC
>JAKOZI010000070.1 GCA_029780075.1 Pseudomonadota bacterium
TTGCCACGCACCAGTGGCGCTCCGCCAATCGAGCCACTCGCACACCCGACGCGACAGCGCGCGGCGGGATATCTCCGGCACCGACACCACCTCCTCCCGGATCCGCTCCAGGATGTCGAGAGAAAACTCCTGCCCGCAGATCCGCATGACCATACAATACGGATCCGCGGCGACGGAGTCAAGTGTGTGTTACGGTCAGCCCACAAGCGGGCGAGGGGAGGTTCGTGAGTCGCTGGCGCGACTTTCACATTAAACAGGAATGATCGCCACCCGCTCAAGGATCATCAGCGCGAAGACGAGCAGGGCGACGATCAACGCATAACGAAACAGACGCCAGGAAATCTGAAGGTAGCGTGCGTCCCTGGTGAACAGGAAAACCACCACGCCGGCGGCGACGCTGATCATTGTCAGGACCGCCAGCAGGCGCAACAACCACATGCCGTCAGAACGCCGGCAACGCCAGCCAGCGGGAAACCGTCTGTGGTGCCAGGTCGACGTTTTCGAAACTGACGTATTCCCAGGCCTCGGGGCTGGCCAGCAGTTCGCGGGCCAGCGCATTGTTCAGCGCATGCCCCGATTTGTGGGCGATGAACGAGGCCAGCAAGGGCTGCCCGAGCAGGTAGAGGTCGCCGATCGCGTCGAGCACCTTGTGTTTGACGAACTCGTCGCTATAGCGCAGACCGTCGGCGTTGAGCACGCGGAATTCGTCGAGCACGACGGCGTTGTCCAGGCCGCCTCCCTGCGCCAGACCGTTCTCGCGCAACCATTCCACTTCCTGCATGAAACCGAAGGTGCGCGCGCGCGCGACTTCACGGATATACGAGTGGTCGGCAAAATCGATGGTCACCGACTGACCGGTACGATCGATTGCCGGATGATTGAAACCAATCGAAAACGACAGGCGGAATCCGTCGTAAGGCTCGAGCCGCGCCCACTTTTCGCCGGAGGCGTCGCGGTCGCGGACTTCGATCGGGCGTTTGACGCGGATGAAGCGTTTGGCGACCGGTTGCTCTTCGATGCCGACCGATTGAATCAGAAAGACGAATGGCGACGCCGAACCGTCCAGAATCGGCACTTCGGCGGCGTCCAGGTCGACAAAGGCGTTGTCGACGCCGAGACCGGCAAAAGCCGACATCAGGTGTTCGATCGTGCCCACCTTGGCGCCCTCGTGCTCCAGGCACGAGCACATGCGCGTATCGCCGACGAGCAGTGCCGAAGCGCGCAGGTCGACCACCGGATCGAGGTCAATGCGGCGAAAAATGATGCCGGTACCGGGAGCAGCCGGGCGCAGGCTGATGGTCACCTTGACGCCGGAATGTAGTCCGACGCCAGCGGCGCGGACCACCGATTTGAGTGTTCGCTGCTTTAACATGGATCTGAAAAACCGCAGGAATCGGCGGATTCTAGCACAGGCTGGCCTGCCCCGGAATCCGCCTGCAGAGGAGTAGACGGCGGCCCGGCCTAGTCGGCCTGTTTTCTCAGGAACGCCGGGATGTCGTAGCGATCAACGCCGCTATTGGCCAGCGCTTCGACGGTCGCGCTGCGACCCTTGCGCACGATTGCCGGAACCTGATCCAGACTGGAGTAGTCGATGCTCGGCCCATGCGGGTAACGGTCGCCGGTGCCGGTGGCCTGATTGAGGCCGGAACCCGTGTTGATCACTTCGAAATTCTGCCGCTTGGCCTGCGGCTGGCCGAGACCCGTGGCCACCACCGTGACGCGGATGTCCTCGCCCATGTCCTGATCATAGACGGCGCCGAAGATGATATGCGCGTCGTCAGCCGCGAAGGCGCGGACGGTATTCATCACCTCATTCACTTCCTTCATCTTCAGGGAGCGCGTGGCGGTGATGTTGACCAGTACGCCCTTGGCGCCGGACAGGTTGACGCCTTCGAGCAATGGCGAGGCCACCGCACGTTCGGCGGCAATGCGCGCGCGGTCGACACCGGCGGCGTTGGCCGAGCCCATCATGGCCATGCCCATTTCGCCCATCACCGTACGCACGTCCTCGAAGTCGACGTTGACCAGGCCGGGGAAGTTGATGATCTCGGCAATTCCGCCAACCGCGTTGCGCAACACGTTGTCGGCGGCCTTGAAGGCATCATCCATCGAAATGTCGTCGCCGAGGACGTCCATCAGCCGGTCATTCAGGATGACGATCAGCGAATCGACGTGCTTCTGAAGTTCGGCAATGCCGACGTCTGCCACTTTCAGGCGCTTGCCTTCGAAACCGAATGGCTTGGTCACCACGGCCACGGTCAGCACGCCGAGTTCGCGGGCCACCTCGGCAACGATCGGGGCGGCGCCGGTTCCCGTACCGCCCCCCATGCCGGCGGTGATGAACACCATGTGTGCACCCCTGAGCGCCTCGGCGATGGCGTCGCGCTCCTCAATCGCGGCGCTGCGCCCGGCTTCCGGTTTGGCACCGGCGCCAAGGCCGGTCTTGCCCAGTTGCAGTTTCTGGACGGCAATACTGCGGCCCAGCGCCTGCGAGTCGGTATTGGCGGCGATGAAGTCGATCACACCATTGACTCCTTCGCGGATCATGTGATCAACGGCGTTTCCTCCGGCGCCGCCGATCCCGATGACCTTGATCACCGTATCCTGATCGCTGTCTCTTTCGTCTTTGTCGATGATTTCAAACATTGTTGCCTCCTCTGCAAAAGTAGCTCAATAGCTGGTAAAAAACGTGTGATTATCGTTCACAACGGGATCAGAAATTCTTTTCAAACCAGGATTTCATGCGCCCGAACACCTGTTTGACGTCGCGTGTTTCCCGCACCTTCAAGCCACGCTTGCGTTGCGTCTGAGCCTCCAGCAGCAAACCGCAGGCCGTGGCAAAACGCGGGCTTTGCACCACATCGGCAAGGGCCCCCTGATACTTGGGAACACCCAGGCGAACGGGCATGTGAAAGATTTCCTCGCCCAGTTCGATCATCCCCGGCATGACCGAGGCGCCTCCGGTCAGGACGATGCCGGAGGACAACACATCCTCGAAACCGGAACGACGAAGTTCCGCCTGGATCAGTTCGAACAATTCCTCGACGCGCGGCTGGATGACATCCGCCAGCGCCCGGCGCGACAGTTTGCGCGAAGGACGATCGTCGACCCCGGCGACATCCAGCACGTCTTCCGGGTCCGCCAGATGCGCCAGCGCACAGCCATACTTGCGCTTGATGTCTTCGGCCTCGCGCGTCGGCGTACGCAGTGCCATTGCAATGTCATTGGTGATCTGGTCGCCGGCGATGGGAATGATCGACGTGTGGCGGATGGCCCCCTGCGTCCACACCGCCAGATCGGTGGTGCCGCCACCAATGTCGATCAGGCAGATGCCGAGGTCCTTCTCGTCTTCCGAGAGCACCGCGCAACTCGACGCCAGCGGCTGCAGCACCAGGTCGTTCACCTCCAGTCCGCAACGGCGAACGCACTTGACGATGTTCTGGGCGGCGGAAACCGCTCCGGTGACGATGTGCACCTTCACCTCGAGCCGGAAACCACTCATGCCGATCGGCTCGCGGATGCCATCCTGGTCGTCGATGATGAATTCCTGGGTCAGGATGTGCAGGATTTCCTGATCGGCGGGAATCGGCATCGCACGCGCCGTTTCGATCACTCGCTCGACATCCATTGTGGTGACTTCCTTGTCCTTGATGGCCACCATGCCATTGGAGTTGAAGCTGCGGATGTGACTGCCGGCGATTCCGGTGTACACATCTCGCACCTTGCAATCGGCCATCAGTTCCACTTCCTGCAGCACGCGGGAGATTGTGGCGACCGTCTCTTCAATGTTGACCACGACGCCTTTCTTGAGACCCTTCGACTCCTGCGACCCCATGCCGATGACGTTCAGCCGCCCCTCCGGCGTGACTTCGGCAACCAGTGCCACAATCTTCGACGTGCCGATGTCCAGTCCGACGATCAGATCCTTGCTATCCCTGCTCATTTCTTTCCTTTGACTTCTTGAGCCGCACTGGCCGGAAAGCGCAATGCGAAACCATTTGGATACCGCATATCCACCGCCATCGGCCGCCCCTGGCGGGTGTTCGACAGTGTCGGGTAGTAGTCGACAAACCGCTGCAGGCGCATGCGGATCGGCGCCTTGGCCTGCTCGCGACCCAGTTCAACCAACATTCCATCCTCCAGTTTCAGGAGCCAGGCCAGGCGTGGCGACAACGCCATCTGCGCGGGCAGCCGGCCGGTGGGTTTCAGGATCTGCGCGAACTCCTCGTATCGGCGCAGAACTTCGCTCGACGAACCGACCGGTCCGCTGAGCCAGGGAAGCTGCTGATCTTGCGA
This sequence comes from Pseudomonadota bacterium, assembly GCA_029780075.1. GTDB lineage: Bacteria > Pseudomonadota > Gammaproteobacteria > Burkholderiales > Rhodocyclaceae > Accumulibacter. The sequence goes on from JAKOZI010000070.1 coordinate 4,297, forward strand.
CAACGCGGCGGAAAACAGCTCGCCGTAGGTGTTGACCAATTGCTCCGACCCATCGCCCCAGTGCGCCGCGGCACGATGTTCCTCGATGCGCACCTCGATGCGTGACGGCCATTTTCGCCAGACCTCGGCACGCCGCACCCACGGCAACTGCTCGACGGCGCGGCGCAATGCTTCGATATCGACGGTGAAAAAATTGCCGCGCAGCACGTCCGACAGCGATTGCTCCATGTCGCTTTGCCGCACTTCCTGCAAGGCGTGCGTCACCTGTACTTCGTGCAGCGGAAACAGGCGCAGCCGCGGCATCCCCCAAACGACCGCCGCGACCAGCAACGCTGCGGCGCCTGCCAGGAAGAGCAGGTCCGAAACAGCCGTCATCACCCGCGGTTTGTGCCACATCGCTCATCCCAGTGCTGCGAGTGCCAGCACCCGCAGCACGAGTTCGTCATAGCCCACGCCGGCGGCGCGTGCCGCCATCGGAACCAGCGAGTGATCGGTCATTCCGGGCGAGGTATTCACCTCCAGAAAATAGGCCCGACCGCTGCCGTTCGCTGCCGACTCCATCAGGAAGTCGACACGCCCCCAGCCGCGGCCACCGAGGACCCGGAAGGCCTCAAGGGCCTGCGCGCGCAGTTCACGCTCACGGTCCTCCGACAGGCCACAGGGACAGCGGTAAGCGGTGTCGTCGCGCAGGTATTTGGCTTCGTAATCGTAGAATTCGCCGCGCGGTTCGATCTTGATGATCGGCAGCGCCGTATCGCCGAGGATGGCGGTAGTGTATTCGCCGCCCAGGATCGCGCGTTCGGCAATCACCAGCGAATCGTGCTTCGCCGCTTCGGCGTAGGCCGCGCCAAGATCGCCCGCCTGCTTGACCTTGCTGATACCGATCGACGAGCCTTCGCAGGCCGGCTTGACGAACAGCGGCAAGCCCAGCTCGGCTTCGACGCGGGCAAAATCACTGTTGGCGTCGAGCAGCACGTATTCCGGTACCGGTAGCCCACAAGCCTGCCAGAGCAATTTGCTGCGCCATTTGTCCATGCCCAGTGCCGAAGCCATCACGCCACTGCCGGTATAGGGAATGCCCATCAGTTCAAGGACCCCCTGAATGGTTCCGTCTTCGCCGTAACGCCCATGCAGCGCAATGAAAGCGCGATCGAAGGCTGCCAGTTCGTCGAGCTTGCGCTCTGACGGATCAAAGGCAGTGGCATCCACACCCTGCCGCTGCAAAGCCGCCAGAACCCGCGAACCACTGTTCAGCGACACTTCACGCTCGGCCGAACGCCCCCCGAAGAGCACCGCGACCTTGCCGAAATCCTTGACCGTCATCGTCCTCATCCTAGCCGGCAGCCAGTTTGCCGGGAATCGCGCCGATCGACCCGGCGCCCATGGTCATCACCACGTCGCCATCACGGGCGGCGTCCAGAATCGCTTGCGGCAGGTCGGCAATGGCTTCGACGAATACCGGCTCGACCTTGCCGGCGACCCGTACCGCCCGCGCCAGTGCGCGCGCGTCGGCAGCGACGATGGGTTGTTCGCCGGCCGCATAGACTTCGGTCAGCACCAGCGCGTCGACGCCGCTCAAGACCTTGACGAAATCCTCGAAACAGTCACGCGTACGGGTGTAGCGGTGCGGCTGGAAGGCGAGCAGCAGACGGCGACCCGGGAAAGCCCCGCGCGCTGCGGCCAGGGTCGCGCGCATCTCGACAGGGTGGTGCCCATAGTCGTCGACCAGCGTGCAGTAGCCGCCACCCGGCAACGCCAGGTCTCCGTAACGCTGGAAACGCCGGCCGACACCGCGAAACTCGCCCAATGCCTTGACGATCGCCGCGTCGGCAATGCCCAGTTCGTTGGCCACGGCGATCGCTGCGAGCGCGTTCAGAACATTGTGCCGGCCCGGCAGGTTGAGGATCACCGGCAGTCGACTGACGCTCCCGTTGACCCGAACGCAATCGAAATGCATCTGGCCGGCGACGGCGGTCAGGTTCTCGGCATAGATGTTCGCCGACGCGTCGAAACCGTAGCTGACGATCTGTTTGCTGACCAGGGGCATGATTTCGCGAACGTTGACGTCGTCAGCGCAGAGCACGGCCACGCCATAGAACGGCAGGCGCTGCAGGAAATCGACGAACGCCTGCTTGAGCCGGCTGAAATCATGGCCATAGGTCTCCATGTGATCGGCATCGATGTTGGTGACGATCGAAATCACCGGCGACAGGAGCAGGAAGGAAGCATCGGACTCGTCGGCCTCGGCGACCAGGAAATCGCCGGACCCCAGGCGTGCGTTGGCGCCGGCAGCGTTGAGCCGGCCACCAATGACAAAGGTCGGGTCCATGCCGCCCTCGGCAAGAATCGACGCCACCAGACTGGTGGTGGTGGTCTTGCCGTGCGTGCCGGCGACGGCGATGCCCTGTTTGAGGCGCATCAACTCGGCAAGCATCTGCGCACGCGGCACCACCGGCACCTTGCGACGACGCGCGGCGAGGACTTCAGGGTTGTCGGACTTGACCGCTGAAGAAACCACCACCGCCTCGGCGGCGTCCACGTTCGCGGCGGCATGCCCGATCATGATTCGCACGCCGAGGCTGGCCAGGCGCCGGGTCGTCGAACTTTCGGCGAGGTCCGAGCCGCTGACCGAAAAGCCCAGATTGGCCAGCACTTCGGCGATGCCGCTCATGCCCGCGCCGCCGATGCCGACGAAGTGGATGTTCTTGACTTTGTGTTTCACTGTGCAAGCTCCTCGCACATCCGGGCAAGCTCCGCCGTCGCTTCCGGTCTGGCCAGTTCATGGGATTTTTCGGCCATTTCCTGCAACTGGCTACGGGGATAGTTGCGGATCTCGCTGATCGATTCGGGCGTCATCTGGTCCTGCGGCAACAGGATGGCGCCACCCGCCTGCGACAGGAAGATGGCGTTGTGCGTCTGATGGTCGTCCACGGCGTAGGGAAACGGCACCAGCACGCTGGCCACGCCAGTGGCAGCCAGTTCGGCGACGGTGAGCGCGCCGGCGCGGCAGATCACCAGATCAGCCCACTCGTAGGCCCCGGCCATGTCGTCGATGAACGCCGCGCAGTGCGCCTGCACACCGGCCGCCTCGTAGTTCTGGCGAAGCTGCGCGAGGTGCTTCTCGCCCGCCTGGTGCACGACCAACGGCCGCTGCTCGGAATCGATCAAGGCCAGCCCCCGGGGCACGATGTCATTCAACGCCGCGGCGCCCTGACTGCCGCCAAGGACCAGCAGGTGCAGCGGCGCCCGGCGCCCGGCGAGACGCTGCGCCGGTGCCGGCACGCGGCTCATTTCCGGACGCAGGGGATTGCCGACCCACACGCCGCTCGGCAACGCATTCGGGAAACCGCAGGCGACGCGCCTGGCAAAGCGTGCGAGCACCCGGTTGGCCAGCCCGGCAATCGAATTCTGTTCATGGATGATCAGTGGGCAGCCCAGCAGCGCCGCCATCATGCCGCCGGGAAAGCTGACGTAGCCACCCATGCCCAGAACCACGTCGGGTCTGACGCGGCGAATTTCTCGCCGCGCTTGCCAGCACGCGGCGAACAGGTGAATGGGCAACAGCAGCTTGCGCAACAGACCCTTGCCGCGCAACGCGGCGAAGCGCACCCAGGCCATTTCGTAGCCGCGCGGCGGAACGAGCTTTGCTTCCAAACCGTCCGGCGCACCCATCCAGACGACTCGCCAGTCACGGCTTTTCAGCAGGTCAGCCACTGCCAGACCCGGAAATACGTGGCCGCCGGTGCCGCCGGCCATCACCAGCAGGGTCCTGTTCATGCCGCGAACTTGCTCATACCTTTGCCCCACGCATCAACTGGCGGTTCTCCCAGTCGATTCGCAGCAGCACCGCCAGCGCCACGCAGTTGGCGAGAATCCCCGAACCGCCGAAGCTCATCAAGGGCAGGGTCAATCCCTTGGTCGGCAGCAGACCCATGTTCACGCCCATGTTGATGAAGGCCTGCACGCCCAGCCAGACCCCGATGCCCTGCGCCACCAACGCGGAGTAGAGACGCTCCAGGGCGACGGCCTGGCGCCCGATGGCGAAGGCGCGCTGGATCAGCAGCCCGAACAGGAGGATGACCACCAGGACGCCGACAAAACCCAGTTCTTCGGCGATCACCGCCAGCAGAAAATCGGTATGGGCTTCCGGCAGATAGAACAGCTTCTCGACGCTCGCACCCAGGCCGACTCCCAGCAATTCGCCACGCCCGAAAGCGATCAGCGCATGCGAAAGCTGATAGCCCCGCCCGAACGCGTCCGCCCACGGGTCCATGAAACCAAAAATGCGGTCACGCCGGTAAGGAGAAAAGATGATCAGCGCGGCGAAAGCGGCACCCAGCACGATGATCAGCACGACGAACAGGCGCGCCTTCATGCCGCCGAGAAAAAGGATGCCCATGGCGATCGAGATGATCACCACGAAAGCGCCAAAGTCCGGTTCCTTGAGCAACAGGATGCCGACGGCGACCATTGCGCTTGCCAGCGGCAGGAAGGCCTTTTTCAGATCGTGCATGTGCGGCATCTTGCGCGCCGTGTAGTCGGCAGCATAAAGGACGGCAAACAGCTTCATCAATTCGGAAGGCTGCAGATTGGCGATTCCAAGGGGCAGCCAGCGGCGCGCACCATTCACATCGCGACCGATACCGGGTATCAGCACCAGCGCCAACAGCACGAATCCGCCCACGAACAGCCACGGCGACCAGCGCTGCCAGGTCGCCAGCGGCACCTGAAACGCAACCATCGAGGCGACCAGCGCGACGACCAGGAACACTGCATGCCTGATCAGAAAATACGCCGACTGGTTGCCGGTCTGGCGCCCGGCCTCGGCAATGGCCATCGACGCCGAATAGACCATGACCATGCCGATCACCAGGAGCATCAGGGTGCTCCACAGCAGTGCGAGGTCGACTTCCGACGGCAGACGGCGTGGGGCGTCGAGAGTGTGCAGCATCAGGCGGCCTCCCTTTCGATACGACGAACGGCATCGACGAAGGCTTCGGCGCGATGCGCATAGTCGCGATACATGTCCATGCTGGCGCAAGCCGGCGAGAGCAGCACGGCGTCGCCGCGCTGCGCCTGGGCGGCGCACCAGCGCACCGCCTCCGCCATGTCGGCGCAAACGCGTTGTGGAACCTGGCAACCCGCCAGGACCGCAGCAATCTCAGACGCGTCGCGGCCGATCAACGCCACCCCCCGCGCATGCTGCTCGATTGCATGCCGCAAGGGCGAGAAATCCTGTCCCTTGCCGTCGCCGCCGAGAATGATCGCGACGCGGCGACCCAAACCCTCGATGGCCGCCAGGGTGGCACCCACGTTGGTTCCTTTCGAGTCGTCGAAGAAGCCGACGCCATTGAATTCGGCGACCCACTCGACGCGGTGGGCGAGCCCCCTGAAATCGGCCAGCGCCGGCAGCACCGACCCGGCCTGGATGCCGACCGCCTCGCACAAGGCCAGCGCAGCCATGGCATTGGCGGCATTGTGCCGCCCGACCAGGCGCAACTCGGTGAGGGCAAGCAATTTCTCGCCGCCTCGCACGATGCAGCCGTCCACCACGCCGTAGTCCCCGGCACGCCTTGCCGGATCAAGACCGAAGGTCATCAGCTCGCGATCCGGGCGCGCGGCAGCCAGACTGCGCACATCGTCGCGATTGAGGACCATCACGCCATCGCCCTGAAAGATCCGCGCCTTGCTGGCTGCATATTCATCCATCCCTTGATAGCGATCGAGATGGTCCTCGCTGACGTTGAGAATGGTAGCCACATCAGCATTCAGGGTATGTGTCGTTTCTAGCTGGAAACTCGACAGTTCCAGAACCCATGCTTCCGGCAGATCGTTACCGTCGATGGCCGCCATCAGGGCGTCCAGTGCCGGCGGGCTGATGTTGCCGGCAACCGCCGTCCGGAGACCGGCGGCCCGACACAGGGCGCCGGTCAGGGCGGTCGTCGTGGTCTTGCCGTTGCTGCCGGTAATGGCAATCAAGCGCGCCTGCGGCGTGCGCTCGCGAACTGCCCAGACAAACAGTTCGATCTCGGAGACCACCGGGACGGATCTCGCGATGGCGTCCTGGACCAGCGGCTCCTGCACCGGCACGCCTGGTGAAATGGCGATCAGTTCGACGCCGGCAAAAGCTTCCGGCGCGAATGGGCCGGCAAACACCGCCACTTCGGGCAGCGCGGCACGCAGCGCATCGACCTGCGGCGCGCTACGGCGGCTATCGGCAACACGCACGCAGGCGCCCTGCCGTACCAGCCACCTGGCCATCGCCAGCCCGCTCTGCCCGAGGCCGAGGACGAGGGTCGACTTTCCTCGCAGTTCCATGTCAGCGCAGCTTCAAGGTTGACAGGCCGACCAGCACCAGCATGATGGTGATGATCCAGAAGCGGACGACCACCTGGGTCTCTTTCCAGCCGCCCAGTTCGAAATGATGATGCAGCGGTGCCATGCGGAATATCCGTCGGCCACCGGTCATCTTGTAGTACAGCACCTGCGCCGCCACCGACAAGGTCTCGGCGACGAAGATCCCTCCCATGATCGCCAGTACGATTTCCTGGCGCACGATGATCGCCACGGTACCGAGAGCGGCGCCGAGCGCAAGTGCGCCGACATCGCCCATGAAGACTTCCGCGGGGTAGGCGTTGAACCACAGGAAGCCAAGCCCGGCTCCGGCCATGGCACCGAGGAAAATGGCCAGTTCGCCGGCGCCGGGAATGTACGGCAGCAGCAGGTACTTGGCATAGAGGGCATGCCCGGCCACGTAGGCAAAAATGGCCAGGGCGGCGGCGATCATCACGGCCGGCATGATCGCCAGGCCATCGAGGCCATCGGTCAGGTTGACGGCATTGCTGGTACCCACGACGACCAGATAGCTGAGGAAGATGAAGCCGATGACGCCCAGCGGATAGGAGATGGTCTTGAAAAAGGGAACGATCAACTCCAGTTGTGCCGACCCGGTAGCCGTCAGCCCGAGATAGACCGCCACCAGCAAACCGATCGCCGATTGCCAGAAATACTTCCAGCGCGCCGGCAAGCCGCGCGGGTCACGCTTGACCACCTTCTGCCAATCGTCGTACCAGCCGATGCCGCCGAAGCCGACGGTAACGATCATCACCACCCACACGTAACGATTGCTGAGGTCGCCCCACAGCAGCGTGGTGATGATGATGGCGATCAGGATCAGCGCGCCGCCCATGGTCGGCGTTCCCGACTTGATCAGGTGCGTCTCCGGACCATCATGACGGACCGCCTGGCCGATTTTCTTCGCGGCCAGCCAGCGAATGACGCGCGGGCCGGCGATGAAGGAAATCACCAGCGCGGTCATCGCCGCGAGCACGGTGCGCAGCGTGATGTAGCCGAAGACGTTGAACGCGCGCACGTCCTGAGCCAACCATTGCGTCAGTAGCAGCAGCATTACGCGCCTCTCCCCGGTGCAGACACGCTGATGGCATCGGCCACCCGCTCCATGCGCATGAAGCGCGAGCCCTTGACGAGCACTGTCGTTTCCGGGGTCAGTTCAGCGGACAAGGCGGTAATCAAGGTGTCGATCTCCGTGAAGTGCTCGCCACCGGCGCCGAAATTGTGCGCCACCAGGGCACTCGCTTCGCCCAGTGTCAACAACCGATCGATTCCCTGACTCTTGGCGTAGCCGCCGATCTCATCGTGGAACTGCGCGCTCATCTCGCCAATCTCGCCCATGTCGCCGAGCACCAGAATCGTCTTGCCGATCATTGCTGCCAGCACATCGATGCCGGCGCGTACCGAATCGGGGTTGGCATTATAAGTGTCGTCGAGCAGGACTGCACCCTGCAGGGCGGGCCGTTGCTGCAGCCGCCCCTTGAGACCACGAAAGCTGGCCAGACCAGCCTGCACGTCGGCCAGCGATACACCTGCCGCCAGGCAGGCCGTGGCTGCGGCCAGAGCGTTGCGCGCGTTATGCTGCCCCGGCAGGGCCAGCAGGACCTCGAACTGGCCACCCGGAGCGCAAACGCTGAGGCGACTTTCGAGACCATGCAGGTAGAACCTGCCGGTCACCTCCGCCGGCTGCTCAAAGCCGAAGGTCATCGTCGCCAGGCCGCGGCTCTGGTCGCGCCAAAGCGCAGACCAGGCGTCATCGGCGTTGAACACAGCGACACCGCTTTCATCGAGCCCACTGTAGATGCTCCCCTTTTCTGCGGCAATCGCCTCGAGCGAGCCCATCCCGGCCAGATGCGCGCGTTGGGCGTTGGTCACCAGGGCCACCGTGGGACGTGCGATTCCCGCCAGATACGCGATTTCACCGGGGTGGTTCATGCCCATCTCGAGAATCGCCGCGCGATGTGCCGCGTTCAACCGGAGAAGCGTGAGTGGCAATCCGATGTCATTGTTGTAGTTCCCGTGGGTTGACAGGACCGCTTCGGAGAAAGCCGTGTTCAGGATGCTGGCAATCATTTCCTTGGTCGTCGTCTTGCCGTTGCTGCCGGTGACGGCGATCAGCGGCAGCGTGAAACGGCCACGCCAATCGGCAGCCAGCGCCCCCAGCGACAAACGCGTCTCGGCGACCTGCACCAGTGGCACACCCAACGCCTGCAAACCTTCGGCGGCGTCTGCAGCAACCACGGCGGCAACTGCGCCACGCGCGGCAGCAGCGGCAACATATTCGTGACCATCGAAATTATCGCCACGCAGGGCGACGAACAGCTCGCCATCGGCAACACGGCGACTATCGGTCGATACACCGCAAAAGGTCCGGTTGTCGCCGAGCAGTTTGCCGGCAGTGGCGCGGGCAGCGCTCAGCAGATCCATCATCACGCTCATCGCTCGCTCTCCCGGCGGGCATCGAGCGCCGCACGCGCCTGCGTCACGTCCGAAAACGGCCGCCGCACACCGGCGATCTCCTGATACGGTTCGTGCCCCTTGCCGGCCAGCAGCACCACGTCGGCGGGATGCGCGGCAATAATGGTGCGACGAATCGCTTCGCCACGATCGACCACGCTCTCGGCGGTCCGGGCAGCGACGCGGATATCGTCAAGAATGGCTTGCGGATCCTCGCTACGCGGGTTGTCGCTGGTCAGCACCACACGGTCGGCATGGCTTACCGCAATTTCGCCCATCATCGGCCTTTTGCCGCGATCGCGATCGCCACCACAACCAAACACCACGGTCAGACCCGCGCCGCGCGCACTCGCCACCGGCCGCAAGGCCCGCAAGGCGCTCTCCAGGGCATCGGGAGTGTGCGCATAGTCGACCACCACCAGCGGCTCGTTATGACCACCGATTTTCTCCAGGCGACCGGCCGGCGGCGTCAGGCCCGCAAAGCGCTCGGCAACCGCCGCCGGCGTCAGGCCGGCGTCGAGCAGAACCGCGGCCACGGCCAACAGATTCGACACGTTATAGCGACCGAGCAGGCCGGTTTCGACAAGTGCACGCCCACTCGGCGCGCACAGGCGGAAACGCAGGCCGTCGATGGTTTCCTCGACCTCCTCGGCACGGATCGTCGCCAGCCGATCGGTGGGCAGATCCTGCTGGGTGTAGCCGATGACCTTGGTCGCCGTGCTCAACGCGGCCAGAGCACGCCCGCAGGGGTCGTCGAGATTGCTGATCGCCAGGCGCAGGCGCGGCCAGGTGAACAGTCTCGCCTTGGCCTGCGCGTACTGCTCCATGCTGCCGTGGTAATCGAGATGATCGCGCGTCAGATTGGTAAACACCGCCACGTCGACGCGTGCGCCGTCAAGACGCCCTTCGGCGATACCGATCGAGCTGGCTTCGAGCGCGCAGGCCTGCGCTTCCTGGTCGGCAAAGTCGGCCAGGAAGCGCATCAATGTCGTCGCCTCGGGAGTGGTGAAACCGGTTTCGAGCAATTGACCCGGAAGGCCGGCTCCCAGCGTACCGATGATCGGACAAAGACGCGGATGGGTGCTGCCGATCCACTGCGTGACGCTGGTCTTGCCGTTGGTGCCGGTGACGGCGACCAGCGACAAGCGCTCGCTTGGACGCCCGTAGATGGCGTGTGCCAGCGGTCCGCAGAACGCGCGCAGACCGTTGATCGGCAGATTGGCAATCTGCCAGCCACTCTGCCAGGAAAATTCGCCGCCCGCAGCCGGGTTTTCCTCCCAGAGCACCGCCGCCGCGCCGTGGCTGATGGCTTCGGCGATGTAACGACGGCCGTCGGCCAGTTCGCCGGGATAGGCCAGGAACAGGTCGCCGCGACGGACCTGACGGCTGTCGTCGGTGACGCCGCTCGGTACGACGCCGAGCGCTGCCAGCCGCTGCAGCACGCTGCTGCTGGGGTCACCATGCGCGACTGCCGCCTGAAGATTGCTCACAGCCTGGCCTTCGGCGTTGGCGTCTTCGGGCTTTGCGCGACCACCAGCGGTGCGTCCGGAGCAATGCCGAGGGTGCGTAGCGAGTTGCCCATCACCGCGGCAAACACCGGCGCCGCGACATCGCCACCATAGTGCTTGCCGCCACTGGGTTCGTCGATCATGACGGCAACGATCAGCCGCGGGTCCGATGCCGGCGCGAAACCGACAAACGAGGAGACGAACTTGTTGGCGTAACGACCGCCTTCGAGCTTGTGTGCGGTACCCGTCTTGCCGGCCACCCGGTACCCGGGAATCTGCGCCTTGGGCGCCGTCCCGCCTGGCAGGACCGCCATTTCAAGCATGCTGCGAACTTCGCGTGCGGTCTTCGGGCTGAACACCGCGGCGCCGGTTGGCGTGGAGGAATCGAGTCGTGTCAGCGAGAGCGGCATCAGATCGCCGTCGCGGGCAAACACCGAATAGGCGCGCGCCAACTGGATCAGCGACACGGAAATGCCATGGCCGTAGGACATCGTTGCCTGTTCGATCGGCCGCCAGTTCTTCCATGGACGAACCCGGCCGCTCACTTCACCGGGGAAGCCCAGGCGTGGCACCTGTCCGAAACCGACATCGTCGAACATCTGCCACATCTTCTGCGCGGGCAACATGGCGGCGATCTTGGCCGCTCCGACGTTCGACGACTTCTGGATGACTTCGGCCACCGTCAGCGCACCGTGAGGATGGGCGTCGGAAATCGTCGCACTGCCGATCGTCAGCCGACCGGGTGCGCAGTTGATGACGGTGTCCGAGCGCACCTTGGCATTCTCGAGGGCGAGACCAATGGTGAAAGGTTTGAGCGTCGAGCCGGGCTCAAAAGTATCGGTGACGGCGCGGTTGCGCAACTGCCCGCCGGACAGGCCCTCGCGATTGTTCGGATTGTAGGTCGGCCAGTTGGCCAGCGCGACGATTTCGCCGGTGCGCACATCGAGCACGACGACCCCGCCAGCCTTGGCATTGTTCTCGGCGATCGCCTGCTTGAGGTGGCTGTAAGCCAGGTACTGAATCTTCGAATCGAGCGCCAGGCGGATTTCCTTGCCATCCTGCGGCGGCTTGATCGAACCGACATCCTCGACGATCTGGCCGCGCCGATCCTTGATCACGCTGCGACTACCCGGCTGGCCAAGCAGTTGACCGTGGAAGGCCAGTTCGACACCTTCGAGCCCCTTGTCGTCGACGCCGGTAAAACCCACCATGTGAGCAGTCATCTCACCGGTCGGATAGAAGCGACGGTACTCCTTGTCCTGACCAATCCCGGGCAACTTCAGCGCCGCCACCTGTTCGGCCACCGGCGGCGGAATCTGCCGGCGAAGAAAAACGAAAGTCTTGTCGGTGTCGAGCTTGTGGGCCAGTTGCTTGGGGTCGGTTTCCAGCAGAGCGGCCAACTGTCTGGTCTGCACCGGCGTCAATGTCGTCGCTGGCGGGATCGCCCAGATCGACTTCATCGGCGTCGATATGGCCAGGACATCGCCGTGACGATCAGCAATCCGCCCACGCGAGGCCGAGATTTCGATATCGCGCCGGTAGCGTGACTCGCCCTTTTCCTGCAGGAAGTCATTGTTCAGCGTCTGCAGGTAGAAGGCACGTCCGATCAGCACGGCAAAAGAGCCCAGAATGAGCAGGGCCATCAGGCGCGAACGCCAGAGTGGCAGACGCATTTGCAGCAAGGGGCTCTCGGCAAACTTGTGTGCCACTTTTCCTTTGAAACGCATCATCGCGTTAGTCCTCCGGCAGAGGTTGCCGTAATTACCCGTTCCGTTTCCGGGGTGCGCATCTTGAGCTTCTCGCGGGCAATCTTCTCGATACGTGGCGCGGTGCCCCAGGTCGAAAGTTCCAGCTGCAACTGCCCAAATTCGACCTCGAGTTGCCGCGCGCGCTCCTGTTCAACCTCAAGCGCCTGAAAAATCTTGCGCGCCTTGTGTTGTGAAGTCACCACTCCGAGACTGCAGATGACGACGGCAAGCAACAGAAAAACGTTCAGACGAACCATCTCAGGCAGCCCTTCCGGCGAGTTTTTCGGCGACACGCATCACTGCGCTGCGGGCCCGCGGGTTGGCCGCGACCTCGGCTGCGCTGGCCCTGAGCGGCCTGCCCAGCGGACGCAGCCTCGGCTGCGGCAACTCCGCGGCACGCAGGGGCAGCTTTCTCGGCGCGTGGTCAGGATCCGCCTCGTCGCGCATGTAGTGCTTGACGATCCGGTCTTCGAGCGAATGGAAACTGATCACGACCAGGCGCCCTCCCTGTTTCAAGACGGTCATGGCCTGCGGCAGCACTAACGCGAGTTGTTCGAGTTCTTGATTGATATGAATCCGTAAAGCTTGAAAGGTACGCGTCGCCGCGTCCTGGCCGGGCTCGCGGGTCCGCACGGTCGCGCGTACAAGGGCTGCGAGCTCGCCGGTGCTTGCCAGCGGCCGCTCTCTCCGAGCAGCCACAATCTTCTTTGCAATCTGGAAAGCAAACCGTTCTTCACCATAATTCCTAATGACCTCCGTGATCTCCTGCACGCCAGCCCGCAACAGCCACTCTGCCGCAGTCTCGCCTTGTGTCGTATCCATCCGCATATCAAGAGGCGCGTCGTAGCGAAAGCTGAAACCGCGCGCTCCGTCGTCAAGCTGTGGCGATGAAACGCCAATATCGAGGAGGACGCCATCGACGCCTGCCTCGATCTCAATCCCTGCCCGACTCACGGCATCTGCCAGGTCGGCAAAGCGTCGGTGCATCACCTGCAGTCGCCGATCCCGAATCTCGCCGGCCAACACCACCGCCTGCGGATCACAATCGAGCGCCAGCAGACGACCTTCGGGTCCGAGCCGCTCAAGGATCGCCCGACTGTGTCCGCCGCGGCCAAAAGTGCCGTCGATGTACGTTCCCGCGGGCTTGATGTCCAGTGCCGCCACCGCCTCCCGCAACAGGACGGTCTGGTGCTGCAAGTACAGGCTCACAGCGCCAGGTTTTCGAGCCCGGGGGGCAAGAACTGATCGCCAAGAGCGAAGACTGCTTCCTGTTGCTTCTGCCAGCCGGCGTCGGACCAGATTTCGAAATGACTGCCCTGACCCACCAGCCACACCTGCTTCTCAAGCTGTGCAAACTGGCGCAGTTCAGGCGCTACCAGGAGCCGACCGGCGGCATCCATCTCCTCTTCACGGGCATGCCCGACCAGCAGACGCTTGATCGCCGCCGCTTGCACATTGAAACTCGAAGCCGCCAGGACCTGGTCCCGAATGGGCGCCCACGCGGGTTCCGGATAAAGCAGGAGACAGCGATGCGGGTGCGCGGTAAGCACCAGCCGGCCATCGGCGGCGGACGCGAGTGCTTCCCGATGGCGAGCCGGAATGGCGAGCCTACCCTTGGCATCCAGACTTAGTGCAGCCGCGCCCTGAAACATCGCCCCAACTCTTTCCTTGCTTTCCAGCCACCGAGACGGCAAACTTCCCACTTTCCACCACTTGCTCCCACTGTAAGGCAAAGATTCTGCCAAAGCAAGAGGTGCGATATTGTCTTTCCCAATATGTACAATGGGTTATGGACGACTTCTGATGCAAAAAGGAAAGAGATCCCTTCAAAAAAACAATGCTAGAATCAGCGTAGTTAAAGTAGTTTCTTAAAAAAGTCTGCTAAGTGGCAGAAAAACACACCGGATGCGCGCGAACAGCTGGCGCAGTGATGCCAGATGGATCCAGCCTGAAGGGGAATAATCAGCGAAATGCCGGCGCAGCCGTCGGCTATGCCGGGAATCAATGCAGGAAGGTGGGAAGCCGGTCGATAAGCCGGGTTCTGTCGTGGACAGCCATTCCTCTAGGCGTACCGTCACCGGCACGCTCAAGCAGCCTACCCGGAAGCAGCGCGAGCCACGCCCAAGCTTCCCTATTTGGCCTTGCTCCGGATGGGGTTTGCCGTGCCGTCCGTGTTACCACGGCCGCGGTGAGCTCTTACCTCACCGTTTCACCCTTACCTGCCCTTGCCTGCGCATGGACATCGGCGGTCTGTTTTCTGTTGCACTTTCCGTCACCTCACGGTGCCCGGTCGTTAACCGGCATCCTGCTCTGCGGAGCCCGGACTTTCCTCTCGGCGCGAGGTCTGCACCTCTTGCCCAGCGGCTGCCTGACCGACTTCCCGGCTTGATTATACGCCGGGCGTGCGTCGCCCCGGCCGGAATTGCCATTGGTCGTCGTAGTACGCCACCGTTTCGTTATCGGGCGTAACCCCAGGCAGCCCCATCAACGGCAGTGGGTGCAAGGCGCGCGCACGCAGGTGCTCACCGGCCGCGAACTCGCCGGCCAGGCACCGGTCGATATCCGACAGTTGCCCGGGCAATGGGCGGTACAGCCAGTCCGCAGTCACTTCGTAGAGCACCGCCTTGGCGGTCAGACCCCGAAATGGTCGCAGCAGGTGTTCGTAGGTCGCGTGCCCGAAGACGAAGCAACGCAGCGCCCGCGCCAGATCGTGTCGGCGCGTCCAGAACAAGTCCCGCCACTGAAAACCGCGGAGCAAGGCCAGCAGCGAGGGATCCGAGGCGACCACCACCACGCCGCATTCGTCGAAATGCGTCAGCGCGTCGCGATCGCTGCCGCGGATTCCGGGTTGCGCCGTCAGCGCGGCGGCATGGCGTGCGTTCAGGGCGGCCTTGGCCAACGGAAAGGTACACCACACCAAAGCATTGAAGAAGTCGTGCCAGTTGTCCGGCCGCGTGGCCACTTCGCCACGCGCCCAAATGCGCATCTCGTAATCAAGGCCGTCGGCGGGTGGCGGCACGAAACGGAGCCGCCGCCCGCTACCGGTGCGCAGATCGAGCGGTGCGATCAGGAGGTCGAGCGAAGCCGGGTCCGGGGCAAAGGGAATCCGTGCAAGCAAGGGCGACAAGGGCGCGAACAAGCCACCCGGCGAAGGAAAGGCATCCGGGCTCACTCAGTTGCCGGTGCTTTTTCAGTGGCCTCTCGTTTCGGTGCGACCACAAAGGTCAGCGTACCGCTACGCATCTGGAATGTTCCCTGCAAGGGACCGAGGCCGCCTTCCGGCTCCCCGTCAAGCTTTGCAAACCCCTCGCAGGTGCGCGTTTCCACGACAAACATGCGCTTGCCCTGCTTGAGAATCCAGGCATCGTTGCCCGGCGCATACACCTCCACCTTGCTGTCCGCACCACCCGGGCCCATCTCGTGTCGGCGCATGCAATCGGGCATGCGCGTGGCGACGACCGAGTAGTTGGCGGTCCTTTCCCAGAAGAAGTTCTGCACGCGGATCAGCGTCAGCGAATGCTTGCTCGAGGCAATATCGTAAGACATGCGCTGGTCCGAGCAGCCGACCAGCAGGGGCACCAACAATACGGCCAACAATTTTTCCCACGCCACGCGCCACCTCCCCGGATGCATTTCGCGGTATCCTCCCGTTCGCCTCAGGCGAGCAACCGCCAGGGCAGCCATTCTCCGGCACGCAAGGGCACCAGCGCTTCTCCCTCGACGTAGGCATAGCGGTCTGGCACCAGGAACCGAGCCTGCTCCAGCGTCACCCGGTCGGTATTGCGCGGCAGGCCGTAAAAATCGGCACCATGGAAACTGGCGAAAGCTTCCAGCCGATCCAGAGCGCCTGCTGACGCGAAAGCCTCCGCGTACAGTTCGAGCGCCGCATGCGCCGTGTAGCAACCGGCGCAGCCGCAGGCAGCCTCCTTGGTGTGACGCGCATGCGGCGCGGAATCGGTCCCGAGGAAGAACCTGGGGTTGCCGGAGGTGGCCGCACGCAGCAGGGCCCGCCGATGCTCCTCACGTTTGAGAACTGGCAGACAATAGTAGTGTGGGCGCACGCCACCAGCAAAAATGGCATTGCGGTTGTACAACAGGTGATGAGCGGTGATCGTCGCCGCGACGTTCGCTCCACAGGCAGCGACAAACTCGGCGGCATCGCTGGTCGTGATGTGCTCAAAAACGACCTTGAGACGCGGATAACGCGTCAGCAACGGCTGCAGCACACGCTCGATGAACACTTTTTCGCGGTCGAACACGTCGATCGTCGGGTCGGTCGCCTCGCCATGCACCAGCAAGGGCATCCCCAGTTCCTCCATCGTCGCCAGCACCGCGTCACACTTATCGACGTCCGTCACCCCGGAGTCGGAGTTGGTCGTGGCCCCGGCGGGATAGAGCTTGACGGCGTGCACGTCAGGGTGCTCGACGGCGCGCCGGATCTCGTCGGCCGGCGTGTTGTCCGTCAAGTACAAAGTCATCAGCGGTGCGAAGGACATTCCTGGCGGCAGGGCGGCGATGATGCGTGCGCGATACGCCTCGGCGGCGGCGACCGTGGTGATCGGCGGACGCAGGTTGGGCATCACGATGGCACGCGCAAACTGTCGCGCGCTGTGCGGCAGGACAGCCCGCAGCGCTGCGCCATCGCGCAGGTGAAGGTGCCAGTCATCGGGACGGGTGAGGGTGATCAGCATGCGTTCTTCCGGCGAAGTCAGTCCCGTCATTCCGGGAGGCCATTCTGCAATTCTAATGTGAAAGCGGCTTCAACCAAGCAGCAATCTTTTCCGGTGCAAGCGGAAAACGCATCAGCAATGTGCCGGGGCAGGACATGCCCTCGATGACCGTATTCGGGATGAAATTCTCCGCCGCTGGCAGATGCATGGAACGGCACGTCCGCCTTCCACCTCAGCCCTGCAGGAGCAAAGCCCGCTGGTATAGCGCCTTCTTCCCGACACCGCTGATCGCGTGCGCCAGCCGGGTTGCCTGGCTGACCGACAGTCCGTCATCAAGCAACAACTTCAGCACGCGTTCACCTTCGGCCGCTTCCTCGACTCGCGGCGCACCGGAGATAAGCAGCACGAACTCACCGCGCTGGCGATTGCTGTCAGCCGACAACCAGTCCTGCGCTTCGCCGAGCGCGCAGGAATGAATGCTTTCGAACAACTTGGTCAGTTCACGAGCCAGCACCAGCGTTCGTTCGGGCCCAAAAGCCTCGGCCAAAGCGGCGACAGTTTCGAGAATGCGATGTGGCGCCTCGTAGAAGACCAGCGCGTACGGTAAATGCATGAGTTCTCGCAAGGCCTCTGCGCGCTGCCCGGCCTTGCTCGGCAAGAATCCGTAGAACAGAAAATGCGCTTCGCTGAGCCCGGACGCAGACAGCGCGACGATGGCCGCACAGGGACCGGGCAAGGGAACGATGCGATATGCTGCGGCACGCACGCGCGCCACCAGTCGCGCTCCAGGATCGGAAACGGCAGGCGTGCCCGCGTCCACAATCAGCGCCACCGATTCTGCAGCGGCCAGGCGGGCGATGACCTGCTGCGCAGCGCTTTCCTCGTTATGCTGGTGTGCGGCCAGCAAGCGCGCCTGGCAACCGTAGTGGCGAAGCAGTGGCGCACTGTGACGCGTATCTTCGGCGGCGATCCACGGCACCTGTCGCAGGACCTCGATTGCGCGCGGGGTCATGTCGCCCAGGTGACCAAGGGGAGTCGGTACTACATATAATGCCGGGGATTCTTCCGTCATGGAGATCAGCTTGATGGTGAGCGGCAAAGATAACACGAGCGGCGCGGCCGCACACCCCACCGGCCAGGGGATGCTCGCCGAGGACCTGGCCGCGCGTTTTCTCGAACGGCACGGCCTGTCGCTGCTGACCCGCAATCATCGCTGTCGGGGTGGCGAGGTCGACCTGATTTGCCGCGAAGGACGAGTGCTGGTTTTCGTCGAAGTACGCCTGCGCCGCAATACCAGTTACGGCGGCGCGGCGGCCAGCATCACCACGGCCAAGCAGCGGCGCATCGTGCTGGCAGCACAGCATTACCTGGCGTCGCACCCGGGGCGGGAATGCGACTGCCGTTTCGACTGCATCCTGCTCGACGGGCTGTCCGAAACGGCTATCGAATGGATTCGTGATGCGTTTTCCGAGTCTTAGCGCACTGCTTTGGCTGGGTCTGTGCCTGCACGCCGGCGCCGAAGGAACGATCCGGATTCTCGTGCAAAGCTCGCCGCTGGCCGGCAGCCAATATTACGCTGTGGCCGAATTGTGGCCGCAGATCAGGGTCGGCGATCGACTGACCCTCGTCCGCGAACCCGGCAACCGCCACGACCCGCAAGCGATCCGCGTGGAATGGAATGGCCGGCAACTGGGTTACGTACCGCGCGCCGAGAACCGTGCCGTTGCCACCGCCCTCGACGCCGGCGAGAAACTCGAGGCACGCGTTTCGAAGCTGCGGGTGGACCCGAATCCCTGGCGACGAATCGAGTTCGAGGTCTTCCTCTCGCTGTGATGTTAGAATCGTCGGCACTCCTTTCCGCAGAACAGAATCATCGCCCATGGACTTGACCGACCGTATCAGTCAGCACTTCAAGGAGAGCGCACAAACCAAACTCGACGCTGTCGAGTTGCTGGCCGCGCCGATTGCCGAAGGGATCGAGGCGATGGTCGGGAGTCTGCTGAACAACGGCAAGATCCTTGCCTGTGGCAACGGCGGCTCGGCGGCCGACGCGCAGCACCTGGCAGCCGAACTGGTCGGACGCTTCGAGGTGGAACGCCACGAACTGGCGGCAATCGCGTTGAGTACCGACACCTCGGTGATTTCGGCGATCGCCAACGACTATGGGTATAAAGCCGTGTTCGCCAAGCAGGTGCGTGCCCTGGGGCAACCCGGCGACATCCTCGTGGCGATCTCGACCTCGGGCAATTCACCCAACGTCATCGAAGCGATCAATGCCGCCCACGAGAACGATTTGCGCGTCATTGCACTCACCGGCAAGGGCGGCGGCGCCATCGGCGAGATTCTGCGCGACAGCGACGTCCACATCTGCGTGCCGGCCGAGCGTACGGCGCGCATTCAGGAAACGCATCTGCTGATCATCCACTGCCTTTGCGATGGGATTGATTGTCTGCTTATGGGAGTTGAAGAATGAAACGGTTTCTGGCCACCGGCCTGCTGCTCGGCGCAGCCCTCCTGCCGACGCTCCAGGGTTGTCTGCCGATGGTCGCCGCCGGCGCCACCGGCGGCGCACTGGCGACCATGGATCGCCGTTCCCTGGGCACGCAAACCGATGACGAAACCATCGAATGGAAGGCCAGCGCCCGCGTCAACGAGAAATTCAGCGAGACCTCGCACACCAACTTCACCAGTTACAACCGCAAGGTCCTGATCACCGGCGAGGTCGCTTCCGAGACCATCAAGGCCGAAATCGAACGTATCGTTTCCGGCGTCCCACAGGTGCAAGGCGTCTACAACGAACTCGCCATCGGCCCGGTCACTTCGTTCTCGACGCGCAGCAACGATTCGTATATCACCACCAGGGTCAAGAGCCGCTTTGTTGACTCCGGCAAGTTCAACGCGATACACGTCAAGGTGGTGACCGAGGCTGGCATTGTCTATCTGCTAGGCCTCGTCACCCAGCGCGAGGCCGATTCAGCGATCCAGGTAGCGAGAACCACGAGCGACGTGAAGAAGGTGGTGACACTGCTGGAAGTCCTCCCCGACACCAAGGCCAGGGAACTCGACGTGAACCTGCCGACAACCAGCAAACAGCCGCCAAAGCCCGCCGCCGCAGGCGGCTGACGAGGGCACCTTCAGGCCGCGGCGCCGCGCTCGATGACCACGCCGACGCGCTGCACGCCGCGCAGCATGCCGAGCTTGGCAATCGAGACGCGTACCCAGGTCGCACCAAAGTCTTCGAGCAGGAGCGTGGCAACGTACTCAGCCAGCCTTTCAAGGAGATTGAAGTGGCGTGCAGCGAGTTCGGCATGCAGGCGCTCGACCACCATGGCGTAATCGATGGTGTCGCGGATGTCGTCACTGGCACCGGCACTGGCCGTCGAGATGCCGATTTGCAACGAGATTTCTATGGTCTGGGGCATCGCCTTCTCGCGCGGGTAAATGCCGATCAGGGTCGAGGCGCGCAGGTCGTTGATGAAGATGATGTCCATACGGGAGGGCTTCAGGTCGGTGTAGAATTATGGGTAGGGCGCCCGGTTCGCAGCGCGACGACAGAGCGCGCATTCTAACCCAGAGCACTTCCGACTACTCGATCACACCCGATGCCGCCGTCCCTGATCACTCTGCTGGTGGTGCTTGCCGCTTATCTGCTGGGCTCCATCTCCTTCGCCCTGGTCGCCAGCCGACTTTTCGGCCTCGCCGATCCACGGACTTATGGCTCGAAGAATCCCGGCGCCACCAATGTGTTGCGGAGTGGCCACAAGGGCGCTGCGATATTCACCCTGTTTGGCGATGCGGCCAAGGGCTGGCTGGCGGTGTTCCTCGTCAGTCGCTACTCGTCAGAGTACGCTTGGGGTAGCTACGCGGTCGGATGGGTGGCACTGGCCGTTTTTTTCGGCCATCTCTACCCCGTCTTTCTCCGCTTCAAGGGCGGCAAAGGAGTGGCTACGGCCGCTGGCGTGCTGTTGGCGATCAACCCCTGGCTCGGCTTGGCCACCCTGGGCACATGGATACTCATCGCCTTCACGCTACGCTATTCTTCGCTGGCGGCACTGGTGGCGGCAGTCGCTGCACCGGCCTACGCGCTCCTGATATGGGGTGGTGACAGCCGGGTACTGGTCGTCGGCATCATCGCCATGGCGCTGGTCGGCAAGCACTGGCAGAACCTGCAACGCCTGATGGCCGGCAGCGAGCCGAAAATCGGTGCCGGGAAATCCCGCTGACCGCGTTTCACGCGTTGCGACGGGCAGAAACCCCTGACTGCTCCAAACCGGTCTTCCGCCAGTAGAACAACTTGCCGCCGGCAGCAGGCGCTGCTTCAGGAAGTGGTCAGCGGCCAGCGCGGCCGCACGGCGAAGGCGCCGGCCGGCTTGCTGCACGCCCCCCCGGCCTGGAGACGCAAGGCCCCCGCCAACGCGATCATCGCACCGTTGTCGGTGCAGAATTCGAACTCGGGGTAAAAAACGGCGATTCCGGTTCTGGCCACCTGGGCATCGAGCTGCCGCCGCAGTTCGCGGTTGGCGCCGACGCCACCGGCGACGACCAGTTGTTTCAGACCGCTGACTTTCACCGCACGCAGTGCCTTGCTGACCAGCACCTCGACAATCGCATCCTGGAATCCGCGCGCAATGTCCGCTCGCTGCTGATCGCTGAGCGTGACCCGTTCGCGCGCCTTGGTCAGAACGGCCGTCTTCAGGCCACTGAAGCTGAAATCGAGATTCCCGGATTGCAGCATCGGGCGCGGCAGTTTGACCTGCCCTGGCCGACCGCGGTCGGCCAGGGCAGCCAGCGCCGGGCCACCTGGATAGCCGAGACCGAGCAATTTGGCCGTCTTGTCAAAAGCCTCGCCGGCCGCGTCATCGAGCGTTTCGCCCATCAACTCGTATTCGCCGACACCGCTCACGCGCATCAGTTGACTATGGCCACCCGAAACGAGCAGGGCGACGAAGGGAAAGGATGGCGGCCGGCGTGACAGCAAAGGTGACAGCAGGTGGCCTTCCAGGTGATGCACCGGTACGGTCGGTACGCCCAGGGCCATGGCCAGCGCTTCGGCAAACGCCGCCCCAACCAGCAAGGCGCCAGCCAGGCCAGGCCCCTGCGTGTAAGCCACGGCGTCAAGCTCGACCAGCGAACGTCCGCTATCGACCAGCACTTTGCGCAGCAGCGGCACGACGCGACGGATGTGATCCCGTGACGCGAGTTCCGGCACCACCCCGCCGTAATCCGCATGCATGCTGACTTGCGAATGCAATGCGTGGGCCAGCAGGACGCCGCCAGCATCACTGCTGTACAGCGCCATACCCGTTTCGTCGCAGGAGGATTCGATCCCAAGAACCAGCATCGGCGTCATTCTACCCTAGCCGGCGCAGGCCCCAGGCCCGCGCGCGAGAAAACACGGCGGCACGCGCCGTGCCTTCTCACGGAATATCCGCTCCGAAGCCGCTGTGGGGTGCCGGAACAGTTCACAAGCTGCTATCGTTTCGCCGTCGATATCAGCCTGGAAAAGCCGAATGATCAAACTCGCAGCCACGCACACGGTGCGCGGCGTCTGCCCGCACGATTGCCCCGACACCTGCGCGCTCGAAGTGACCATCAGCGACGGTCGCGTGCTCAAGGTCGCCGGCGCGGCCGATCATGTCCCGACGGCAGGGGTGCTGTGTACCAAGGTCGCCTTCTACCCCGAACGCATATATCATCCCGACCGCCTGTTGTACCCGCAGCGCCGGGTCGGCCCCAAGGGCCCCGGCGCGAGCTTCGAGCGCATCTCCTGGGATGAGGCGCTGACCACCATTGCCGAGCGCTTGCGCGACATTGCCGCCGAAAGTGGCGCCGAGTCGATCGTTCCCTACAGCTACGCCGGCAACTCCGGTCTGCTGGGTTATGGCTCGATGGACCGCCGCTTCTTTCACCGTCTCGGCGCGGCACAACTCGACCGGACGATCTGTGCCAGTGCGGGGGCAATGGGCTATCGGGCGACGATCGGCGCGAGCATCGGCTTCGACCCGGAAAATGTCGTCGATGCGCGGCTGATCCTCCTTTGGGGCACCAACAGCATCGTTTCCAACCTCCACTTCTGGCGCCTGGTCCAGGAAGCGAAACGACGCGGCGCACGCCTGGTCGCCATCGACCCCTGCCGCACGGCAAGCGTAGACAAGTGTGACCAGCACATCGCCCTGCTGCCGGGAACCGACAGCGCCCTGGCCCTCGGACTGATGCACGTGCTGATCCGCGACGACCTCGTAGATCACGATTACATCGCGCACCACACGCTCGGTTTCGAGGCCCTTCGGGAACGGGTGCTGGCGTACCCGCCGGAGCGCGTGGCGGCAATCTGCGGCCTGCACACGGCGGAAGTCGAAAACCTTGCGCACGCCTACGGCACGACCCGCCCGTCGGCGATTCGCACCAACTACGGCATCAACCGTACTGCCGGCGGCGGCATGGCACTGCGAGCGGTGTCTTGCCTGCCGGCGCTCACCGGCGCCTGGCGAGATCCTGCGGGTGGCGTGCTGCTCTCCACCTCGGGCAACTACCCGGTCAATGAAGCGGCCCTTGAGCGGCCGGATCTGATGCCGAAACCGGCACCACGAACGATCAACATGAGCCGTATCGGTCACGATCTGCTGCACGCGCAGCCGCCGATCAAAGCGCTGTTCGTGTACAACAGCAACCCGGTCGCGGTCGCCCCGCAAGCGGGAGAAGTGGTGCGCGGTTTTGCCCGCGACGACCTGTTCACCGTCGTCCACGATCTGTTTCAGACCGACACCGCGGACTACGCCGACCTCCTGCTGCCAGCCACGAGCCACATGGAGCAACTCGACATCCACAAGTCCTACGGCCATCTGCACCTGCAGGTCAACCAACCGGCAATCGAGCCACTCGGCGAGGCACTACCCAATACCGAACTGTTTCGCCGCCTGGCTCTGCGGATGGGTTTCAGCGAGGCGTGCTTTGCCGACAGCGACGACGATCTCTGTCGCCAGGCCTTCGATTGGAACGATCCTCGGCTCGCCGGATTGTCCTGGGAAAAACTCAAGGCCGACGGCCACGCCCGCCTGAACCTGCCACGTGCTGCCGCGCCGTTTGCGCAGGGTGGCTTCCCGACGCCTTCCGGCAAATGTGAGTTCAGAAGCGACATGCTTGCCCGTGCCGGGCTGGACCCCTTGCCCGATTTCATCGCGCCTCGCGAGTGGCGCCAGAGTGCGCTCGCCGCCAGATTCCCGCTGGCCCTGATCACGCCGCCGGCACGCAACTTCCTGAACACCAGCTTTGCCAATTCGCCGCGTTTCCTGGCCCAGGAAAAATCGCCCAGCGTGCTCATCCATCCGGTGGACGCGGCGACACGTGGCATCACCGATGACCACTCGGTGCGCATCTTCAACGCGCGCGGCGAATTCCACGCCCGCGCCGTCATCAGCGACCGCGTGCGACCGGGCGTGGTCATGGCTAGCTCGATCTGGTGGCGCAAGCTTTCGCCTGACGGACGCAACTGCAACGAGGTAACCAGCCAGGAGTTGACCGACATGGGCGGTGGAGCGACCTTCTACGACTGCCTGGTCGAGATCGCCAGCAGGGGCGAGGTACCGGGCGGGGCTGCGACGTCTCCTGCATGAAATCAGCTTATCGTCGAACTCGGTGGCGAGAAAACGCTGCCGCAGTCACTGCGCTGCATTCGCCCGGGTGGCACGCTATCGATGATAGGCGTCCTTTCGGGCTCCTCGCTGTCTACGCCGCTCGGCCTGATCATCACCCGGCAGGTACGGCTGCAGGGCGTTACCGTCGGCCACCGCGACGGTTTCGAAGCGATGCTCCGGGCACTCGAACAACACCGTGTACCGATAATCGTCGACCGCGTCTTCGAGTTTGAAGCGCTGCCGGATGCCCTGGCGTATCTCAGGAGCGGCGCACAATTCGGCAAGATCTGTATCCGCCACTGAGCGGAGAACTCGACCATGCTCAGCGATCGGCAAGCTTCACCACGACCGCGGCCGGGGGGGCATCTCCCCGTGACGCGGCGGGAATCATCCGATAGGGATATTCCGGGTCGGTGCTTACCGACGGGATCGCCCACCAGAAGCGCAGGGGGTGAGTCATGTGCGGATGTTCTCCCTAGAAGTTGCCGGGCGTCCCTGCGGCGAGTTTTTCGAGGGGAAGCATGGACCCGAACTCGCCTTTCTCGGCAAAAACGAGAGGGCGCCCATCCGCGGAGCGCGTGCTCACCTCGAGAGCGACCGTCCGCCGGTAGCCAGCCGACAGTTGCTGATAGGTCGGCTGCTTGTCGAGCAGTTGCTGTGGCGAGATGTCTGGCCAGACCGTCACGGACAAGGTAAGCGTCGCCGCCTTCCGGGAGGTGACCACGAAACTCTCGATCTCGCTGAAGGACAGCGTGACGGTCTCGCCGGAAGCTGACTTGCCAACCAGGGCGTACCCGACGCTGTCGTCCGCCCGCGGCTGCTCGACCCGCAGCGTGACACGCCTGAGGCGGAGCACGTCAGAGCCATCCCCGGAAGCCGTGTCGGAGGTCATCGAAAGCGTCTGGTACTGCGCGGCAAGGGCTTTCGCCTTCTCGATCTCCTGCACGTTCCTGGGTCCGGCGATCCTCCAGGGAGTCGCCGGATAGCCCTTGCCGCCGCCCACATCGGCCGGGACCGACCCCGGCGCGACGCAGAGGAGAATCGACACGCCCAGTGCGAGCGCGGATTTACTGGAATTTCCAACTTTCATGCTCCACCTCGATCAATTGCTGCCTCAACATCGACAACACGCGCTCGTAAGCCTGATTGACTTCGGCCAGGCTGCTATCCAGTCTCACGGCGACCTCGTTGGCATCGACCGCTTTGTCGGCAGACTTTTTCGCTCCGCTGAGGGGCCTGCTTTCACCGAGAAGTTCGCCAACGCAGGCCTGCAACTGTTGTGCTGGCCGCATCAAGTCATTCCAGGCGGTGCGGATAGGCTGCTGAGCAGCGCCTGGAAAGTAGAACACCGTCGCCGCAAAGACCGCGTTCTGCTGCACTCGGCGTGCCTGCAGCGCACGCAGTTCCTTGCGCCACTGTTCCCGTTGCGGCTGATCGGCGGCGGCTGCAGGCGTATTCAGGACCGCCAGACCGAGATCGTAGAGTTCCGCGCTCAAGGCCTGCACGGCGATGAACTGCTTCAGACTCTCGCGCATGCTGCCAAGCTGGCGCTCGAGATTGTTGTAGCGATTCTGCCGATGCCACCGGATCTCCTCCTGGGTGAACTGGAAGGTCGGCACGAGCATGCCGCTGATCACCGCCCCAATCAGCAGCAGGCCAAACTTGCTGTCCAGCCATGTCCGGATACCCGTTCCGCTCGGGACACTCGGTTCGCTTTGCTGACGCGTTAACTGCTCGCGGACCGCGCGTTCGATTTCCAGCCTGGCCAGGACCTCGTCCCTGATGTGTTCGCTATCCACTCCGCTCCCTCGCGACAACCCGGCAAGCACTGCCCAGCCGAACGGGCTGTTGTGCCGGCAGCCAGGCAGTGGTGCGAAAGCTCCCGTTGGCCACCACAGGGCCAGCATACGCTGTGGGCCACGGGACTGTCCACCACTGCCGATGGCAGTCCTTGCTCGCCAGGGGCCGCGGGCGCTGCCGCGGCACGTTGTGCCACGCTACCAGCAGGCGGCTGTGCGGAATAACCGGTCCCACGCATGGCCAAGGCAGCCGCAGGCCTGACGCCTGCACGACAACGGCTTGCGAGGACAGTGCACGGCGGGCACGCATGATCACGACGTCGCCTCGCGCTCCAGCAGGGCGCGTTTTCGCTCAATCCCCCAGCGATAGCCTGACAGAATGCCATCGCTGCGCACGACGCGATGGCAGGGAATGGCCACCGCCAGGATATTGGCCGCACATGCGCCGGCCACGGCGCGGGCTGACGCGGGCGCACCGATGCGTTCGGCGAGCTCCGCATAACTTACCGTCGCACCAGCCGGAATCGTGCCCAACGCCTGCCATACCCTTTGCTGAAAAGCCGTACCGCGGACGTCAAGAGGCAAATCGAGCCCAAGTCGGGGCGTTTCGACCAGGCCAACGACGCTGGCCACGAGTCGCTCGAATTCGGCGTCTCCACCGATCAATTCGGCCGCGGGAAAGCGGTCCTGGAGTTCCTGGACCAGGGCGTCCGGGTCGTCTCCGATGAGGATCGCGCAAACGCCGCGCCGGCTCTGCGCGACGAGGATCGATCCCAGCCAGCATTCACCGACGGCAAAACGAATGGCCTGGTTGGCGCCACCGCCACGGTATTCCGACGGCGTCATTCCCAGCAATTGATCCGACTGTTCGTAGAAGCGGCTGCTGGAATTGTAGCCAGCGCCATAAATCGCCTCGGTCACGGTCGCACTCTGCAGCAGCTCGCGGCGGATTCTTGCAGCTCGCTGCGTACTGGCATAGGCCTTCGGCGTCAGGCCGGTCACTGCCTTGAACAGACGGTGCAGGTGATAGGCGCTGAAACCCGCACGCGCCGCCAGTTCTCTCAAGGTCGGCACCTGTTCGGCGGTCTCGATGAAGCGGCACAAGGCGGCAATGCTTTCCGTATGGCGCGCTCCGGGCGAGCATTGATCGGGCTGACAACGCTTGCAGGGACGAAAACCCGCGCGCTCTGCGTCGACCGGCGTGACATGAAAGGCCACGTTCTCCGGTTTGGGCCGGCGCGACGAACAGCTGGGCCGGCAATACACGCGAGTCGTGGCCACCGAATAGACGAAAGTCCCGTCGGCTTCCGGGTTGCGGGCGACGACGGCTGCCCAGCGAGGGTCACTCAGCGTTGCCAAAGCGCGTTGGTCGTCATCTCGTGCCATGTTGGTCATTGTCCTTCGCGTCGCCGCCGGATGGGTGATTACACTCTAGGCGTTTGCCTGGGTCTGGACACTCCGACTCTTGCTTTCCAATTTGACGTTGCCGACCGGCGCATCGCTCGGGAGGTGCGGGAAATCACGAACATTGCAACGTGGCGGCGTTGATGAACGTCAGGAAGCATCCCTTGAATCGATCGCCGTTTTCCAGGAAGCTGGCCGCGCGTCGACCACTGTAGCGGTAGCCGCGGCTGACCATTTCTCGACAAAACCCGGCACGGTTGCCTCGATCCGGATCGACGATGATCACCTCGGCGGCGGGCGCTGCATGACGATCGATAAAGCCGGCAAGCTGGCTGGCCTGTTGTCGTTCGTACAGCACATCACTACCGATGATCAGGTTGAAGAATCCAAGGCCAGGGTTGCTGCCCTCCCAGTTGCCGGTCTTGTATTCCAGCGGTCCGAGTCGGTTCAACAACAGGTTCTCCTTCAGGAAGACCCGGCTCAAAGGGTGATAGTCGCTGACCACCATGTCGCCGGCGCGGCTGTGGATCACCAGACTGGCGAGGGCGAGACCAGCGCCGATTTCCAGAATACGTTTCCCGCGCAGGTCAAAAGTCTGCATGGCCGCGGCGAGAACCCGTGCCGACGGCCACAACTGGCCAAACAACGGCCAACTGGCCGTTGAGATACCCGCGCGGGCTGCTTCACCGAGCGGATCGGAATACTGTCGAAGGTCGAGCAGCGATCGGATCAGGTACAGCGCACCGCCAACGGCGATGGTTTCGTGCTTGACCTGGTATGCGGGCATGCCGGCGTCTCTTTATCGGGAGCGTCAGGAGAAGGTCTGCCAACGATCGCGCACGCCAAGGGCCGCGGCGCGGGAAGAGGCGTGCTCGACGCCGCGCCGAAGTCCCTTTTCTGCGCCGCAGACATCAGGGTAACACCGCACGGCTGGCGATGAACGGCAATACACAACCATTCCGGTCGGCCCGCCGCGTGCGGCGCTACCACCGCCCGCCATCGCTACCGAGCGCGGGCGCGACGGCAGCTAGGCGGAGAGCAGGTTCGACTGGTCCTTGCTGGACCGCTTTTCGCGATACATTCGCTGATCGGCAACCGCCATCAGTTCTGCGGCGTCGCTCCCATCGTCGGGATAGACTGCCCACCCTATACTGGCACTGGTCTGCACCACGATGGTATCGAGCATGAAGGGTTCGGCAAGCACCGACAGCAGTTTCTCGGCGACCTCGACCACATCGTCATCGTCATGAACGCTGGCGACGACGATCGCAAACTCGTCGCCGCCCATGCGCGCACAAAAATCTGCCGCACGCACGGCGCCGAGCAGGCGAGCGGCGACCGCCCGCAGCAGGGAATCTCCACCCGCGTGTCCATGCTGGTCGTTGACCGGCTTGAAGTCGTTCAAGTCGACGACCAGCAGACCGAATCTGGTCTGGTCACGCGCGGCGATCTTTAATGTGCGTGTCGCCGTCTCCTCGAAGTAGCGGCGATTGCCGAGGCCGGTCAATTCATCATGCAGCGCCATGTGACGCATGGCTTCGCGCGTGCGA
The DNA here is from genome assembly GCA_029780075.1 of Pseudomonadota bacterium. GTDB lineage: Bacteria > Pseudomonadota > Gammaproteobacteria > Burkholderiales > Rhodocyclaceae > Accumulibacter. The sequence continues at coordinate 33,418 of JAKOZI010000070.1, forward strand.
CGGTGCTCCTCGACTTCGTCCTTGAGACGTTCATTGAGCACGATGGCGTCGATCGCGGTCAGCGACACGCGGTGCGCCTTGGTCAGCACCACCGCCTGCCAAATGATCGAAACCATCAGCAGCAGCAGATAGTAGCTGTCCCGAAAAGCCAGGTATTGCTGGAGAAAATGTCCGGTCAGTGGCAGCAGACTGACCGCGTTCAGGGTGAGGTAGTACGCCGGCACCATGGCGTAGCCTAGGGCACCGACGGTGACCAGTGTCGAGACAATGATGAATAGAAACGTGTCCGCCGCGGGAACAGCGCCCGGCAGCAAAAAACCCGAGAGGCCATAAAGCAGGGCGATTCCGGCACCCAGCCCGATGCGCACGTACGCCAGTCGGCGGCAGTTCTCAACCGTGATCCCGACGCGTGCAACGTAACGCTCGAACAGCAGCACGCCAGCCGATGCCAGGCCGATCGCCAGACCCCAGACCGCGAGCGTGCGCAAGGAAACACCGCCGCTGTGCAGAACGGTAGCGATCAGGAGTGCACCGATCATGACGCTCGCCATATTCCCGTTCGCATGTCCACAAAAGATGCGAATCCGGACAAGCTGTACCCGATCGACAATCGAAACCGCTTTTGTCGCAGCGTTCATTGGTTGATCATCGGCAAACAAGAGGACCCATGCATTCGACCTTTCCTGTTCCGCGGCACTTCCGCAGTCCGGATTATGCCGAGTTTGCCAGTTGCCCGAAAGGCATGGCACAAACAGGACGTCAAGGTCTGTTCCGCGAGGAGACAACAGCGGCGTGCTTGATTGCGCCTGCTTCACTCGACTGACGGCGACTCTCCGATCTTGCCGTGATGGAAATATTCTGCCGCGCCGGCGTCCCAGGCCGAAAGAATTCGCCGACAATGAACGCTGGTCCGTAGCGGCTCACCGCTTGTGCGGCGTCCCGTCAGCGGCCGGAGCCCCCCTCATGAACGCCCTGCAAGCGATTGGCCACCGACACCGCTGGCGTTTCCGCAGCGAAGACTGGCGCACCTGAAGATGGACAGCAGCGACCGGCAGGTACTCAAGGCAGCACGAAACTGGGCGGCACAAGGCCACCGTCTGGCACTGGTGACCGTCGCCCGCACCTGGGGTTCGGCACCGCGCCCTGCCGGCGCCTGGATGGCCATCCGCGACGATGGACGGGTACAGGGTTCAATTTCGGGCGGTTGCATCGAAGACGACCTGATCAACCGCATGCGGGCCGGGCAGTTGGCCGGCACACTCCCGCTCACCCGGATTTACGGGGGCACCCAGGCCGAAGCTGCACGTTTCGGTCTGCCCTGCGGGGGTACTCTCGAACTCGTCATCGAACCCCAACCTGAGGTACACCTGCTGGCGCAAATCGAGAAGGCCATCGCGCTGGGGCGGTCGACGATCCGTTCCCTGGACATCGCCAGCGGGCAGGTCAGCGTCGAAGACGCCGCCGGTACCGACACGATGAGTTGGAACGGCAAGAGACTTCGCACCATGCATGGACCCGCCTGGCGCCTGCTGCTCATCGGCGCCGGCCAGATTTCGCGCTATCTTGCCGAAATGGCACCGGCTCTGGATTACACCGTCACGGTTTGCGATCCGCGGCAGGAATACCGCCAGGGATGGGATGTGCCGGGCGCCACGCTCGCCGACGGCATGCCCGATGATGTGGTGCTGGTGATGCGCCCGGACCCGCATATGGCCGTACTGGCACTCAGCCACGATCCGAAACTGGACGATCTCGCCTTGCTCGAAGCGCTCAAGTCGCCGGCATTCTACGTCGGCGCGCTCGGGTCTCGCGCCAACAGCGCCAAACGCCGGGAACGGCTGCGGAAGTACTTCGACCTCGACACGCAGCAGGTCGATCGCCTCCACGGGCCCGTCGGGCTGCCAATCGGCAGCAGGACCTCACCGGAAATCGCGATTTCGATCCTCGCCGAAATGACGGCAGCCAAGTACGGACTGGCGACGCGGCGCGCTGCCGAAGTGAAGTGCCCGGCGCGCCCACACCCTGCCGCGGACATCGACGCGGCCCATCCTGGAGCCTAGTCGATGTCCGCGGCAGACGGGGCGATCGTCGGTGTTCTCCTGGCCGGAGGATACTCAAGACGATTTGGTGTCGACAAACTTGTGCAGCCGCTTCCTGACGGGACAGCCATCGCCGTCGCCGCGGCAAGAACCCTGCTTGCGGCTTGCCCGCGTTCGATCAGTGTGCTGCGGCCCGAACAGACGGTACTGCACAAGCTCCTGATCGATGTTGGCGTTGCGGTCCGCGTCGACGCGGCGCCGGCACGCGGACTCGGGGACAGCCTCGCATGCGCCGTGCAACAGACCCCGCGCGCCGCCGGCTGGCTGGTTGCCCTCGCCGACATGCCATTCCTGGATGCACGCACCCTGCGGTCGGTGCTCGAAGCTCTGGAAAACGGCGCCGAGATCGCGGCGCCGCGGTATCGCGGGCGCCGTGGTCACCCGGTGGGTTTTTCCCGGCGCTGGTTTGCCGAGCTTGCGGGCTTGCAGGGCGATCGCGGCGCAGGGCAGTTCATCGAAGCTCTCCAGCCATCGATCGTGCTGATCGAAGTCGATGATGCGGGCGTCCATCGGGATGTCGACACGCCGGGTGACTTGCTGGCCAGTTAGCCGGCCAGATCCCAGGGGCACCAGCAACGTTTTGCCGATCGCCAAAAGCGGGTTATGCTTTCTGGCTTCGTTGTCGAGCCTTGAGCTATGGAAAGGAGGAGCACATGTTTTACGTGACATTTCACGGTGGCAGTGTGAGCAACGCGATCAACAACGTCCATGCCTACGACGTGATCAACGGCGAGCCAACCTGTGTCACTTCTGCGGCACTGCAGACGCCAGCCAAATCCCCGCCGCTGAGCGAACTGCGCGACATCGTTTTCGGTCCGGGAGACAGACTGTATGTAATCAACGGCTACAAGGACGCCAGCCAGGTCCTCGTCTACAGCGGAAAGCCCGATGCCGACCATACGCATGCCTACCTGGGGATCTATGCCGATGCTCGAGTCTCTGATGGCGTTGTACATCCCTTCGCTCTGGCCTTCGATGGCAGCAACCGGGCGTACTTGTCCAGCCAGGACAGCAATGTCGTCACCGCGCTGCAAGCGCCGGGAGGTGTCGTGAAACGCGCTCGGGCCCTGCCGCTTGCCAGCTTCCTGAAAGCGCAGAAGGGCAAACGCTTCCTCGATGGCACCTTCGTCGCGTCGTCCATCGGCGACCTGCCGGCATCTCCACGGCGCGCGCCTTCCAGCCTCAGCCGACCGGCGGGACTGGACGTGCTCTTCGAAGCGGATCCGTCAAAAAAGAAACCCCGGCGGCGCCGGGTCGCGCACTCGGTACGCGATGTCGTGGTCTGCGGCACCTCGCTGTACGTTGCCGACGAACCCGGCAACACAGTGAAGATCTACGATCTCCGGAACGGCAGGACGCAAGGGCAACTGCAAGGACAAATCGCCGACGCCCAGTTCCTGGGAGCCCCGGTGCACCTGTTGGCGCAAGGCGAACATCTTTACATCGGCAGCAGCGCCACCGATACCGTTCTTCGGTATCACCTTGGAACCGGCGAACTGCGAACGGTGCTCAGTGGCGTCAGGACGATCGCCGGCATGTGCTTCGACAACACCGGCAACTTTTACGTCGCCTCGCGCGAGGACCGGGCCATCTACCACTGTGGAACCGACTTTTCCGCGCCGCAGCCGTTCATCAGCGGCCTGGCAGACAACCCGGAGTTCCTGGTTTATGCCACGTCCTCCGCGTCAACTCTTACCTCAAACACCTGATTTGTCGAAAAATCCAGGGACAGGCTTGCTGACCGGCGGGAGAGAGGCAGCTTGACCTTGTGCCGTCTCGTCGATGCCGGCACACCGCTTACTGCATCGCGCCAGGCATCAGAAGCTCCACATCCGGCAGATTTCTGAGCCCCAAAGGCAAGGCGAATTCAGCGCCCGGACTGACATCCTGGCCTTCGATGGAAGGCTTGCCCACCACGCCTCGCAACCAGGAGGCGCCGTTGGGCCGAAAGTCCAGGACTTCGACCCCCGCGAACGCACCGTGCCACAGTGGATAATTGCCCACCTGGATTCCCGACAACCCGTAGTTGAACAGACCAACACCCGCAAACAGGTTGTTCAGCGTGTGCACCTGCGTCCCGGCCGGAAGTCGCTGCCGCCACGCACGGATGAACCATGCCGGTTTCATGCCTTCGCTGATCAAGGTATTGTGCGACAACACCAGCCGATTCCTGGGCCAGGACTCGCCTTCGGCACCATAGGCAATGACTACCGGGTTGGCGGTGGTGCTGCTCTGCCCGATGACATTGCCGATCAGCATCGCCTCCCCACCGTTCGGCAAGTCAACCTCGTAGGAAGCCCGGCCCGCCGCACCATCGTAGATCAGGTTGTAGCGAATATCGGTGCCCCGCGCCCGCGACTTGATCAGATGGCCAATATACCCGGAATGGAAACGGCTCCCCGAAACCTTCAGCGAGGCAATCCGGCCCGCATAGAGCAGATGCGACAGGGGTTGCTCCTGTTTGACAGCCTCGGCAAAGAGGCTGCTTTCGATCACCAGTTCAGCCTTCTCGTCATTGCTGGTCAGGACACCCATCTGGTTGTCCAGAAAGGCACAATTCCTGATCAGCAACCTTCCCCCCTCGAAACGAATACCGGCACCATTACCGTCCGCAACGCGTGCCCCTCGGAACTCGATGTTCTCGATCAGGAAATCGCCGTTGCGTATGACCCAGATGGCCTTTCCTTCGGCACTCCTCCCATCCGCAACCAGGACCGGGCGTCGGCCAATGCCACGGATCGTCAATTGCCGCTGCGACCACAGCGCGACATCGCCGTGCCACTCGCCCCCGGCAATCTCGACAATATCCCCATCCTTCGCCAACTGTGCGGCATCCGCGATGCGCGAGACATCCCCACCCACGCCGACGCGGATCACGCGCGCCCATGACGAGGGCGAGAGCAGCGTCGAACAGACCAGGATGGTTGTCAGCCAGGCGTGCCGCATCGCTACACAGCCTCGCGTGGCGATGGAGGTTGTCTGGTTGCCTGCATCGTGGTCGGCGGTGGACCGAAGGCAGCGAGAGACAGCGCGTACAAGACCAGCAGGTAGTAGATGAAGGCCAGCCTGGGTACGTCGGTCAGGCTGTCGAACATGCCCACTGCCAGAAATCCGATGATCGAGGCCGTCAGGTACGGGGACAACCGGTGCCCGCGAGCCTTGCCGAAGTTCAAGCGCCACAAGGCGCCCAGGGTCATCAGCAGAAACACCGTCAAACCCAGCGCCCCTTGATCAAACAGGATGTTGACCAGCACATTCTTCGCATGCCACGGCAGGTGCTCGTGGTCACTGGTAAAGAACCAACGCTGCATTTCCTTGCCGAAGTCACCGTTCGCCAGCAGGTTGTCGCTGCCGCCCGTAGTCAATACCAGATCGTCGAGATCGGCAGCCCCGCCCTGATTCAGAATTCCCACGGAAAACATCTTGAAACGTGGGGCATACCACGGGCCACCAGCCGAAGCCTTGCCCTCCAGACGTAACTGGACAGGCTGCCAGGTGCCCTTGCTCGCCTTGATGGCCACCGTTCCGATCGCGCAATCCGTCGCATAGAGAAGATGCTTGGCACAGACTTCTGCATGGATTCCCACGTCCGAGCCGGCCCTCACCTTGAGTTTCAACTCGAATGGCCCCTGGGCAGCGAGGTCCAGTCGCTGCGAAACGCGAAAGATATCGCCAAAGCTCATCGGATGGCGCGCACCCGTGAGATAAAGCCAGGCCTGCCCACCTTCGCCGCGAACCTGATACGCCCCGGGAGATGCGCCATTCGGGGCCGCAAAATAATAGTTCGCTGGAAATCTTCCCAGACCTTTGCCAAACGCGACGTCCCCGGCAGTCTCCAGTAGCGCTACCGCCTGCGTCCAATGCGAAAGGCGCCCCTCCAGATCCTTGCCAGACGTCGAGAACCGGTCCCCCATGTAGGCCCCGCCAAAAAAGACCGCCACCGCGGCACTCACCACCAGGGCAATCGCCAGCAGACCGCCTTGCCATCGCCAATCGGCAGGCCACAGGGGCTGCCTGGCCAGCGCGCCGACGAGAACAACCAGGAACAGCATCGCCAGCGCCAGGCAGCTTCCCGGCAGAGCCTCGACGCCTCCCCAATGACCGGCAACGTTGGCGGCGGCAAGCGCGAGGCAGACAAAACCGCCCAAACAAATTGCCGGCCGGAAGCGGACGGCCATCACTTTCGGAGCATGCAGCAATCCGAACACGCTGAAAAACAGCAGCGCAAAAAGGAGGTAGGGACCCTTGGGCAGGAAGTTGGAGAAAACGACCAGCAGCACGCCCAACAGAAAGCCCAGGACGCTACCGACAAGCAACCGATCCGGCGGAATGTTCCGCAACACCAGGGGCGTCGACAGCGCCACCATCACGACCCCGAATAACGCCAACAGGCCGCGATAACCGCCATAAGGAAAAACGAGACGCGCCATGACGGCCAGACAGGCGATGGCAACCACCCAGCGAACGACGCCCCAATGGGGTGCCTGGTGGCCCGCTTCTCCGCGCACTTCCTTGCTGCGCGTCTGCCACAGGAGCAAGGGAAGGGATACCAACAGAGCCAGATAGACACCGCGGGAAAAGGTGGTCAGCGACGCATACGCGGCCAGGCCGACCAGGGTCAGGGCAATCGCCGACTGTGGCACACCCCCGGCGTTGCGCAAGGCCCAGATGGCGAACGGAAAGGTCAGCAGCAACCAGCCATCGAGCGCGGCACCGCCGACGTGCATCTCCCAGAACAGCGCCGTCGAGCGGTAGTCGCTAGAGAAATTGAGCAGGTCGGTGAACGCCAGGCGTTCCCACAGCGCCGCCAGCGAAGCGGTAGCCAGCCCAAGAGCCATTCCCAGAGCCAGTTTGCGGGCCGCCGCAAACGCGGACTGGTCCGGCCGCGGTGCCATCAGGGGAACCATCAGCAACGCCAGAAAGAAACTCCGGGCAATACGAACACTGTTCATCGGTCCGTCGTAACCCTGATACCAGCCGAAAACGAAGCCTCCCGCGTCGGCAAATCCACGCGTCATCGCCAGCAGCAGCGATATCGACATCAGGCCGGCCAGGAACAAGCACGACCAGGATAGTCGCAGCGAACAGGCGCTCGTCCTGTACGCGCATCTGGCATAACCCCCGACAGCCGCCGCCAGAATCAGGAGATCGACTTCCTCAAAGCTGATCCACCCGGTCCAGGGAGCAAGGCCGAGCAGCGGCAGCAGCGCCGGAACGACGACCAGCCACAGGCCTGGATTGACGAAGAAGCATGCGGCGGCAAGGACGAATCCAAGCAGGGGAACGGGCTGCCACAGCGGATGGTGCAGGGCAATGAACACCCCCAGTGCGGCCGCCGCGAGCAGCAGCAGGAGACTCAGGCCTCTGGCATGGAGTGGATGAAACGGCAAGGTTTTCAACAAAAGCGGTCTTTCGTCTCTGCGTGGCGCGACCGGGAGCGGCAACCAGGGACATCGACGCCTCCGCCATCTCTGAAAAGTGTATCAGGCTTGAGAGTGAAATCTGACACAACAAGAGTCACCGCTTTAGCGTAGCATCCTGTCGGCCCATAAACTGCCCCCAACACACCTCATGATGAAAGATAGACTCTCTGGCCAGATTGATCTCGCAGGCCTCTTCGGCACCGGCGCTGCGCCGCTTTCCATCAGGACACTGGCGTTGCAGGGCGATGATGTCGCACGCGACGCAGAGGCCATCTGCGCGGTCATCGGCTCCCCCTCTTTCAGGGACGGAAGTGCCGCAGGCATCTCGCTACCCGGCGGTCTGGCCACGGAACTTCTGAAAGCCTGGCACCGCAGCGGGGTCGACATCGCCTCGCAACTGCACGGATCCTACGCCCTGGCCATTGTCGATTCGGCGCGCAAGTGTGCCTTCCTGGCTACCGACCGCTTCGCCATCGAGACGCTGTGTTATCGGGCCGATGGCCAGGTGCTCGCTTTCGCCGATCGCGCTGACCGCGTTCCGGGACACGGCGGCGAACTTGATCCACAGGCGATTTTCGATTATCTGTACTTCCACATGATTCCTGCGCCGCGCACCATCTTCCAGCAGGTACGCCGGTTGCCGGCGGCGCATTCGCTGCTGGTCGACCGCAACGGTGCGCACGTGAAGCGCCACTGGCCCCTGCAGTTCGACGAGCATCACCGTCAATCCTTTGCCCCGGCACGCGACGGTTTCCGCGCGCTGATCCGCGAGAGCGTCGCCGAGCAGATCACGGGTCACCAACGCGTCGGCGCCTTCCTGTCGGGCGGTACCGACAGCTCGACGGTGGCCGGCATGCTCGGCCAGATCACCGGCAAACCAGCGCCCGTATACTCGATCGGCTTCGACGCCGAGGGTTATGACGAAATGGAGTACGCCCGCCTCGCCGCGACTCACTTCGGCTGCGAACACCACGAATATTACGTGACACCGGCGGACCTCGTGGACAGCATTCCGGCGGTCGCGCAGCATCACGATCAACCCTTCGGCAACTCTTCCGCCCTGCCGGCCTATTACTGCGCCAGGATCGCGCAGGCCGACGGCTGTACCAGGATGCTCGCCGGCGACGGTGGCGATGAACTGTTCGGGGGCAATTCGCGCTACGCGATGCAACAGATCTTCGAGTTCTACCACCACCTGCCGCCAGGCATGCGGCGAGCGATCGAACCGCTGTGCGAAGATGGTAGCCCCTTGCGCCGAATCCCCGGCATCAAACAGGCCACCGGTTATGTGCGGCACGCCCGCGTGCCGATGCCGGATCGCCTGCAGAGTTTCAACCTGATCATGCAACTCGATCCGGCCAGCGTGCTCAACCCGGACTTTCTGGCGCAACTCGACCTTAACGAGCCGTCAAGACACATGCAGGCCACCTGGAACGAGTGCCAGGCGCCGAGTCTGGTCAATCGCATGCTCGCTTACGACTGGCGCTACACACTCGCCGACAGTGACCTGCCGAAAGTACGCGGCGCCACGCAGATGGCCGGTATCGAAGTCGCTTATCCCCTGCTCTCCGACAGGCTGACCGATTTCTCGATGGCGCTACCGCCCGACTGGAAACTGCGCCGCTTCAAGCTGCGCTGGTTCTTCAAGGAGGCGCTGCGCGGCTTCCTGCCCGACGCGATCCTCACCAAGAAGAAGAAGGGCTTCGGACTGCCGTTTGGCGTCTGGGCGACACGCACCCCGGCGTTGCGGGAACTCGCCGAGGATTCGCTGCGCACCCTCGCCGGACGAGGAATCGTACGCGCCGACTTCACGACCCGGCTGATGGCCGAGTATCTGCCGGGACACCCGGGCTATTACGGAGAAATGGTGTGGATCCTGACCATGCTGGAGCAATGGCTGCGTCGGCACGATACGCAAGCAGCCCAGACGCGCGCCGCGAGGTGATGGGGCAAACGTCTGTCTCAGAAGAACTGCTTGGCGAAATTGGCGAGCGCCACGGCGATCAACACGCCCATCATCCATTTGATAGTCGACAGTTCGCCGCGAATGCCTGCCATCTCAAGCCGAAGCTCAGCCTCGACCTCCATTAGATCGGCTTTGGTGGCAAGCGATGAGTCCATGGCCTCGGCGAGCACATCGAGCAGCGCCTCGGCTTCGGCCTTGGCTTGTTGCTCGGGAACCCCGGCGGCGCGTAGGTGCTTGGTGTAGCGAAGTGTGTCGAAAGTCAGCGTGCTCATGGGCACGAGCATACACCGCCTGACAGACGACCGGCAATGCTACGCAAGATCAACAGCAACAGCACAAGCAAAAGCAAAGGCAAGACCGGTGCAGCGCCGTCCAGCTGCCACTGAAGTCAAGTGCCCAGCTTAAACAGACTGGATGGTTGCCCTGACGTCGGGGGCCGCTTGATTCGGCTAGCGGATAAGCCAGTGGCGCCGGCACGGTTTCCGCGCCGCCCGTTTCTTGATAGTGCAACTGCACAATGCGACAATGCCTGACCTCATGGTCAAGCCCTTTTCGCCTGCAGACGCATCCAGCGACAGATATTGCGGGTATGGCGTGGAAGACAACAGGCACTGGCCGAGCAAAATCAATAGGATTCACCGAAAATGCTGCTGATGATCGATAACTACGACTCCTTTACCTACAATCTCGTACAGTACTTTGGCGAGTTGGGGCAGGAGGTCAGGGTCTTCCGTAACGACGCCATCAGCGTCGCCGAGATCGCCCGTCTCAAGCCGGCCTGGCTGGTGATCTCCCCGGGCCCCTGCGCACCGGTGCAGGCCGGGGTTTCCCTGGCGGCAATTCGCGAGTTTGCGGGCAAGATCCCGCTGTTCGGGGTGTGCCTCGGCCATCAGGCGATCGGCGAGGCCTTCGGGGGCCGCGTGGTGCATGCGCGCAAGTTGATGCACGGCAAGGTATCGCCGGTCCATCATGACCAGCACGGCGTGTTTCGTGGTCTGCCGAGTCCGCTGACCTGCACGCGTTATCATTCGCTGGCCGTCGAACGCGAATCCTTGCCGGACTGCCTGGAGATCACGGCCTGGACCGAAGACGGCGAGATCATGGGTTTGCGCCATCGCACGCTGGCCGTCGAGGGGGTTCAGTTTCACCCCGAGTCGATCCTCAGCGAGAGTGGCCACGACCTGTTGAAGAACTTCCTTGAGGAGCACGCCAAATGAAGCCCCAGGACGCCTTGGCACGGGTCATCGAACACCGCGAGATTTTTCACGATGAAATGATCTCCCTGATGCGTCAGATCATGGGCGGCGAAGTGACACCGGTCATGATCGCCGCGATCATCGTCGGCCTGCGCGTGAAAAAGGAGACGATCGGAGAAATCTCGGCCGCCGCGCAGGTCATGCGCGAATTGTCGACCAAGGTGCTGGTCGGCGACCGCACCCGCCTGGTGGACACCTGTGGCACGGGTGGTGACGGCGCACAAACCTTCAACATCTCGACCGCCGCGATGTTCGTCGCCGCGGCGGCTGGCGCACGCGTCGCCAAACATGGTGGCCGTTCGGTTTCTTCGCAGTCCGGCAGCGCCGACGTGCTCGAAGCCCTCGGCGTGAATATCAACCTGACGCCGGCGCAGGTCGGCGCGAGCGTCGATGAAGTGGGCATCGGCTTCATGTTTGCCCCCAATCATCACAGCGCCATGAAGCACGCCGCGCCGGTACGGCGCGAACTGGGCGTGCGCACCCTGTTCAACATCCTCGGGCCGCTGACCAACCCGGCCAACGCGGCCAATCAGGTCCTCGGCGTCTTCCACCCCGATCTGGTCGGTATCCAGGTGCGCGTACTGCAGCGGCTGGGCAGTTCGCACGCGCTCTCGGTCTACGGCCGGGAAGGTCTCGACGAAATCTCGATCTCCGGCGAAACGCTGGTCGGCGAACTGAAGGACGGCCGCGTCGAAGAATACGCGATCCACCCCGAGCAGTTCAACCTGCCGGTACACGACCCGCGCGTTCTGCGGGTGGCCAACGTCGAGGAATCGAAAGCCATGTTGCTTGGCGCGCTCGAAAACACGGGCGGTGCCGCACGCGACATCGTCGCGCTCAATGCCGGCGCCAGCATCTACGTGAGCGGTCTGGCCAACACCCTGGCCGATGGCGTTGACCAGGCGTTCGAAGCCATTGCCTCCGGCGCGGCACGCGCCCGGCTCGACGACCTGGTGGCCTTTACGCAGCGCTTTTCGTCTTGATCGGCGGCCGCGACAGGAATCCGGAGCATGGCACTGCAATGAGCAGCGACATTCTCAACCGCATTCTCGCTGTCAAGCGTGAAGAGGTCGTTGCCGCCAAGGCCCACGTGCCGCTTGCGGCACTGCGCGCCGACGCGGAACGGCAGCCTGCGGCCCGCGATTTTCTCGGTGCGATTCGCGATCGCGTCGCCACCGGGCGGCCGGCCGTGATCGCCGAGATCAAGAAAGCCAGCCCGTCGCGAGGGGTCCTGCGCGCCGACTTTCGCCCGGCTGAAATCGCCGGCAGTTATCAGCATCATGGCGCGGCGTGCCTGTCGGTGCTGACCGATCGTCAGTTTTTCCAGGGCGCGCCGGCGTACCTGCAGGCGGCCCGCAGCGCCTGCGAACTTCCGGTGCTGCGCAAGGACTTCCTGGTGGACCCCTACCAGGTCCATGAGGCCCGCGCCATGGGTGCCGACGCGATACTGCTGATCGTCGCGGCACTCGACCTGCCGACGCTATGCGACTTCGAGTCCCTTGCCGACGCGCTCGGCATGGCGGTACTCGTCGAAGTCCATGATCGCCGCGAACTCGATCTCGCGCTGCAACTGCGAACCCCACTGATCGGCATCAACAACCGCAACCTGCGCAGCTTCGAGGTCAGCCTGCAGACCACCCTCGAACTCCTGCCTGCCCTCCCGGCCGACCGCATCGTCGTCACCGAGAGCGGCATTCTCTGCGGCAGCGACGTGCAGTTGCTGCGCGACAACGGCGTCAACGCCTTTCTCGTCGGCGAGGCCTGCATGCGCGCCGTTGACCCCGGAATGGCCCTGGCCGAATTGTTTTCCTGACCGCCGGCGGACGCGGGCAACCCGAGTGCGTTCGGTCGCCAGCAACTCCGCGACATCCGATCGACTCGTTTTTGCGCGCTGTCCGTTCGCCGAGTAGCAGACTTGGGGGACAAATTGCCACGCCTGTTGCAAAAAACCAACACCGAGTGGCATACCATCGGCGAAAGCACTCAGGGAGCTTGCTCGACTCTCCGACGTTTGCCAGAATCGCTGCAACTTCTCGTTTCTTTTTCGAGAGGTCCAGTTTGATGAAGCCGCAGTCTGGCGTCATCGATCTCAAACCTAGAGGAGATTCACCATGCAAAAGAAACTCATCGCACTGGCAGTCGCCAGCCTGGCTTCGGGCGCTGCTTTTGCCCAGACCAACGTCACCATTTACGGCATCGCCGATGCCGGCTATGTTTATAGCTCGGGCGATCCTGGCAAGTTGGCCGGCGTAAACATCCCGGGCACCAACACCTTTAGTGGTATCGTAAGCGGCATTCTCAGCGGCTCGCGCCTCGGTTTTCGTGGTGAAGAAGCACTCGGCAACGGCCTGAAGGCGATCTTCACCCTCGAATACGCGCTGAACATCGACACCAACGCCGGCCTCGGCTACTCCGGCAGCTCAACTGGCCTGAATTCTCGGCAGCAGTTCGTCGGCCTCTCTAGCGCCACCCTGGGTACCGTAGCACTTGGTCGCCAGTATTCCCCAGGTTACCAGGCAACGGCCAATAATGACCCGATGGGTGGCGCCCTGGTCGAATCGCAATCCTTCCTTTCAGCCAACGCCGGTTACACCATCACCCCGAATAGTGCCGCTCGCTGGGACAACGCGCTGACCTACACCACCCCGAACTGGAGCGGCTTCAGCGCCAAGGCCATCTACTCCTTTGGTGAGACGCAGGACGCCTTCGGTACCTACAACGACAAGAATGTCAGCGTTACAGATAACAGCAAGTGGGCGCTCGGTGCCAACTATGCCAACGGCCCGCTCAACATCGACGTGGTCTATCAGGCACGCGACAACATCAGACCGACTGGCACTCCTGCCATCAACTCATTTGATACCCAGGAGTGGTACGTTGGTGGCAGCTATGACCTGAAAATGGTCAAGCTCATGGGTAGCTGGCAGGGCATGAACGTCAGCAACTCTACACGGCTGATCAACAACAGCCAGGTCGACAGCCAGCTCTGGCAGATTGGCGCGGTCATCCCGGTTCTCTCCGCCAGCAACATTCATCTGGGTTATGCTCAGTTGATGATGGATGGCAACAATAAGGCGGTAATTCCGCTGACCGGCGACTCGCAGTCTGCCACCCTGGCTTGGACAACCGCCTTGTCGAAGCGCACCACCTTTTACGCAGGTTATGTCTGGGCCTCAAACGACAAAAAGAGCATTGCTGCAGCCCCGGTGGGTGGTGGCATCCTGACTGGCGCGATTGGCGCACGTGGCGAGGATAGCAATACCGTCACGGCTGGCCTTCGTCACTCGTTCTAATTTGACGTTGCTCAATGGCTTCTGCAACGGGCGCTTAGGCGCCCGTTTTTTTTGTGCGCGCGCTGAAGGACAGTGCAGAGCCAGATCTTGACCAGGCCGGTCTGAAGCGCACCCCAGCCGCGGTCGGACCGTCCGCCGGCCAAGACCCGCCGCTGGCCACCGCATCGGACAAGAAAGCCCCGAACGCTTCAGAGCAGTGACTAAAATACAACAACCGCTCTTCTCTGCGCTCAAGGAACACGCATAAAACTTGCCCAAGGCCGGATGGCCTGCGAGAATCGAGTCGACTTCCGCCACTGGCCACTCGAAGGTATCGATCCAGACTCTGGCGGAGCAAGATTTTTGCTTCATTTTTTTGATTTACAGGAGATATCACTCATGCAAAAGAAACTCATTGCTTTGGCAGTTGCCGGGCTGGCATCGGGTCTTGCTTCCGCGCAGACCAACGTCACCATCTACGGCGTCCTTGATCTGGCCTATGTTTATAGCTCGGGTAGCGCCGGCCGCATCAACGGGGTCAAGGTTCCCGGCACCAACACGTTCAGCGGCATTTCCGGCATTGGCGCCGGCAACCGCCTGGGGTTCAAGGGCGAAGAAGCCCTCGGCAACGGCCTCAAGGCTGTGTTCACCCTGGAGTATGGCCTCGACCCTGACTCCAACTGCGGTGTCGGCACCTGCGGTCTGAACGCCCGTCAGCAGTTTGTCGGACTGGCCAGCAAATTCGGCACTGTCGCCCTCGGACGTCAGTACGCCCCGGGTTTTAACGCCACCGCCAACAACGACGCACTTGATGCCAGCGACTTCGGCATTCAGTCGAGTCTCAGTGCGATCAACGGCATGACGATCACACCGAACAGCCCGGCCCGTTTCAACAACGCCATCACCTACACCAGCAACGACCTGTCAGGCTTCAAGATCAGCGCGATCTACGGCTTCGGCGAGAGCGGGCTGGGGGGCACTTACAACGACAAGATCAACAGCACATGGGACAACAGTCAGGCTGGCATCGGCCTGAACTACGCCAATGGCCCGCTCAACCTTGATGCCGTCTTCCAGTCACGCCTTTCCTTCGCGCCGGCCAACGGCAATCCGCCTCCGTACAAGCGACCCGGCAGTAGCAAGAGCATCAACGAGTGGTACGTGGGTGGTAGCTACGACTTCAAGGTTGTCAAGATCTTCGGCAGCTACCAGGCTCTCGAAAATAATAACGACATCATCGCTACCGGCATCGACAACAGCGACCTCTGGTCAGTCGGCGTCACCGCACCAATCGGTCGCGGCACCCTCGGCCTGAGCTATGGCCGACTGACCACCGACCGCAACTACGCTTCGGACGGTGTGAGCTGGGGTGCGGGCACCCAGTACACCTACCCGCTCTCGAAGCGCACCTCGATCTATGGCGCTTACAGCTATTTCAGCAACAACAACAACGTCTTCCTGCCTGGCCAGGCGATTGCTGTTCCAGGTATCGTCGGTGCCAGCGGCGAAAGCAACTATGCTCTGGGTGCGGGCATCACGCACAGCTTCTAAAATCCAGACCAGCCGTTGGGAAAATGGGCGCTTCGGCGCCCGTTTTTTTACTACCAAAGCAGATCGAACGGACAACAGAATAACAAACATCGCGCTTGCGCCGAGTTGCTTCATTCTGTAAAATCCTGGCCTTTCCATCTCACCAGAAGTTATTGATAGGGACAATCATTCATGGCCAATAGCGCACAAGCGCGCAAGCGCGCCCGCCAAGCCGTCAAGCAACGCGCCCACAACGCCAGCCTGCGCTCCAGCCTCCGTACCGCCGTCAAGCGCGTGCAAAAGGCCGTTGTGGCTGGCGACAAGGCAGCCGCACAGAGCATTTACCAGGAGTCGGTGGCGGTGATCGATCGCATCGCCGACAAGAAGATCATCCACAAGAACAAGGCCGCCCGCCACAAGAGCCGCCTCGCCGCACAGGTCAAGGGCCTCAGCGCCTAGCGTTCTGGAGTCGAACTTCGGCAATTGGAAACGGCGCCAAGGGGCGCCGTTTCTATTTCGCGTCACTGCGTCATCCTTTCCCAAGCAGCCCCGCACCGGAGAAGGAAGCGCCACCTGCAGCACAACTCCCGGCGTTCTGTCTGCGCGCCGGCTTATCCGATGCCCGAGCAATTGCCGATCCAAGGTATAATTTTGGGCTGGACGTTGAATATTAGGTCGTGCTAATATTACTTGTGACGGGGATGGTTATGGCTGCGGTGAAGATGGACATGGAACAGGCTCGCTTCAACATGATCGAGCAACAGATCCGCCCTTGGGAGGTGCTGGATCCGGAGGTACTGGATATCCTGGCAATGGTCAGGCGTGAAACTTTTGTACCCGAGGCGCTCAAGGCACTCGCTTTTGCCGACCTGGAGTTGCCCATTGGCAACGGGCAGACAATGCTGCCGCCGAAGATCGAAGCGCGTGTTCTCCAGGAACTGGGCGTCAGGAACACCGATATCGTGCTCGAGGTCGGCAGCGGCAGCGGCTACATGGCCGCACTCCTGGCCTCAAAAGCCGAGTACGTACACACCGTCGAGATCGACCCGGTTCTCGCCGAAACCGCACGGCGCAACCTGCGACAGGCCGGGGTAGTCAACGTCAGCGTCGAAATCGGTGACGCGGCACGCGGATGGTCGGGACCGTCGCCCTACGACGTGATCGTCCTCTCGGGTTCCCTCCCGGAACTTCCCGACGCCTTCCTGCAGCAACTCAAACTCGGCGGCCGCCTGATGGCGTTCATCGGTACGGCACCGGTCATGCAGGCACGCCTGATCATCCGTAGCGATGATCAGGCGTTCAACTCGATCAACCTCTTTGAAACCGTGGTTCCGGCGCTGATAACCGGCAAACGCCAGAGATTCGTCTTCTGAGGGCGGCCTCCCTCGATGCACCACCTCTCGGCAGTCGAACTGGCAGAGTGGCTGGCGGCAGGCGAGCCGTCTCCGGGGACCGCGACCTCCCTGGAACGGCAAGAGCCGATGCTGCTGGATGTTCGCGAGCCCTGGGAGTACGCGTTGTGCCATATCGCCGGATCGGTTCTGATGCCGATGCGGACCTTGCCGACCCGGCTCAATGAGCTTGACGCCACCGCCGACATTGTCGTGATCTGCCACCACGGCGTGCGCAGCTTGCAGGTCGGAGCCTTCCTCGAACGCCAGGGCTTCAGCGCCATCTACAATCTCTCCGGGGGGGTCGATGCGTGGGCAAACGATGTTGAACCGGCCATGGACAAGTACTGAAAGCGAGTTAGCGTCATGCCCCTGAAACTCAGCGCCGGCAAATACCGTTTTGTACTGGTGGCTCTGCTGTCGGCCATTCCGGCGTTTGCCGCCGATCTGGTACAGGTGTACCGTGAAGCTCTGGCGTACGACGCCCAGTACGCTACGGCACGCGCGACCGCCGCCGCCGGGCGAGAAAAACAGCCGCAGGCTCTCGCCGGCCTGCTGCCGAACATTGGCGCGAGCGGCAACACCTTCGGGAACGACACCCGCTACGCGGTCACCAGCAACGACATCACGGGCTTCTCGGTCAAGAAAAACTATCAGAACAGGTACAACAGCAACAGCTACGGCGTCAACCTGACACAACCGCTTTTCCGCTGGCAGAACTTCGTGCAATACGATCAGTCCAGGCTGCTGGTGATGCAGACCGAGGCCAACTTCGCACAGGCGGGTCAGGACCTCATCCTGCGCGTGGCACAGGCTTATTTCGACGTCCTGTTCGCGATCGAAAACCTGCGTGCCGTTCAGGCCAACAAGACGGCCATCGCACAGCAGTTGGCGCAGGCGCGGAAGAATTTCGAGGTCGGGACGGCGACGATCACCGACACTTACGAATCGCAATCGCGCTTCGACCTGGCCACCGCCCAGGAAATCGCCGCCGAGAACGACCTGGAAGTGAAGCGCTATGCGCTGCGCGTCCTCGTCGGCAAGGATCCCGGCGAACTGCATCGACTCAAGCCGCAAGCGATGATGGAACCCCCGCAACCCGCCAGCATGGACCCGTGGGTCGAAGCGGCCGAACGCGACAACTTCGTCGTGCAGGCGCAACTGGCCGCCGCCGAAGCCGCCGACAAGGCGGTCGACATCAACCGCGCCGGGCATTACCCGACGGTCGATGTGGTCGCCAACTACGGGTACAACAATGGCCCGGGTCAGCTTGGCGCCGGATCGATCGATACGGTTACCGGCCAGGTCGGTCTGCAGATCAGCATCCCCATTTTTCAGGGTGGGGCGGTCAACTCGAGAACGCGCGAAGCCATCGCCCGCCGTGACGCCGAACGGGCGGGGCTGGACAGCGCCAGGCGCAACTCGGCGCTCGGCGCGCGCCAGGCTTACCTCGGCGTGGTCAACGGTCTGGCCGGCGTCCGCGCGCTCGACGCGGCGCTGGTTTCGAGCCTCAGTTCCCTGGAGTCCAATCGACTCGGATACGAGGTCGGCGTACGCATCAACATCGATGTGCTCAACGCCGAAAACCAGGTGTACGTCACCCGGCGCGATCTGGCGAAAGCCCGCTTCGACACCTTGCTGGCGCAACTCAAGCTGAAGGCGGCTGTCGGCTCGCTCAGCGAGTCCGACCTGGAACGGGTCAACACCCTTTTCGAGGCTCCATAAGCCGCTGCACCAACGCCATCGTACGCACCGTGGCACCGCAGTGTGCCTGACTGAAACGCAGCGCGGCTGCACGCATGGCGCATAGTCGCGGTGGGTGCCCGATCAGTTCGCCGGCGGCAGTCGCCGCTTCTCCGACGTCTGCAACCTGCAGCGCAGCCCCACAGGCAATCGCATCGGCGCTGGCCTGCGCGAAATTGAAACTGTGCGGCCCAAGCAACACCGGGCAGCCACAGGCCGCCGCCTCGATCAGGTTCTGTCCACCAAAAGGCAAGAGCGTACCGCCGATCAGCGCCAGGTCGGCGAGCGTGTAATAGGCCGCCATTTCACCCATGCTGTCGCCGAGCCAGACCTGCGTTGCGGGGGACGGCAAGGTCCCGGAGCTCCTTCGGCAGAGTCGCAGCCGACGCTCGTCGACGAGAGCGGCGACCGCGGCGAAACGTTGCGGATGGCGAGGTACCAGGAGCAGCAGCAAACCGGGAATGTGCAGCGCGGCAAACGCGTCGAGGATCAGTGCCTCCTCGCCTTCGCGGGTACTGGCCGCCAGCCACACCGGGCGGGCGCCAAGAGACTGCCGCCATGATTCCCCCTGGCGCAATTGTTCAGGTGCCGGCGAGACGTCGAACTTCAGGTTCCCGCAAACGCTGACGCGACGCGCTCCGAGCTGCTGCAGGCGTTCGCCGTCGGCCACCGTTTGCGCAGCGACAGCGTTCAGGGAAGCCAGCGCCGGCCCGATCAGGCTCGGCAAGCGGGCGTAGCCACGCTGCGACCGAGCCGACAGGCGAGCGTTGATCAACGCCAACGGTAGATTGCGGTTTCCGGCAGCGGCGATCAGGTTTGGCCAGATCTCGGTTTCCATCAGCAGCCCGATCTGCGGACGAAAATGGTCGAGGAAGCGGGCGCAGGCACCCGGCAGATCGTAGGGCAGGTACGCCTGCAGCACGCGCCCCGGGTACCGTCGCAGCAGCTCGCCGCCCGCCGTTCGACCGGTCGGCGTCATGTGCGTCAGCAACACGCCGTGCGCCGGGTAGTCGCGCAACAGCGCGGCGATCAGCGGCTCGGCAGCCCGCGTCTCACCCACCGAAACCGCGTGCAGCCAGAGCAGTGGCTGTGCTGCATGCGCACCATAAAAACCGTGCCGCTCGCCAAGCTGTTGCAGATACTCGGGCTGCCTGCGCGCCCGCCACAACAGCCGCAGCCAGACCAAAGGCATCGCCAGATAGAACAGCAGCGAATAGATCAGACGGCTCATGCGCGCAGGGCCTGCGCGGCTACCGTCAGGACCTCCTGCACCGACGGTGGGGTACCCGCACCTCCGAGATTACGCACGAAGCCGGTGCCGCAAACGCCGGTCAATGCCGGATCCGTCGCAATGTAGAGCGCGAGCACCGGCACGCGCAGGGCAGCGGCAAGGTGCGCCAGGCCGGTATCGACGCCGATCGCCAGGCTTGCGCGTGCGATCAGAGCCGCCACCTGCGGCAGGCGCAGGGGTGGCGCCACCACCGATCCGACCACCGCAGCGGCAAGGCGCTCGGCGCGCTGCCGTTCGAGCGCGTGACCAGAAGGCAGGACGGGCGTCAGTCCGCGCGCCAGGAGCGCCCGCCCGACCGCACACCAATGCCGTTCATCCCACAATTTGTCGTCGCGACTGGTCGCAGTCAGCAGCACCGCCAGAGGCCCCGTGGGCAGCCAGGAGAACGCACTCACCGGCGCGGCGATTCCGTAATCCAGCGGCAGGTCGAACGGGTACTCGAAAACTGCGGCGGCCAGCCAGCGGTTGCGCTGTACGGCGTGCACATTGCGCGGAATCACGAACGTGGCGTCGTAGAAACGCGCGGCGAGCGGTTCGCGCGCCGCTTCGGCGGCGTAACCACAACGCCTGCCTTGCGCCTGTCGGGCGATCAAGGCGCTTTTCAGCAAACCTTGCGTGTCGAGCACCACGTCGTAGCGCGTCTCGCCGATTCGCCGCCGGAAATCGCGCATTTCGCGCCAGGTGGCGAGTCCGCCAAGATTCTTGCGCCAGCGCCTGATGGCCACCGGGATGACCTGACCGACACCCGGATGCATTGACGGAACATCGGCAAAGGCCTCTTCGACACACCAGTCGATGCGGGCTTCCGGAAAGCTCCGGCGCAGGTCGCTGACACCGGGAGGTTGTGAATTACGTCACCGAGCGAAGAGGTCTTGACCAGTAGGATGCGCATCGGTGAGCTGGCGGTGTGGGGGCGATCGGCGGGAGCCGAGAAGTGCGCATGATAGAAGATGCCAGCGCGCCTCAGGCCGGCTCGCAGCCCGACGAAGCGCTATAATGCCGCCTCCTGCAAACCCTGCGGCGACCCGGCCCCCTCTGGAGACACGCTCAATGAATTCCCC
>JAKOZI010000208.1 GCA_029780075.1 Pseudomonadota bacterium
ATAGGACTCGCGAAGCAGGATGGCCGGCCTGGACTTTCGGTTGGGGACACGGGCGATGTACATGCCGACGATAATATGCAATAGCAGATTGTTTGTAAAGGCATATTATTACATTTACATGCCTACACTTTTTGCCGACTTCATGACTTCTTACAATGAATCCACGACTTACCTCAAGGGGTCCGGGAAGGTCCGCCCGAATGCAGCGAGTACGACTCCACGTCGTTGATCAGGTGATGGAGCCGCATCGAGAGGCCGGCGATCATCTTGCGTCCGAGCCTGGGATCGTTGTCGAGTTCGTCGAGGATGGACGTCTTGGCGATGTGCAGCAGCAGCGAGTCTGCCAGGGCCTGCGCATAGACCATGCACGGCTTGTCCATGAACATCACCGCTTCGCCGAAGGTCTGACCTTGTCCCAGGATGTCGACCACCTTTTCGCCACCTTGTGCCGAGGTAAATGCCAGTTTCACCTGGCCGTAGACGATCAGATAGAAGCCGGTCGGAATGTCTCCCTTGTGGAACAGGATGTCGCCACGCGATGCCGCAAGTTCACGCGAACCGCGCGCGAGACGGACAATTTCTTCACTTTCCAGCTCATTGAACAGCGGCACATGCGCCAGTAGCGCCTGGATATTGATGCCGTGATGATGAGAATGCATGGGCGGTTTCCGAAAGAGTCGGCTGGAGCCTGACCGGCAGTCGGCAATATTCGCATTTGTGATCGCCGGGGGCAAGTGAGTTGCGAGCAGCTATCGCCTTGCGGTCCGGGAATTCGGCAGGCACCAACCAGAGTAATGCATGCCTTACGTCCAGGGCTCGCCGGCGATGACGGATGGGAGTTCCTGACAGAGGTTCCGTGGCGCGCGGAGTAGTCCGGCGCGTTGTGGTGCCAATCTGTTGGCGCGGTTCATTGCGGGTTGCCTTCGACCCGACCCGCTGGTCCCTTGGCTGCCAAGGCGCAGCCCTCGTCTGCCTCGAGCCCGGCAATGACCTCGCCAGCGATGCGATACGACTTGCCGCGGAAGAGGGCGATGACCTTGCCGTGGTGATCGCGGATGGTTGTGTCATAGACACCGGTGCGCCCCGAACGAGAGCGTTCCTCGCACTCGGCCTCAAGAAGTTCGCCTTCTCTGGCCGGCGTCAGGAAGTCGATGTGGCAGGCAGAAGCGACCGTGTTCCGGTTGTAGGCGTTGCACGCGTAGGCGAAGGCCGAATCGGCCAGGGTGAACAGATAACCTCCGTGACAGATGTGATGGCCGTTGACCATGTCCGGCCGGACCTTCATCGTCAATAGCGAGTAGCCGGGACGGACGCTGACGATGGTTATGCCAATCAGCCGGCTCGCCGCATCGCGGCTGAACATGGCGGCAGCGGTTTGTTCGGCGAGCCGTGTTGCAGCTTCCGAGTTGGCGGTGTTGAGACTGGATCTGGGCATCACACATCCTTGGGAAAGAGGATCCTGCCTGTGGTCGATAAGCCGGACGGGAATGGCGTCACGCTGCTGCGGCGGCGCCTGTAATTCCAGTCCGACAGGGCCTCTGGTACCCACCGGATACTGTCGGCGTCTGCACAGGGCGACCAGGCCGCTTCTGCCGAGGGTATTCAGGGCGCCACATACCAGAATGTCAATCCAGTGAAATGCTCACTCGGTCGCCGCTGGGGAAGCCGGCATGTTGCGGCGTCCCGGGATGGTCATGAAAATTCGCTTCAGGCCTTGCGACGAGCGGGCAAATACCGCGACCGCGTTCCTGGCGGCAGGGGATTGAGATTGATACAGCTGATAGAACTGCGTGACGAGTTGCACGTAGTTGCGCGTTTCCGGATACGGGGGAATGGTGTTCTTGTATTGTTGAACGGCGCCTTCACCGGCATTGTACGAGGCCAGTACCAGTTGCTGCTGATTCGGGAACATTCTGTGGAGGTCGCGCAGGTAGCGTGCCCCCAGGCGAATATTGATCGCCGGGTCGGTCAGTTTCTGCTCGATGGTCTTGTTCTTGTCGCCCTGCAAGCCATAGCGTTCAGCAGTCGCGGGCATGAGTTGCATCAGCCCGATGGCGCCCTTGGGGGAAATCGCCCCCGGATTGAAGCCCGATTCGGCAGCCATCACGGCTTTGAGCAGGGCAGGGTCGACCGCAAATTCATCGCTGGCGAGTCTGAGTAGTGGTTCAAATTTTTTCAGATTCGGGTGTTCCGACAAATAGCGCAGTAGTGCGGGCTTTGCCGGACCAGTCGTCAGGTCTGATGTATGAAGCGGGTTGCCCTGCAGGAAGAGTTGATAGCGTGCATCCATCTTCTCGGTGGCAAAATGCGCTGCGCCCTGTTCATCGATATAGCCATAAATGCTGGCCTGGGTGCTCGCCGAAACGATGCCCAGAGCAAGCATGCAGATGATGTGGAAGCCTTGCATCAAACAACTGCCCCGCAGTATTGTCGTGTTCGAGAAATCCCGCGCGCCGTGCTGCTTTGCCCTTTCCCGTGGTGCCGTGACTGCTGCTGACGCAGCAAGGTCAGGGGCAAGCTGCGAGACAGCAGAAGAAGCGTTCCGTAAAGGCAGAACTGCCTGCAGTCGGGAGAAGAAACGAGGGCACTTGCGCGGACATGCCGAAGCGTCGCGGTCGTTGTCGATAACGACGCAACAGACATTATAGCTGATCACTCCGGCTTCGCCGTGGATCGGTACGGGACCGTGTACCTCTTGTACAGCCCGCACCAGTGGCTGGGAGGAGTGTCGTCATGCCGACAGTGCAGCTTCGTGGCCGCTGCACTGCGCCGGCAGTGGGGGGGAGAGAGTCTTACTGTTTGGTCGACTTGATGTCGCCGTCGGCCCCGAAGCCCATGGTATATCCCATGGAAACGTGATGGAAGCGGCCGCTGGCATGGTCAGAGTGAATGGCGACGCCGAAGGGTGTCGCCTTGCCCTCTGCCAGAGTTCCCGAGAGCTTGCGTGTGAAGGTGACGGTGTAGGTCTCGCCGATCTTGCTCCCTTCGGCTTTGACGCCGGCGGTGCCGCCTTCCATGTTGCGCTTGTCGGTCACCGAGCCGTCGGCGACCTTGGCACCCTTGGCACTCTTCCACTGCATCAGTTCGTAGGCGCCGTCCTTGGTGTACTTGGTTTTCTTTTCGTCGGCGCCGGGCATGGTGCGCGCATCGCTGTGACAGGTCGCCCAGCAGCCGATCTGTGCGCCCTGGGTGACTTTGTCGTTGGCAAACATCACCGCAACCTTGACGTCGTTCTCCTTGTCGGCCGGGTCGACGGCTCCACTCGGTGCCTTGAAAGTCAGACGGATGTAGGCATTGTCCTTGTCGTAGGCAGATTGCACACTGACCGGGAAATTCATCGTCTTGGGTGTGCCCTTGGGTTCGAGGTCCTTGCCGGCGAGACGCTTCATGTCGAAATTGAGGCCGCCTTTCTCTTCGTGGCAACCGACGCAGCTTTCGCCCTTGTTGAGCCCGGTGCGGCCGCTATGGTCGGATTTCTTCATGACCCACTCGATCGGCGTTACGGCAGGGTGAAAAACCTGCACATCGCGCTTGGGAACCTTGCTCCAGTCCGGAGCAGCTTGCGCCATCGGCGCGCCCAAAGTCAGCACGACGCCGAGTATGGCGAGGGAAAGGCTCGTTCTTTTCATCTCAGACTCCACTCAAGTGTTGATGCGGTTGTCGCCGGCCAAAGTCGGCCTCAGGTTTCTCGTTCGCCTTCGACCACGGACCAGGACACCACGGTCGAAGTCATTGCCCTAGTCGTCGTCCGGTTCTTCGGGCATGTTCTTGGGTTTCCGGTGGGCGATTCCCTTGTGGCAATCGATACAGGTTTTCTTGTCGTCCTGCCCGAGCTTGTGCATCTTGGAAGCACGCGCCTTCTGTTTCTCGATGTCCATCGCCGAGAACGAGTGGCAGTTGCGGCATTCACGGGAATCACTGGCCTTCATCCTCGCCCACTCATGGGTCGCGAGTTCGAGCCGCTTGGCTTCGAACTTCTCTGGCGTGGAGATCGTCCCCATGATCTTGCCGTAGAGTTCCTGGCTGGCCTGAATCTTGCGCATCATCTTGTGCCCCCAGTCCCTGGGCACGTGACAATCAGAACAGTAAGCGCGCACACCGGTGCGATTGCTGTAGTGAATGGTGGTCTTGTACTCCTGGTAAACGTTGTCCCGCATCTCGTGACAACTGATGCAGAAGTCGAGTGTGTTGGTGGCTTCCATGGCGGTGTTGAAGCCGCCCCAAAAAAGGACGCCGCAGACGAAGCCGACCGAAAGCAAAGCCAGTAGCGAGTACCGGGTGCTTGGTCGTTTGAGTTTTGCCCAGAACCCTGGAACATTGTCGGACACGATGCTTCTCCCCTCCCTGGACTTCTAGTGCCATCTGCCGAGCGCCGAGGCTGGCGAGAGTCTAGCGGAGGAGGACGAGCCGACGGTTTGATCTAGGTTAACAAATCGGACAAATCGCGCCGGCCTGCAGGCCAGGGCGTGGCCGACTGCTCAGGGCTGAACCTGGTCGATCTGCAGGCGCAGATTGCGGCTACCCGGTTTGACGCTGCGGAGGCGGCCCAACAGGTCGCCAGGAGAACTCTGGGCCTTGCCGGCCTTGGCGACACGCGCCTCGATGCTGATCGTGGCGAAATCGGAGATCTTCCTGCCGCCGGAGAGCGCCATCGAGTCGTCAAAATGGAAGCGCAACGGCAGGTCGGCAACCGTCGCACGCATGGCGGCCAATGGCATCCGGGGCCCTTCCTCAGCACGCGCAAAGACGAACAGTACGTCGTCCGGCCTGGCCAGCGCGGCAAGCTTGCTGCTCAGGGTGACTTCGCCACTGACGGCGCCGACACCGGCCGCAGGCTTCCCTGCTGCCTTCGCAGCAGCGGCCTGGGTGGCGATCTCGCGTGCCTTGTTGATGGCGGCTTCGAGGGCCCTGGCTTCCTCGGAATCGGGTTCGAGTTGTGCGTGCAGCCGCGACCAGTACTCGGCGGCGGCGGCGAACTCCTGTCGGTCGGTCGCTGCGGCACCGGCCAGCAGCAGCGCCTGCGGCTCGTCGGGGTCGAGCTTGAGGGCCCGCTCGACCAACTCGGTCGGCTTGCCCTGCAGTTTGCCGCCATTGCTCCGGCTGATAACATCCGCGTACTCGGCGAGCAGGACCGGGTCCTGGTCGACCAGTGTGGCAGCGCGGCTGTAAGCATCGGCCGCCTCGGGAAAACGTTCCAGCACCTTGTATGAACGCGCCAGCATCACCCAGCCCTGGCTATCGTCAGGGTTTTTTCGGAGCTTCTCGACGAGGCCGTTGACCATCTCCAGAATCTGTTCCGGGGCGACGCGCGTCTGACGCTGCAGCGGGTCGAGTGCGCGTGGATTGCCGATCAGTGTGTAGCCGACGGCGGCCGCCAGCGGCACGACGAAGAGCAGGGCCAGGGCGGTCTTGCGGCCGCTCAACCGAGAGTCCGGCGGTGCAGAGGCGGGTTCGGCGTCGACTTCGTCGAGCAGTCGACGCTGCAACTCGTTCCGGCTGTTCTCGAAATCCTCGTCGGCGAGCGAGCCGTCGTGGTGCTCGCGTTCGAGTTCGGCGAGCTGGTCCCGGAAGATCGCCAGATTCGCAACGCGGCGGTCGGTGGTAGCTGACGCTCCTGGCGCCTGCCAGAGCGGCGGCAACAGAATGGCAATGACAGCGACGAGCAGCAGCGCCGCGGCGATGATGAAAGCGGTCATGACGGTCTCTGGCTTGAATCGCGGTCCTGCAGCAGCGCCTCAGCCCGCTGCTGTTCTGCAGCCGTCAGCGGTGTGTTCCTGATCGCCCGGTCGCGCCGGCGCAGGTAGATCACCAACGACGTCAGACCGGTCACGAAGAGCAGGCCCGGGCCGAACCACAGCAGCAGTGTGCTTCCCTTCAGCGGCGGCCGATAACGCACGAAGTCGCCATAGCGGCTGACCATGAACTCCATGATTTCAGCGTCGCTCCTGCCGTCCCTGATCAGGCCGCGGATCTCGCGACGCAGATCGTTGGCCAGTTCGGCGTTTGAACCGGAGAGCGATTCGTTCTGGCAGACCAGGCAGCGCAGCTCGGAGGCAATGGCGATCAGACGTTGCTCGGTGGCCTCGTCGGCGGCGAGCAGTCTGGCTTCTCCGGCGTGGAGGCTGTGCCAGCCCGTTCCCGCCATCGCCAGCAGCACGATCAGCAGCAAGCGCTTCATCGCGACAGCTCCGCCAGCAGCGGCAGGATCTTGCCCGAGAAAACGTCAGGGGAGATCGGGCCGGTATGTTTCATGCGGATGATCCCTGCCTTGTCGATGACATAGGTTTCGGGTACGCCATAGACGCCGTAGTCGATGCCGACGCGGCCATCGATGTCGAGCACCGACAGGGTGTACGGGTTGCCGTGGGTGCGCAGCCAGGTGCTGGCACGCGCGATGACCATCGATTGTTCGCTGCCGGGAGCGACCTTGTCGAGGTCGATGCCGCCGTCACCGCGGACCTCCTTGTAGTTGAGACCGACCAAGGGGACAGTGCCTTTTTTTGCCAGTTCGACCAGCACCGGATGTTCCTGTCGACACGAGACGCACCACGATGCCCAGACATTGAGCAGCCAGACCTTGCCGAGCATGTCCTGCGGCGAGAACTTCTTTTCCGGTGCCGCGAGTTGTGACAGCGAGAAGTTCGGTGCGGGTTTTCCGACCAGCGGCGAAGGGACATCGCGAGGGTTGAGGTTGAGCCCGACGGCGAGCAGTACGACCAGCACGATGAAGCCGATCAACGGCCAGAGAAACCTGTTCATGGGCAGTCCTTCAGGCGTTTTGCACCAGCGACGCGGCGGCAGATGAGGCGGGTGAACCGGCACGTGCCTTGATCCGGTAGCGGCGGTCGCTGATGGCCAGTAGCCCGCCGAAGGCCATCAACACGCAGCCGCCCCAGATCCAGTCGACGAAAGGCTTGTGATAGACGCGCACTGCCCACGCGGCATCCGGCCTGGCTTTGTCGATCGGCTCTCCAAGCGAGACATAGACGTCTCCCAGCAAGCCGCTATCGATCGCGGCTTCGGTCATCGGCATCGCAGAAGCGACGTAGAAACGCTTCTCCGGGAACATCTTGCGCAGCACCCGGCCGTCCCTGATCAGGTCGATGTCACCGAGCAGGGCCCGGTAGTTGGGTCCCTGCTGCGGCCGTACGCCGTTGAAGCGGAAAGTGTAGTTGCCGACGCTGACCGTGTCGCCAACCTCCATCCGGACGTCCTTCTCGGCCTGATACGCACCGACCATCGTGACCCCGACGATGAACACGGCGATACCGATATGCGCCAGGTGCATGCCGAAAAAACTGCGCGGTTGCCGCAGCGCCGCAGCGCTGAACGACTGCCCTGCACGCGTTGATTGCACGCGTTCGAGGAAATTCAGCAGCGCGCTGAGTACGATCCATGCTGCCAGCAACAGGCTCAACGCCACCAGTGGTTTCCACTGACCATAAACGAACGGGGTGCTGATGCCTACCAGGGCGGCGGCCAGGAATGCCCAGCGCAGCGTGCGTGCGAGTTCGCCGACGCTGGCATGCTTCCAGCGTGCAAAAGGCGCCACACCGATCAGAAAAGCCGCCGGCAACATCAGCGGTACGAAGACGGTGTCGAAGTAGGGCGGTCCTACCGACAGCTTGCCGGCGCCGAGGGCATCGACCAGCAGCGGATAGAGCGTGCCCAGCAATACCGACGCGCAGGCGACAACCAGCAGCACGTTGTTGGTGAGCAGCAAGGACTCGCGCGAGAGCAGGCCAAAGCGGCCGCCGAGACCAACTCTGGGCGCGCGCCAGGCAAACAGGGCCAGTGAACTGCCGATCACCGTTCCCAGGAACAGGAGAATGAAGATGCCTCGCCGCGGATCGGTGGCGAAGGCGTGCACCGAAGTCAGCACGCCGGAGCGGACCAGGAAGGTACCGAGCAGCGACAGCGAAAACGCCGAGATCGCCAGCAGCACCGTCCAGTTCTTGAAACTGCCGCGCTTTTCGGTGACCGCCAGCGAATGCACCAGCGCCGTGCCGACCAGCCAGGGCATGAACGAAGCATTTTCGACCGGGTCCCAGAACCACCAGCCGCCCCAGCCGAGTTCGTAATAGGCCCACCATGATCCGAGGGCGATGCCCAGGGTCAGGAAGATCCATGCCGCGGTGGTCCAGGGTCGCGACCAGCGCGCCCAGGCGGCGTCGAGCTGTCCGGAGAGCAGCGCGGCGATGGCGAAAGCGAACGCCACGGAGAATCCGACATAGCCCATGTACAACATTGGCGGGTGAATGATCAGCCCGGGATCCTGCAGCAGCGGGTTCAGGTCGCGCCCCTCTTCGGCGCCTGGCAGCAGTCGTTCGAAGGGGTTCGAGGTCACCAGGATGAACAGCAGGAAGCCGGCGCTGACCAGTCCGAGCACGCCGAGCACGCGCGCGACCAGGTGTTCGGGGAGTTGCTTCGAGCGCACGGCAACCGCCAGCGTCCACAGCGCCAACATCACTACCCACAGCAGCAGCGAGCCTTCGTGTCCGCCCCAGACCGCAGCGACGCGGTACTCGAGCGGCAGCAGCGTGTTCGAATGTTGCGCCACGTAAAGCACCGAAAAGTCATTGTCGATGAAGGACAGGATCAGGCAGGCGAAGGCCACCGCCAGCAGCAGCGCCTGCGCCACCGCCGCCGGACGGGCGAGCACTATCCATGGCTGCCGGCCGCGGTGGGCGCCGAGCAGCGGCAAGGTACCCTGTATCAGGGCGACGATGAGCGCGACGATGAGCGCGAAGTTGCCGATTTCCGGGATCATGAGTTGTTGTCCGCGTTACGGTCTGATGGTTCTGGTGGCCGCTTCGGCTGCCGCCCGGTTTGCCGCGGCGCGCTCGTGTGCGTCGCCGACCGCTTTGGCAGCCTCCGGCGGCATGTAGTTCTCGTCGTGTTTGGCAAGCACTTCAGTGGCGGCGAACACCCCGTCGTCACCGATCCTGCCCTGCGCGACAACCCCTTTGCCCTCGCGGAAGAGGTCCGGCAGGATTCCCTTATAAACAACGGGCATGTCCTGGTCGGTGTCGGTGACGACGAAGCGCATGCTGATACCGTCGGGCAGGCGTTGCAGCGAGCCTTCGCGGACCATGCCACCGATGCGGAAACTCTTGCCCTTGGGGGCTTCGCCAGCGGCCACCTGAGTGGGTGAAAAGAAGAACACCAGGTTGCTCTGGAAGGCGTTGAGCACCAGCGTGGCAACCATGCCGAGGATCGCCAGGCCGCCGAGGATCAACGCGATGCGTTTGTGACGTGGTTTCAATTCCTGCTCCTGCCGGGATTCCCGTGAAAGTCGCTGTCGCGCTTCGCAATGCGCCTGCTGTCCGAGATCTCGGCAGAGTACTGCCGCCTGAGGCGGGCGATGAGTTGCTTCCGACCATGCCGCAGCAGGATCGGTTCCGCCAGCATCAGCAGTGCCATCACGATGAACGATCCCCAGACGTAGAGGCCATGGCGGCCCATGGCCAGAAACTCGGCAAGGCTGTTCCAGTGCATGCGTTTACTCCGGGTCGATGAGCAGGGCGTGTACCCAGTCGGTGTGCCGCTCACGTTCGAGCATGATCATGCGCACGCGCATCAGGGCGATAGCGATGCTGTACATCCAGCACGCCAGGGTGCATAGCAGCATCCCCCAGAGCATCATCGTCGCCATGCTTGGCGATCGGGTCAGGCTGACCGACGCTCCCTGATGCAGGGTGTTCCACCATTTCACCGAAAAATAGATGATCGGAATGTTTACCACCCCGACCAGCGCGAGGATCGCTCCAGCCTTGTCGGCTCGGCGAGGATCGTCGATCGCCGCCTGCAGGGCGATGAAGCCGATGTAGAGGAAAAGCAGGATCAATTCCGATGTCAGGCGCGCATCCCACACCCACCAGGTACCCCACATCGGTTTGCCCCACAGCGCGCCGGTCCATAAGGAGAGGAAAGCGAAAAGCGCACCGGTGGGTGCCAGTGCCGAGGCCATCATCCCTGACAGGCGAGTGTTGAAAGCCAGCCCGGTAGCAGCCCAGAAAGCCATCACCAGGTAAATGAACATCGACATCCACGCTGCCGGGACATGCAGAAAGATGATCCGATAACCTTCCCCCTGCTGCTCGTCGATCGGTGCCAGCAGGAAACCGACCGTCAGCCCGGCGACGCCGAAGATTGCTGCCAGTGTCCAGAACCAGGGTATCAGTTTGCCCGCGAGCGGGTAGAAGGTCTGCGGGCTGGCGTACCTGAACCAGTTGATTAGGCGATTGCTCATCTATTCCAGGGCAATTCTCAAGGCCGCGGCAGTGGGCCACGGCGCAAAAAACACGCCGCCCAGCGCCAGCGCGCCAAGCAGCGACAGATGGGCCTGCGCGCCGAGTCCGGTCACCGTCGCGTCGACCGCACCGGCGCCGAAAATCAGCACCGGGATGTACAGCGGCAGCACCAGTAGCGACAGCAGCACGCCGCCGCCGCGTACGCCGAGGGTCAGCGCCGCGCCGATTGCGCCAATGCCCGACAGGGCTGGTGTGCCGATCAGCAGGGACAGGGTCAGCACTGCCAGCGCATCTCCGGCCAGATCGAACTGGATCCCCAGTACCGGTGCCAGTACCACCAGTGGCAGACCAGCGACCAGCCAGTGCGCTACGATCTTGCCGATCACGATCAGGCCCAGTGGTTGCGGCGCCAGCGCCAGTTGTTCCAGCGTGCCGTCGCGGTGGTCGTCGGCAAATAGCCGCGGCAGCGAAAGCATCGTTGCCAGCAGCGCGGCAACCCACAACACACCGGGCGCCAGCTTGCGCAACTGGTCCGGTTCCGGACCAACGCCGAGTGGGAAAAGGCTGACGACAATGATGAAAAAGAACATCGCGGCAACGATGTCGGCCTGTCGTCTCATCGCCAGTCGCAGGTCGCGACTGATGACCGAGCAGATCAATTTTAGCATCAACTAGAGCGGGTTGTGCGCTGCATCATCGGTGCCCAGCCAGAGTTCACGCACGCTTCCGGCGGCCACTGCCACCGCCTGATGGGTGGTCAGGACAGCCAGACCGCCGCGCTGCAGGTGCGCACCGACCAGGCCGGCGACCAGTTCGACAGCCGCCGCGTCGAGCGCGACATAGGGTTCATCAAGCACCCACAGGGCACGCCTTTCATGCACCAGCCGTGCCAGTGCGGTGCGGCGCTTCTGACCCTGCGACAGATAGCGGCACGCCAGGTCCTCATGGCCACGGAGTCCGACCCGTTCCAGGGCATCGAGCGCCGCATGCTCATCGAGCGCTTCCTGGGCCATTGTGGTCGAGGCGACGACATTCTCGAGTGGCGTCAAGTCCTCCTTGATGGCGTTGTGGTGGCCGAGGTAGAACAGTTCGCTACGAAACTCCTCGCCAAGCTTGTCGATCGGCTGGCCACGCCAGCGTATTTCGCCGTTCGCCGGGGGCGTCAGCCCGCACAGCATGCGCAGAAGGCTGGTTTTCCCGGAACCGTTCCTGCCCTGCAGGGAAAGCATCTCACCGCCTTCCAGACGAAAGCTGACGCCGGCGAACAGGCGCCGCTCGCCGCGTACGCATTCCAGATTTGAAGCTTCAAGCATACCGAGAGTGAGTCCGGAAATGGCCGAGGACGGCGAGGTGATATTGTGAAGGCGGGAGTTTAGCCCCGGATTGATGGAAATCAAAATCGATTCAAAGGCTTTTAGTATGCTGCGTGAAGATTCTCTGGCTCGACTCGCGGGCTGGCTGGACGAAGATCCTCCGCCTTTGTCGCTCGACCCTTGCGCGCCGGAAGAGGTGAGGATCACGAATGCATGAAATGTCGCTGGCCATGGGGGTCCTGCAGATCGTCGAGGACGCGGCGCGCGCGCAGCGCTTTAGGCGCGTCAGGTCGGTGCTCCTCGAAATCGGCGAACTGTCGATGGTCGAAGCCGAAGCCCTGCGTTTCTGTTTCGATGCCGTCAGCCGCGGTACGCTGGCCGAAGGCGCCGCCCTGAACGTAGTCGAGGTGGCAGGGCAGGGTTTATGCTTTAATTGCAATATGACGGTGCCGCTCGCGGCTCTGTACGACCCCTGTCCAGCCTGCGGTGGCCACCCGGTTCAGGCAACCGGTGGTACCGAGATGCGGGTGAAGGAACTGGAAGTCGAATAACAATACAGGAGACAGCAATGTGTACAACCTGCGGTTGTGGCACCGGGGAAACCCGGGTCGCCGGCAAGGCCGTGTCCGCGCCGGAGGATGCTCAGGCGGTCGATGCGGTGCGCGAACTGCCGCAACTGTCGGGCGAAGGCAGTGGGGATGGCGCTTCTGGAATTGCCCAAGGCGCCCACGCTGTCGATGCCCATCAGCACCCCGACAGTCGCCTGCAGGTCCATGTGCCTACGCATTCGCATGGCCATGGGTCCGAGCACGCGCACGCGCTGTCGGCCCTTCAGGAATCGACGACGCCGTCGCGAATGGTACAGATCGAGCGCGACATTCTGGCCAAGAACGATGGTTACGCGGCAGAAAACCGGCGTCGCCTCGAGGAGCTAGGGATCTTCGCGCTCAATCTGGTGTCCAGTCCCGGCTCGGGAAAAACCAGTCTGCTTTGCCGCACCATCGAGGCCCTGAAAACGCAACTCCCGATCGTCGTCATCGAGGGAGACCAGCAGACCAGCCGCGACGCCGAGCGTATCCGTGCGACCGGCGTCGCTGCCGTGCAGATCAATACCGGCAAGGGCTGTCACCTCGACGCGCATATGGTTGGCCACGCCCTGCACGATCTTGCTCCGGCCGATGATTCGCTGCTGCTGATCGAGAATGTCGGCAATCTCGTTTGTCCGGCGGCCTTTGATCTGGGCGAGGCGCACAAGGTGGTGATCCTTTCGGTTACCGAAGGGGAAGACAAGCCGCTCAAGTATCCCGGCATGTTTCATGCCGCCTCGCTGATGGTACTGAACAAGGTCGATCTCCTGCCCTACCTGTCCTTCGACAGTGCACTGGCGATCCGCTATGCTCTGCAGGTCAATCCGGCGCTGCAGGTGATCCCGCTGTCGGCGACTACCGGCGAGGGTTTCGAACAGTGGTTGGCCTGGCTGCGGGCAGGCTGCGCCGCGAGTCAGGAGAAGAAAGCCGCAATGGTGGCGTCGCTGCGACAACGCATCGCCGAGCTTGAAGCGCAGCTTGCCGCGGTTTCTGGAGCCTGACATGTCCGAGCGTATGATCTGTCGGAACATCCGTGTCAGCGGAGTTGTGCAGGGCGTGGGCTTTCGCCCCTTCGTGTGGCGGCTGGCCCGGGAACTTGGTCTTGCCGGCTGGGTGCGCAATGACTCGCGCGGTGTCGAAATCGAGGTCCACGGCGCAGCGGCGCAGGTCAAGCATCTCATCGAACGTCTGGAGCAGGACGCGCCGCCGTTGGCGCGCGTGAATTCGGTGACCGCTCGCGAGGTTGCCGCAGCGCATAACGGACAGGGTTTCGTGATCATCGATAGCCGTAGTGGCCGGGCAGCGACGATGATCGGACACGACACCACGGTGTGCCGCGACTGTCTGATGGAGATGTTCGACCCTGGCAGCCGTCGCTGGCGTTACGCATTCACCAATTGCACCAATTGCGGACCACGCTACACCATCAGCCGTGGCTTGCCCTATGACCGGGTACGCACCAGCCTGCGGCCCTTTCCGATGTGTACCCGTTGTCAGGGTGAATATCGACGACCTGACGACCGGCGTTTTCATGCCGAGGCCAACTGCTGCCCCAAGTGCGGGCCGCAACTGTTCCTGCTCGATGGGGAAGGTCATCGGTTGCCCGACGACGCAGTCGCCGGTGCGGTTGACCTGCTGCGCGCGGGCAATATTGTCGCCATCAAGGGACTCGGCGGTTTCCACCTGGCGTGTGACGCCCGCAATGCGGTCGCCGTCGCGCGGCTGCGTGAGCGCAAGCAGCGTGATGAAAAGCCCTTTGTCGTGATGGTCGCCAACGCGCCATCGGCCGCAGCGTTTGTCCAGATGGGCATCGGCGAACCGGGATTGTTGACCTTGCCGACGCGTCCGGCGATCCTGCTCAGGAAGCGCAGCCAGTGCGACGAAGCGTTGCCCGGTGTGGCTCCCGGGCTGGCGTGGCTTGGCGTCATGCTGCCGTATACGCCGCTGCAGTTCCTGCTTTTCCACGAAGCCGCAAAGCGCCCGGCGGGCGTCGGCTGGCTGGAAAGAGCACAGGATCTGGTGCTGGTAATGACCAGCGCCAACCCCGGTGGCGAACCCCTGGTGATCGGTAACAGTGAAGCGTTACTGCGTCTGTACGGTCTCGCCGACGCCTTTCTGATGCACGACCGCGACATCGTGACCCGTTGTGACGACAGTGTTGCACGCATTACCACCGGCGGCTTGCAGTTCATCCGTCGCGCCCGCGGCTACACGCCACGGGCGATCAAGTTGCCGCTCTCCGGCCCTTCGGTACTGGCCGTCGGCGGTTGGTTCAAGAATACCGTCTGTGTCACACGTGGTGATGAGGCTTTCGTTTCGCAGCACATCGGTGATCTCGACAACGCTGCGGTTTGCGATTTCCTGGATGAGACGGTGGCGCAAATGGTGAAGCTGCTTGGCGTTGAGCCGACGATCGTGGCGCACGACCTGCACCCGGATTTCTACTCGACACGTTTCGCTGCCGAGTTTGCCCAGCAACGGTGTTTGCCGCTGCTCGGCGTGCAGCACCACCACGCGCACGCCGCGGCGGTACTCGCCGAACACGGTATGCAAGGCAGCACGCTGGCCTTGTCGCTTGATGGCGTGGGGACCGGCAGCGACGGCGCAGCCTGGGGTGGCGAGTTGTTGAGCGTGGATGGCGCGCGCTTCGAGCGTCTTGGGCACGTGGAGCCGCTAGCCCTGCCGGGCGGCGATCGCGCGGCCAACGAACCCTGGCGGATGGCGGCGGCGGCTTTGCACCGAATCGGCCGGACGAGCGAGATCAGCGAACGTTTTGCGAGTCAGGCGGCGGCGTCGGCGGTGACGCAGATGCTGTCAGCCGATATCCATTGCCCACCGACGTCGAGCATGGGGAGGATGTTCGATGCGGCTGCCGGCCTGCTCGGGATCAAGGCGGTGATGGCTTACGAAGGACAGGCAGCGATGTTGATGGAAGGGCTGGCACAGCGCTACGGCGATATCCTGCCACTCGATCAGGGCTGGCGTATCGAACAGGGCCGCCTTGATCTATTGCCGCTGCTGGCGGTTCTCGCCGATGAGAAAAACGCCGAACGCGGCGCGGCGCTGTTTCATGCCACGGTGGTGGCCGCCATTGCCGACTGGGTACGCGCACTTGCTCCCGGCGCCAGGGCCGTCGTCGGCAGTGGTGGGTGTTTCCTCAACCAGGTGCTGGTGCGTGGTCTGCGCGCTCGACTCGGCGCGCAAGGGGTGCAGATCATCGAGGCGCGGCAGGTCCCGCCCAACGATGGCGGGCTGTCGGTGGGGCAGGCCTGGGTCGCGCTGCAGCATCTGCTGGGCCGTTGAGGGAGCCCTGGCGATGTGTCTCGCACTGCCATGCCGCATCGTTGCACTGCTGCCCGGCGAACAGGCGATGATCGACGTTGCTGGCGTCGGCAAGCAAATCTCGCTGGCACTCGTGGAAGACGTCGCCCTCGGCGACTATGTCATCGTGCACGTCGGCTACGCCTTGAGCCGGCTCGATCCGGAGGAGGCCGCCAGGACGCTGGCGTTGTTTGCCGAACTCGGCGCGGCCGCCCTCGGGGAAACACCCGGTGCGGCTGCCTGAGGCCATGCATTTGCCGGTGACGGATTTGCCCGACTCCGCGCAGGCGATCGACGCGACTGCTACTCGTCGCTCGATGCGGTTCATCGACGAGTTTCGTGACGGCGAGCTGGCCAGAGGTCTGGCGGCGGCGATTCGGCAGGCGGTGCGGCCCGATCGGGATTATCGTTTCATGGAATTCTGCGGCGGTCATACGCATGCCATTGCTCGGTACGGCGTGACCGATCTGCTGCCGCCAAACGTGCACCTGATTCATGGTCCTGGCTGCCCGGTCTGCGTGCTGCCCATAGGACGCATCGACATGGCCATCCGTCTCGTCAGGGAGGCTGGCGTGACGCTCTGCAGTTACGGGGACCCCTTGCGTGTGCCGGCATCCGGCGGCTTGTCGCTGCTCAAGGTCAAGGCAGCGCTCGGCCGCGACGGAAACACGCCGGGTGATCTGCGCATGATCTATTCGGGTGCCGATGCCCTGGCCTTCGCGCAGCAGCATCCCGAGCGGCAGGTGGTGTTCCTGGCCATCGGCTTCGAAACCACGACGCCGCCGACGGCCGTGCTGATCAGGCAGGCGCAGGCGCTCGGTCTCGGCAACTTCTCGGTCCTCTGCTGCCATGTCCTGACGCCACCGGCGATTGCCAGCATCCTCGCTACGACGGAAGTGCGGCAATGGGGCAGCGTGTCGCTCGACGGCTTCATCGGTCCCGCGCACGTGTCGACAATCATCGGCACGCGCCCCTACGAGTGTTTCGCCGAGGACTATCGCAAACCGATGGTGGTCGCCGGCTTCGAACCGCTCGATGTCATGCTGGCGATCCTGATGTTGATCAAGCAGGTCAATGCCGGCCGGGCGTTCGTCGAGAACGAGTTTTCGCGGGCCGTGACGCGTGATGGGAATCTCAGGGCGCAGCATCTGGTGTCCGAGGTCTTCGAACCGCGTCGCTCGTTTGCCTGGCGGGGTCTCGGAGAACTGCCATACAGCGCCCTGCGGATTCGTCAGGCGTTTGCCGATTTCGACGCCGAGCAGCGCTATGCCGTACGCTACGAGGCGGTCGCAGACCATCCGGCCTGCGAATGTGGTGCGGTCTTGCGTGGAGTCAAACAGCCGCGGCAGTGCCGCATTTTCGGGAGCGTGTGTACGCCCGAAAATCCGGTCGGATCGTGCATGGTGTCTTCCGAGGGGGCCTGTGCGGCGCATTATTCGTTCGGGCGTTTTGCCGACGCGGCGCCGCCGACAGGCGCCGATTTTCCAGGTTCACCGCGAGCCTCCGGATGAAGCCCGTGCGCCAGGCCTACATTCGGCCTCTCGACCTTCGCCACGGTTGTGTCGAGATGAGCCATGGCAGCGGTGGCCGGGGCATGGCGCAACTGATCGAGGAGCTGTTCGCGCGCTGGCTGGGCAACGCCTATCTCGGACAAGGCAACGACGCTGCCGTGCTGCCCGCGGCAACGGGCAGGCTGGTGATGTCCACCGATGCGCATGTCGTTTCGCCGCTGTTCTTTCCCGGCGGCGACATTGGCTGCCTGGCGGTGCATGGCACGATCAACGACATTGCCGTGATGGGCGCGACCCCACTCTACCTCGCGGCCAGCTTCATCCTCGAAGAAGGCTTTCCGCTTGGCGATCTGGCACGGATCGTCGAATCCATGGCGCGCGCGGCAGAGGTGGCCGCGGTACCGGTGGTCACCGGCGATACCAAGGTCGTCCAGCGAGGCAAGGGCGACGGCGTATACATCACTACCACCGGTGTCGGCGTCGTCGCCGAGGGCGAGGACTATGCCGGTGACCGCGCCCGACCCGGTGACCGGATCATCGTCTCGGGAAGCATCGGCGAGCACGGCATGGCGATCATGGCGCAGCGCGAAAACATCGGTTTTGCCTCGGCGATCGTTTCGGACACCGCCGCGCTGCACGGCCTGATCGCCGCCATGCGTGCGAGCGGGGCGACGATCCGCACGCTGCGCGACCCCACGCGCGGCGGCGTGGCTACCACCCTCAACGAAATCGCCCGCCAGTCGGGTGTCGGGATGATGTTGCAGGAGTCAGCCCTGCCGGTGCTGCCCGAGGTTGCCGCTGCCTGCGAATTCCTCGGCCTCGACCCGCTCTATGTGGCCAACGAGGGCAAGCTGCTGGCAATCGTCGCCCCTGAGGACACCGACACGCTGCTGCAGGCGATGCGCGCGCATCCGCTCGGCCGGCAGGCCGCAGCGATCGGCAAGGTGCATGCCGACCCCCAGCATTTCGTGCAGATGACGACCGAGCTTGGCGGGCGCCGGATTGTCGATTGGCTGACCGGCGAACAGTTGCCACGCATCTGCTGAGATCCTTTGTGGCGCCTGGTCTGCCGCCAACGGCGGCGCACGGTGCGATCGGCGCGGCTGAGGCGATCACCCCCTCAAGCCAGCGGCTTTTCCGGTGATCTTTGCCGACTATTCGTGCCGCGGTGCCTGCAGCAGCGCACGTGCCTGCTCCCGGCAGCGGCTGGCGACGCCGGGATCGAGAGCGGCGAGCCAGCGTCGTGGCAGCGCGTCTGCACCGTACAACGCGCCGAACAGCATGCCGGCGATGGCGCCGGTGGTGTCGGCATCGCCGCCGCGATTGACGACATCGACCAGACCGTCCTCGAAGCCGGTGTTTTGGAGCAGCGCCTGCAACACCGCCTGCAGGGTTTCGACGACCCAGCCGCTGGGATTTTCACGCGGAGGACGGTCGTGGAACGACAACTCCGGATGCTTTCCCACCAGGGGCTGGATGCGCCGACAGACCACCTCCGGCAGGGTGTCGCCGCGCAGAAAGTCCTGCACCGTCAACGTCAGGAACTCGCACACGACGTCCGAGATGGGATTGTTGTGGGTCACGTGCGCCTGTGCGTGCGCGGCTGCGCGCACCACTGACTCGGATTCTCCGAAAGTCGCCAGGGCCACCGGCAGCACACGCATCGCCGCCCCGTTGCCGGCGTCGTGGTCGGATGCCGGGGCGACCGGCACGCCGGTCTTGCGAAAGGTCACCAGATTGCGCCGCACGGTGTTGCCGATGTCGATCGGCTTGCTGCGCATCCAGGCATCGAAGGCGTTGGCACAGGCCAGCGGGACGACCCGACCCGCATCGGCGATGATCGCCTCGCCCAACGCCAGCGACATGCCGGTATCGTCGGTGACCTGACCGGCCTTCAGTCGCAGCCAGCCGCCACCGACGATTTCCCGGTGGATGCCGTAGTGATGGGCGATCTCGCGCGGGGTCATGAACTCGACCGTCGCACCCAGCGCATCGCCGAGGGCCAGGCCGAGATAGGCGGCCTCGGCCCGCGCCCGGATGGCGCTGAAAGCGGCAGTCGGCGCCGGCATCAGCGGCTCGGATACTCGACCAGGATGTCCTCGTCGCGAACGATGTACTGGCAGGCCAGGCGCCACTCGGTCGGCGGCAGGTCATCGACGTACATCTGTTCGATCTGTGCCTGCTTGATTTTGCCCATGTCCTTGAGTACGGCGACCTCGCGTACGTTGAGCGGGCCACCCATGTGCCCGTACTTGTTGTGGCTGCTCTTGTCGACGCTGCTGACCTTGACCAGACAGGTGCCGCATTCGCCGTCACCACAGGAAAAGTCGATCGGGACATGGTTCTCCTTGGCGAGCTTGAGAATCGTCTGGGTGTGGCTGCCGGCAACGGCATAGATGGTCTTGTCCTTGTGCATCGGACTGGAAAAGGTGATATTCGGCATGGGAGGCTCCTGGTAAATGGAAGGGGTGGGGTGAAAACTCAGGCCGGCTTGACGACGATGTTGCCGCCGAGAATCTGCGCCTGACAGGCGAGGCGGTGACGGCGCGGTGCAAGGTTGTCCTTGAGCACCTGGTCTTCGAGCACCGAGGGGGCGGCGAGGTGCTCATGACCCGAGACGATCTTGGTCAGGCAGGTGCAACACTCGCCTTCGCGACAGCCGTAGGTGATGCCGGCACCGACCTTTTCCGAGACCTCGATCAGGCGGGTGCCTGCGGGTACGGTGACGGTGACGCCGATATCCTGAAAGGTGACGCTGGCTTTGGGCATGCGGATTCTCCGATGGGTGAAATCAAACGAGGTTGGCCATGTCGATGGTCCGTGGCGTCGCGCGACCCAGCAGGTGCAGCGCGATCTGGCGGCCGAGATCGTGGCAGGCAGAAAAATCATCGGCGGTCGGGGTCAGGCGTGCCTTGACGCCGGGCAGCGGCACGCGCAGCTTCAGGCGGCGCAGGCGATCCTCGATCATCGGCACCGCTTCGCCACTCCAGCCGTAGGATCCGAACGCCGCGGCGAGCTTGCCCTTGACGTCGACCATGGTCAGCGAGGAGAGCAGATCCCACACCGGCTTGACCGCGTCGCCGTTGATCGTCGGGCTGCCGAACACCAGCGCGTCGGCCTCCTCGATCAGGTCAACGAAGGGCTGCGCGTGCCCGCCCTCCAGGTCATAGAGCGAGACGCGCACTTCGCCGGCGGCGCTCGACGCCGACTCGGCGCCGGCCGCCACGGCTTCGGCCATGCGCCGCGTAGCGCCGTAAGCCGAGATATAGAAGACCAGCAAGGTCTTCGTACCGGCGCCGTGCAGGCTGGGCGCCGATAGCGAACGGTAGCGGGCGACGTAGTCACGCGGATCCTGACGCAGGATCGGGCCGTGCCCTGGCGCGATGATGCGTATCGGCAAGGGTTCGATCAGGTCGAGGGCGGTGCGCACGTGGGCCCGAAACGGGCGCATGATATGAGCATAGTAATACTCGAAGGAAAAGCGGAAGTCACCGACGGCGTCGTTGAACAGGCGCGTGTCGCAATAATGGCAGCCGAGGAAGTCAGCCGAGAACAGGACGCCTTCGGCAGCCAGCCAGGTGCATTGTGTGTCCGGCCAGTGCAGGTAGGGGGTGTTGAAGAATTCGAGTTGCCGGTCGCCGAGATCGGCGCTGTCGCCGGTGCCGACGAAGGCGATGCGCCCTTCGAACTCACCCGGATCAAAAAGCCCCTTCAGCATCAGGCGGGCCTGCGGCGAGACCAGCAGCGTCGCACCAGGCGCGCGCCGCAGCAGTTCCGGAAGCGCGCCGGAGTGATCGGGTTCGAGATGATTGAGGACGATGGTGGTGATTTCGTCGTAGTCGGCAATCGATTCAAGACGGCGAAAGAAGGTTTCGGAGAAGTTGAGCTTGACCGTGTCGATGACCGCGACGCCTGCGCTGCCGCGCACCGCATAGGCGTTGTAGCTGGTGCCGTTGGCGGTGCGCAGGATGATGTCGAAGTTCCGCAGATCCGGGTCGAAAGCGCCGATCCAATGCACACCGGGGGCGACAGACACCGCGCTTTCAGGGAGAGCAGCGGCGGGCATGCGCTGGGTCGTCGTCGAAGCGGCAGGGAAAAGCACCGCCGCCGGCTGATTGCACATAATAGACACGGCCGCTGGAGGGTTTGCGGCGGCAGGCTTCAAGGTCACCCGACGGGAAGTCCGGCAGCCCGATCCAGGCGTCGATCGTCGCGGCATCGAAGCCCACCCGCCGCTCGTCGCCGACTTGCAGCAGCGGCCGGCGAATCAGCAGTGGATTGTTGCGCAACACGGCCAACGCGGTACGCTGGTCGAATTCGTCCGGCACGATTTCACCGGACTTGATCGCCGGTGCCGAGGGGTTGAACCACTGCGCGACCGGCAGGTCGGCGAGGAACTCCAGCAGGCGCAGATTGCTCCAGAAGTGCTGGCGCAGGTCGCGGCTCTCGACCTGATGGCCGGCGGCGATCAGCAGGGCTTTCTGGCGAGCATTGCCCGCACAGCCGGACTTCTCGTAGAAAATGACGTCGGCCATGGCTAGCGCGCCGCAATCTCGGCCTGCGCGGCCGCCCAGCGCTCGGGCGGGATGCCGGTCAGCGATCCCGGCGGATTGAGCGCTTCACCGAGTTCGTTGATGATCGCCCCTTCGATCGGGCAGATGCTGGCGCACTGCGCCTCGGCGAAGTCACCCAGGCATTCGGTACATTTGTCGGCCTCGATCAGGAAGTGCGGTGTCGCTTCGTAGATCGCCTGATTCGGGCAGAGGGGAGCGCATGCCCAGCAGTTAACGCAGCTTTCGATGATTTCGAGGGCCACCTTGTCCTCCTCAGGCGCGTTTGGCGACGATTGGTCCGACGGCCAGCTTGCCCGCCGCCAGCATCTCGTTCCATACCGCCATGACCGCATCCACGATCGGTTGCATGGCGTGTTCGCCGTTGGGCTGGATGCCGGCCGATTCCAGTTGGCCCCAGGGTTCGTATCCGATGCGCGAGCAGAGCACGACTTCGCAGTCGGCGAGCGCCCTGATCGTTTTCTCCAGCACCGACTCGGCGTCGCCGCAGCTTTCGTCGCCCGAACAGTAGGATTCCGCCTTGCGGTGGCCGACCAGGCGGGCGCCGCTGGCCGAGGCCTCATATACGAGGAACTCGCGGGCGTGCCCGA
Organism: Pseudomonadota bacterium; assembly: GCA_029780075.1. Taxonomy (GTDB): domain Bacteria; phylum Pseudomonadota; class Gammaproteobacteria; order Burkholderiales; family Rhodocyclaceae; genus Accumulibacter. The sequence continues at coordinate 22,147 of JAKOZI010000208.1, forward strand.
AGTGCACGGCGACCAGCCCGTCCTTGGCGGCGACAGCCATCAACACCGGTCGACCGGGTACTGGCGCCGGCTTCGCGGCGTGCGGCTGGAAGCTGATCACCTGTGGCGTTGCGGTGGCGGCCGGCGGGTGTGCCCTGGCGCGTTTTTCGGCCAGCTCGGCGGCAATCTGCGCGCGCAGTTCGGCGCGTACCACCATCGCCGCCTCGTAGTCGATCTCCATGGTGTCGATCCTGTCGAGCGTGAACTCGGCACCGCGGTCCTCGCCGAGCAGGCCGACCGCATCGGCGCGGCACTGGCGGCAATGGCGCATCATGTTCATGTCGCCTTCGCAGGCATCCTGCAGGGCCTTGAGTTCCGCCGGTTTCGGGCTCCTTTGCCCCATCACGCCGTAGAAAGTGCCGTGTTCGGCCTCGGCGATCAGCGGCATGACGTTGTGCAGAAAGGCTCCCTTGGACTTGACCACCTTCGACACTTCCGGCAGGTGCTGGTCATTGACGCCGGGGATCAGCACCGAGTTGACCTTCACCAGGATGCCGCGCGCGGTGAGCATTTCCAGGCCCTTCTGCTGCTGCTCGATGAGGATCGCCGCCGCCTCGCGGCCAAAGACGCGCTTGTTCTTCCAGAATATCCAGGGATAGATGCGGGCACCGACGTCGGGGTCCACGCAGTTGATGGTGATGGTGACGTGGTCGATGTTGTAACGCGCCAGTTCATCGACGTGATCGGGCAGCACCAGGCCGTTGGTTGACACGCAGAGCTTGATGTCCGGCGCCTTCAACGCCAGTTGCCGGAAGGTTTCGAAGGTCCGCTGCGGATTGGCCAGCGGATCGCCGGGACCGGCAATGCCGAGGACAGTCATCTGCGGGATCGTCGCCGCCACCGCCAGCGTTTTCCTGACCGCCTGGTCCGGGGTCAGCAGTTCGGAAACGACGCCCGGTCGTGACTCGTTGGCGCAGTCGTACTTGCGGTTGCAGTAGTGGCACTGGATGTTGCAGGCCGGCGCCACCGCGACGTGCATGCGGGCGAAGTAGTGGTGGGCGTCTTCCGAATAACAGGGATGGTCCTGCACCCTGGCGCGAATGGCGTCGGAGAGGCCATCCACCTGCTGCGCCGTGGAGCCGCAACTACCGGCGCTACAGCCGGTGGCTGCGGGCGGTGAGGATTCGATGACTGGCAGATCCATGGCGAGCTCCCTTGTGATTTCCCGGGTTTGAAGGCACCAGGGATGAAGCAACTGGCGTGCCAGGACAGTCTTGTTGCTTAAGTCATTGAAAATCAGGATCCATCCAGATTCGCCCGTGATGTTGCAAACACGACAATGGCGGATTGACGACCGGCTGCGGTGATCCGTAGTGCGTGCGCGCCGCCACGCTGCGGGCGGCGAAACATGGCCGGTGACGCTGCTCGGTCGGCTGGCCGTTGGCCAAGGCATGAAGGGCATGCGTATGGGTGAATTCCTGCTGATGGATGCCTTGCACCGCAGTCCGAGGAACTGCCGGTAGAGCCATTCGACGAGAACGGGGTACGACTGTTGAACGCGCGCGTGCCGGGGTTGTTGATGCGTCCCGGTCATGATTTCCGCTATCATCCGCTACGCGCGGGGGCGTACGATGTTTGGGGCAAAAGTGATGGGGGAGTACAGGATGCTGGCGTTGCGCGTCGTTTCTCTTGATGGAAAACCATATCCGACGCCATACGAAGCGGAATTCGACGAGTCTGGCGGGAGCATCGGGCGCCGGCCGGACAATCACCTGGCCTTGTCGCATGATCTCACCGTATCGACCGTGCACGCGACGATTCGCTTCAACGACGGCCAGTATTTCCTGATCCCCCAGGGTCGGAACTCCAGTCGCCTGAATGGTCGGCGGCTGAACAACGGTATCGCGGAAGCACTGTCCGATGGCGACAAACTGGCCTTGGGCGCGTCCGTACTGGCGGTGGTGATCAAGCCGCGCCAGGAAATCGTCCGGCATCTCAGCTTCACGATTCTCGAAGACATCGCTCGCGATCTGTCCACCGAGACCATCTCGTTTCCGACCTTCCTCGACATCACGGTCACGATCCGCAACGCGCTCAGGAATCCCAACCTGACCATCGATGAGTTGGGTACCCTGGTCAGCGCCGAACCCTTGCTGAGCGCGAAGGTGATTCGTCTGGCCAACTCGGTAGCGCTGAACCCTTCGGGGCGGGCGGTCATCACGGTGAATGGCGCGATCGCGCAGGTCGGTATGGAGGCGGTGCGCGGTCTCTCGTTTGCCGTCGCCATCGAACAGTTGCTGGGTTCCAAGAAAATGGTGCCATTCGAAGCGCTGTCCAGGCGACTGTGGGAACATTCGCTGCACGTCGCCGCGCTGTGCCGCGTGCTGGCGCGCGTGCTGACACGCATCAATCCCGACGAGGCGATGTTCGTCGGCCTGGTTCATGATATCGGGGTCTTCTACCTGCTGTCGCGGGCTGCGAATTTTCCGGAAGTGATCAACGATCCCGCAGGACTGTATGAGTTGCTGGTCGAATGGCACGAGCATATCGGACATGCCTTGCTGGCCGCCATGGGCCTGCCGGAAGAGGCGGTGACCGCGATTCGGGACCATGAGGCCGAGCTGCTGGTGGCGACGGTGAAGACGCTGCCCGAGGTGCTGTTCGTCGCCAACAAACTGGCCAACGTCGAGCATGCATGGCGAAATCCGAAGTTCTGCGAAGTGGTGGATGCCTCTTCACTCTCAGCCTTGTTCGATGCGGAGGAACTCAGAGCGCTGCTTGCCGATTCGGCCGAAGACGTCGACTCGCTCAAGCGCGCACTGAACACCTGAGGCTGCCGGAGCTGACGCGGGCAGAGGCCCGCGGGTCGTCCACCGGCTACTTTAGCTATGCGCTGGCCCGGGTCTCGTCCTGGGTCAATTCGTCGGGCAGGCAACCTACCGGTGGGCCGAGATCGCCGGCTGCTCCGGCTTCGCCTTCGAAGCGTACCAGGTAGATTTCCTGGGCCGGATCGACGGCGGCATGACCGTGGTTTACCACCACACCGCGTCGGCCGGGCGTTGCCAGGACGGCGTTCTCCGCCAGGCCCGGGATGCCGCCGTCGTTGACCAGCAGTTCGCGACTGAACACGATGTCGCCGATCTGGTACTCGCCTTGCTCCATCATCTGCTTCTCCTTCGTCTGATCAAATCTGTTTCACCTCGATGTTGAGGATCTGGACGCGGTAGGCGATCTGGCGTGGGGTCATGCCGAGGAGGCGGGCGGCGCGGGCCTGGACCCAGCCGGCCTGCTCGAGCGCGGCGATGACACGTTCGCGTTCGCTCTGTTCGCCGCCGGGTTCGATGCCGTCGCCGCCGCCGGTGCTGCTGACCGCGGCTTGCGCTACGGTCGCGCCGGTCGCCGTGGTCGGCGCCGGGCGGCGCCCGGCGCGTTCGCGTCCCTTGTCGATACGGATCAGGTCGGCGTCGATCTCGCCGCTTTCCGACATCACCGCCGCCCGTTCGAGACAGTTTTCCAGTTCACGCACATTGCCGGGCCATTGGTGTTGTGCCAGGCGCCGGTGGGCGCCGGCGGTGAGCCGCAGCGGCCGACGCTGCATGCCACCGAGACGGTCGAGCAGGTGGTTGGCGATCTTCGGCAAATCTTCGAGGCGCTCACGCAGGGGGGGCAGCACAATCGGCATCACGTTGAGGCGGTAGTAGAGATCCTCGCGGAATTCTCCGGCATCGACCGCCGCCTCCAGGTCGCGGTGCGTGGCGGCGATCAGGCGCACGTCCAGCTTCAGCGTCCTGCCGCCACCGACGCGCTCGAGCTCGCCTTCCTGCAGTACCCGCAGCAGCTTGGCCTGGAAGGCCGGCGAGATGTCGCCAATTTCGTCGAGAAACAGGGTGCCGCCGTCGGCCATTTCGAAGCGGCCCTTGCGGGCGTTCACCGCGCCGGTGAACGCCCCCTTCTCATGCCCGAAGAGCTCCGACTCCAGCAGATTCTCGGGCAGCGAGGCGCAATTGAGGCGCACGTACGGTCCGCGTGCGCGCGGCGAGTTGTAGTGGATGGCGTTGGCGATGAGTTCCTTGCCGGTTCCTGTTTCGCCGCGGATCAGAACCGTTGTCGGCCATTTGGAAACCATGCGGATCTGATCGAAGATGCGCAGCATGGACACCGAGTGGCCGACGAGGTTACCGAAGCCGGGCCGCTGGCGAACCGAGCGGCGAAGGCTGTCGCGCTCCCCGTCGAGCGACTTGTCCTCCTGCGTCATTTCGACCGAAAGCCGGAGATTCTGGCCGATCAGATTGGCCAGCATTTCGACAAAACGGGTGCGCTCTGCGAGCCAGCCATCGTCCGGCGCGTCAGGCTGCACTGCCAGCACGCCCTGCAGCGTGCCGCCGACATGGATCGGTGCGGCGATGAACGGCAGGTCCCTTTCGTAGAAGCCCAGGCGGTTCAGGAAGTGTGGCTCGTCGCCAAGGCGAACGACCGCGCAACTGCGGCCGCTTTCCAGGATCCGGCCGAGCAGACCTTCGCCGGCCTGGTAGCGCACCGCCTGGAATTCCTCGTGTTCGAGTCCATGCACGAGGTGCACGCTCAGGTCGCCGGCGTCGGGATCGACCACGCCGAGCATGCCCCGGCTCAGATGACCGGTGATTTCGAGCGCGCGCAGCACTTCGCGCAGGCTCTGCGAGAAATCGACCGCGCGCGCGAGGACTTGCGAGACCCGTAACAGGGTCTCGAACTGGGAGTGCATCAAGGACACTGGACGGTTCTCGCTCATGGTCGTCGGTCCAGTGGCAGCAGTACGCGCACGCGGCAGCCGCGCGCCGTCGCCGGTTCGATTTCGATGAAACCGCCGTGTTCGGCGGCGACCTGCTGTGCCGAAGGCAGACCGGTGCCGAGATGGCCGCCGCCGCGCTTGGTGGTGTGAAAGGGCTCGAAGACCTTCAACTGCTGGGTGCCCACGATGCCGGGTCCGGTGTCGGCGATAATCACTTCGATGCCGCCCAGACGCGCCTTGCTGACTACCGTCAGCTCGCGTTCGCGGCAGCCGCGCGTGTTCATCGCTTCGATGGCATTGTCGATCAGTGCCTTGAACAGCGAACGCAGCTTGTTCGGAGCCCCCTTCAGGGTCGGCAACATCGCCTGCGGCTTCCAGTTGACGGTGATCCCGGCGGCGAGCAGGCGACCGGTCGACAGATCGAGGACATCGCGCAGCAGTTCATTCAGATTGACCGGGCCGATCGCCTCGCGCGTTTTGCCGGGAATCATCGAGCGCAGTTCGTCGAGTGCCTTCTGACCGGCGGTGACCGCATCGGCCAGAGCCACCGACATCGGGTCTGTTTCGCCCTTGCGTCTGGCCAGCATGCCGACCACTGAGGCCATCATGTTCAGCGGTCCTTCGAGGCGGAAAGTGGCGGCGGCGAGACTCTCGCGCAGGGAGGAAACCCGATCCTCGTCGGCCATCACCGCCCGCAGGGCGGCGACGCGGGCCTTTTCCTGCTGTGCGCGCAGGCTGGTGATTTCCTTCGCCACCAGCAGCAGGTAATCGCGACCCTGTCCGGCCAGGAAGGCTTCAGCCGTGCCGGCGTCCTCGCGCACACGACTTCCCGAACACGAGAACCAGCGCGGTTGCTTGCCGCCGGGCGGGTCGAGCCGGACTTCGCGATCGAGAAAGAGGTAACCGGAGGTCCGTCGTCCGCGCCCCGTATCGAGTTCGAGACTGGCGCGGACCGCGGTCATCAGCATCGGCGCCGGCTCGGCCATTCCCAGGTCGGCCTGCAGCATCTTGTAGGCATGGTTGTCGAGTACCACGCGGTCGTCGATGTCAAGCAGTGCGATCACTACCGGCGCGGCATCGACCACCGACTCGATCAGCGCCTTCTGGTTCCTGACCTGATACTCCAGGCGCTGGACTTCGGTGATGTCGCGGTGCATGCCGAGGTAGTTCAGCACTTCGCCGGCGCCATTGACGACCGGCGAGATGCTCAACTCGGCGAGGTATTTGCTGCCGTCCTTGCGACGATTGACCAGCCGGCCTCCCCATGGCTCGCCGCGCGAGATCTGCTGCCAGAGCGACTGATAGAACGCGCGCGGCATGCTCTGGTTGGACAGGATCGACTGGTTCTTGCCGATCGCCTCGTCGCTGCCGTAGCCGGTGACGCGGGTAAATGCCGGATTGACGTACAGGATGTTGCCGCGCACGTCGGTGATCGAGATCGCCATGTCGGCCTGATTGACAGTGTGCTGGAAGACCTGCGGATGAATGCTCGGAGAGAGCTTTTCCGTTATCTGAGGCTCGCTTTCGGCCGCTGTCTTGAGTTGTTCGTTCGCCATCTCGCGTCCCCGGTCTAATGTCTTTCCATTCCTGAGCAGATTTCGTGCCGACCTTGATTTGGCTACAGTTCGCGGTCGATTTTGTGGCGTTTTGTAGGACTTGCGACATCGCCGGGAGGTCGCGCGAGTGTCCTGGCGTGGCTGGGAGAGGGGGAAAAACTTCCGTGCTGGTGCGGGGTTACGAGTGCACGCACGCCTTTGGTGTGCGCCGCAACAAAACTTGGCACAGAAAATGCGGGGTATCGGCCAACGCATAGGCCACATGATCATGAATCCGTCCGAATCACTCCCTCTCTCGACAACCATGCTCCTGCCCGCAAGGCCAAGGGGGCGGCGATGACCCTGCCAAGCCTGCGGCACGGTCTCATCCTCGGTGCCTTCTGCCTCGGCTTTGGCCTTGTGCTGGCGGTGATCGCCCAGGTCACGACCGACGACATCGCCGCGCGGGCGCTTGAGGATCGCCAGAATTCCCTGAGCCAGGTGCTGGCCGGCGTGCCCTTCGACAACAACCCTGCCACTGATACGGTGCTCATGGAAAACGCCGATCACAAGGAGATCACCGTTTATCGCAGCCGCCTGAAAGGCGAGGTGACCGGTGTCGCCTACGAAATCTACGGCAGCGGCTACGCCGGCGAGATCAAGCTGATGATCGGCGTCGATGCCGCGGGCCAGGTGCTGGGGGTGCGCGCTCTGGCACACCACGAGACGCCCGGCCTCGGCGACAAGATCGAGGAGAAGAAGGGCGACTGGATCCTGCGCTTCACCGGACTGTCGCTCGCCAATCCCCTGCCCGAGCGCTGGAAGGTGAAAAAGGACGGCGGCGAGTTCGATCAGTTTGCCGGCGCCACCATCACCCCGCGTGGCGTGGTAAATGCGGTCCGCGGTGGCCTCGAATTTTTTGCCGCGCACAAGGCGCGGCTGACGGAAGGAAGCTGAAATGAGCAACCCCTATACCAGGATTGTCAGGGATGGCCTGTGGGAGAACAACGGTGTTTTCAGCATGTTGCTGGGGATGTGCCCGGCCATGGCCATGACCACCAGCGCCACCAATGGCTTCGGCATGGGGCTGGCAACGGCGGCGGTGATGGCCGCCTCCAGCCTGCTGGTCGCCACCTTCCGCAACCACATCAGCCAGGAGGTCCGGATCCCGGTCTTCATCCTCATCGTGGCCACGATGGTGACTCTGGTTGACCTGGCGATGAACGCCTGGATGCACGAGTTGTACAAGGTGCTGGGTCTGTTCATTCCGCTGATCGTCTCGAACTGCCTGCCGCTTGCGCGTCTGGAAGCTTTCGCCGCCAAGGCACCGGTCGTGCCGGCATTCGTCGATGGTCTGTGCATGGGCCTTGGCTTCACGATCGCGCTGACCACCATCGGCGCGGTGCGCGAGATCATCGGCTCGGGTACGCTTTTCGCGGATGCCTCGCTGCTTCTCGGACCGTCCTTCAAGTTCATGGAACTGCGCCTGTTGCCGGCCAGTATGGGAGTGCTGATGATGATCCTGCCGCCCGGAGGCTTTCTGGTGACAGGGCTGATGGTGGTGTGCAAGCGCCTGCTGGATCTGCGTGCCGGCAAGGAAATCCAGATGGCCGGTGCGCACGGGATCGCCTGAATCATGACCAAGGGGATCAGCATGGCAGCAACCGGCAGCAGTGGCGACACGGTCGAGGGCATTGCCCGCGTCGTTCACACGAAGGATGGCGTGATCTGGCTGGAACCCGAGCAGACTACCAGTTGTGGCGCCTGCGCCGCGGCCGGGCAGTGTGGCAGCAAGGGTATCGGCAGCCTTGCCAGCCGTATCGAGGCGCGACGCTTTGTGCTGCACGGGCAGCAGGATTTCGGCGTCGGTGAGCGCATCGTGATCGGCGTCGGCGCGCAGACCCTGCTCAAGGGCGCATTGATCGCTTACGGCTTGCCGTTGGCCAGTTCGCTGATCGCCGGCGGCGCCGTGCAGGCGTTTGGCGGTGGCGATGTCGAGAGCATGGCCGGCGCGGCGGCGGGTCTGGCAGTCGGCCTGTTGCTGGCGGGTTTCGGGGCCCGGCGGCTTTCTGCACGTGGTGAATTGGCGCCCCGCTTCCTGCGCCGGGCGCAGCCTGGCGAGTCTTGCAGTGGAAAGGACGAGGCATGAAAGACTACGCACTGATGATGATCGGCGCGGCGCTGGTCAACAACGTGATCCTGGCGCGCTTTCTGGGCCTGTGCTCGTTCATGGGCGTCACGACACGGATCGACGCGGCCGCCGGCATGGGGTTGGCGACGACCTTCGTCATTACCGTGTCGTCGATGGCCGACTGGGCGGTGCAGCACTACCTGCTGGCGCCCTACGGCCTGGGTTTCCTGCGCACCGTCACCTTCATCCTGGTGATTGCCAGCGCGGTGCAGTTCACCGAACTGACGGTACGCAAGGTCTCGCCGCAGTTGTTCCAGATGTTGGGCATCTACCTGCCGCTGATCACCACCAACTGTGCGGTGCTCGGCATTGCCCTGCTGCTGGTCGAAGGTCGCATGAGCTTCATGACCAGCACGCTGTTCGCCTTCGCCTCGTCGGTCGGGTACAGCCTGGTGATGGTGATTTTTGCCGGGCAACGCGAACGCCTGGCTGTGGCCGCGGTACCGCGACTTTTTGCCGGTCCGCCGATCGGTTTCATCGTTGCCAGCCTGCTGGCGATGGCTTTCATGGGTTTTTCCGGCATCAGTACCGGTTGAGAAGGGGATCGTCATGTTGATCGCAGTCGCTAGTTTAACCGTCCTGGGTCTTGCCCTGGGCAGCCTTCTCGGACTCGCCGCCCGCTACCTGGCGGTCGAGGAGAACCCGCTCGAAGCCGAGTTGCAGGCGCTGTTGCCGGGATCGCAATGTGGGCAGTGTGGCTTTGTCGGCTGCGCCCAGGCTGCGGCAGCCCTGGCGCGCAACGAAGCGGCACCGACGCTCTGCCCGCCTGGCGGACGTGCCGTCGCCGAGGCCATCGCCGCCAGACTCGGGATCAAGATCGACCTCGCGGCGGTCCGCGACGACGGTCCGCAGCTCGCCTTTGTCGCCGAGGACATCTGCACCGGTTGCTGTCGCTGCAGCAAGGTCTGCCCGACCGACGCGATCATCGGCGCGGCCAAGCAGATCCACAACGTGATCCGTGAAGCGTGCACCGGCTGCGGCGCCTGTGTGGACCGCTGCCCAACCGAGGCCATGGGCATGGTGCCGGTGCCGGTGACGCTGCCGCACTGGATCTGGCCAAGACCCGCTACCGTCTGAAGGAAATCGCCATGCGACTGATCGAACGCTTCTTCAAGGAACCGCGCTGGGGCGTGCATCCCGACGACCACAAGCGCCCCGCGGCCGACGTTCCGCTGCGTATGCTCCCACAACCGGCACGCGTCCATATGCCCCTGCAGCAGCATGTGGGTGGCGCCGCGCGGCCGGTGGTCCTGGTCGGCCAAAAGGTGCTCAAGGGACAGTTGCTGGCCCAGTCGCAGGGCAACATCTCGGCGCCGATTCACGCCTCGGTGTCCGGCACCGTCACCGCCATCGCCGAAGTGACCGCGCCGCATCCGTCCGGGCTCGGTTTTGCCGCGATCACGATTGAATCCGATTTCGCCGATCGCTGGATCGATACCGACCCGGTTGCCGATCCCTTTGCCCTGGCGCCCGAGGAAATCGCCAGACGCACCGCCGCGGCGGGGGTGGTCGGTCTCGGCGGCGCCACCTTCCCGGCTGCTGTCAAGTTTGTGCTGGGCCGACGCCTCGGCGTGCGTACGCTGATCGTCAATGGCGGCGAGTGCGAGCCCTATGTTTCCAGCGACGACCGCATCATGCGCGACTTTCCGGAGCAGGTGGTCGACGGCGCGCGCATCATCATGCATGCCATTGGCGCCGACGAATCGTTGGTGGGTATCGAGGACAACAAGCCTGAAGCCATCGCGGCGATGACCAAAGCCGCAGCCGCCTTCCCGGAAGTGAAGATTCGGCCGGTACCCGCGCGCTACCCGATGGGTTCGGACAAACAGTTGATTCAGACCCTGACCGGCAAGGAAGTGCCCGCCGATGCACGCGCGGCCGAAGTCGGCGTGCTGGTGCACAACGTCTCGACCTGCGCCGCCGTGCACAAAGCCATCCGTCTGGGCCAGCCTTTGGTCGAGCGCATCGTCACCATCAACGGCGCTGCCGTGACGGCGCCGGGCAACCTCTTCGCGCCGCTGGGCACCCTGGTCGACGAGCTGCTTGCGTTCTGCGGGCTCGCACAAGCGCCGGCGCGGTTGATCCTCGGGGGGCCGATGATGGGCACGCTCCTGCGGCATGGTCGCGTGCCGCTGGTCAAGGGGGCGAGTGGCATCCTCGCCTTCGATGCCGTCGAGGCGGCGGTGCCCGAGGTTGGGCCCTGTATTCGCTGTGGTTCCTGCACGCGCGCCTGTCCGATGGGCCTGCTGCCGCTGGAAATGGCGGCCCATATCCGGAGCGGCGACCTCGACGGGGCCGTTGGATACTCGCTCAGCGATTGCATTTCGTGCGGCTGCTGCGCCTATGTCTGTCCCTCGCACATTCCGCTGGTGCAGTACTTCAGTCACGCCAAAGGCGAGTTGTCGGCGCGTGAGCGTGCCAAACTGCGCACCGAGGCCGGCAAGCGCCTGGCCGAGGCGCGCCTCGCCCGACTCGAACGCGACGCCCGTGAAAAGGCCGAGGTGGCCGCGCGCCGCAAGGCCGAGCGTGCCGCCGTGAAGGCGCGTGTGCCCGCTCCGCAGCCCCAGCCCCAGGAGGCAAGCACATGACGCGGCCTGTGGAAATGCCGGTGGCCGCACCCTATGCCGCCACGCCGAACAGTGTCAGCCGGGTCATGATCATCGTGATGGTCGCGCTGACGCCGGCGACCCTGTTCGGATTCTGGCTTTACGGCTGGCCGGCGATCTACCTCTGGATGATCACCGTCGGCGCCGCCGCCGGTGGTGAAGCGCTGTGCCTGCAGCTGCGGGGACGCGCCGTGGCACCGGTCCTGCTGGATGGATCGGCGGTGCTGACCGGCTGGCTCCTGGCATTGTCACTGCCGCCCTGGGCACCGTGGTGGATCGGCGTCTTCGGTGGCCTTTTCGCGACGGTTCTGGGCAAGCAGGTTTTCGGTGGCCTCGGCCAGAATCTGTTCAATCCGGCGATGGTCGCGCGGGTGGCGTTGCTGATTTCCTTCCCGGTGCACATGACCGCCTGGGTGGCGCCGCTGCCGATCGTCGCGGCGGCCGCTCCAGGGCCCATTGCCGGGCTCCTGATCACCCTCAAGGGCATGCAGCCGGCCTTCGACGCCGTTGCCAGCGCGTCGCTGCTTGGTTTTGCCAAGACCGAGCTGTCGCGCGGCATCGACCTGGCGCAGTCGCTGCTGCATGCGCCGATCCAGGGCTGGTACGGAAGCCGCGCCGGCAGTCTTGGCGAAACCGCCACCTGGTTGATCGCTGCCGGCGGCGTGGCGATGATTTTCCTGCGCACCATCACCTGGCACATCCCGCTGGCGATGTTGCTCGGCATTGCCGTACCGGCGGCGATTCTCAATGCCATCGACCCGGCACGGTACATGGAAGCGTCCACCCATCTGCTCTCCGGCGGTGCCATGCTCGGGGCTTTCTTCATTGCTACCGACTATGTTACCTCGCCCAATACGCGACGCGGGCAACTGGTCTTCGGCGCCGGCTGCGGCGTGCTGACCTACGTGATCCGTACCTGGGCGGGTTACCCGGAAGGCGTGGCCTTTGCCGTGCTGCTGATGAACTCTCTGACCCCGGTCATCGACAGTTACATCAGGCCGCGGATCTATGGACGCAATCGCCAGGGCGTTGCGCTTGAACCCGGCCGTTAGTCACTTATGACTCAGATCTTTACATTTCCTGAGCAGATCGGGTCACGGGGTAGCGTGGGCGAGAGCCGGAACGATGGCTTGTTCAGTGATTCGACAAGCGGCGGCGATGGTCGAGCGACCCAGGCGGGTGAGGTAGTAGCGATAGCCATGAACGACCTTCTTGATGAGGCCGAACTGGCGCAGGCGCCAAAGCTG